>CAILJQ010000142.1 GCA_903834625.1 uncultured Bacteroidota bacterium
AAAAAAGCCAAATTTAAATATCTGTTGAAAATACAAATACAAACCCTTTTCTGCCAATCCATGGAGGTCAACATTCATTTCACGCAATTGCTGCACTTGATCAACCTTTACCCCTTGAATATATTCCATACAAATAACTCTTCGGGTGCTAAATTTGCTGTATACCTTTGGCACATACACCAATGAATCTGTTTTGAACAAATGCTGAAAGTGGTTGATATTGTAAGCCTCTAACAAGAAATTTAATTCCCTGTTCATTGATTTATTCAAAGATTTCACCAATTCTATGGGTTCAAACCGAGCTATTTGAGGAAAATTGTGTTCGGCAATCTCTGCCAAATCGGCCAAAATACGTAGGTCTTCTTCAATGATTTCTTCAATATCTGGTCGTTGTACTTTTACCACTACCTCCTCACCAGTGTGCAATACAGCTCTATGCACTTGGGCAATGCTGGCAGAAGCAATGGGTTTCTCATTAAAAGACAAAAAGAGATTTTCTAAACTACCATTGAGGTCGTTTTCGATTATTTCTTTCACATCTGAAAAAGCAAACCCGGGCACTGCATCTTGCAGTTTCTTTAATTCATTGATGAGTTCTTCTGGCAATATATCTGGCCTATTGGCAAGTATTTGTCCAAACTTTACATAGGTTGGACCCAACTCTTCCAAAGCCATGCGAATGCGTTCGTACCTGCTATAACTTACTTTAGAAATTTCCCCTTTTATTTTTCGGTGAAAACGAATTTTAGGTAGCAATTTTTGCAAGCTAGAATGCGCGAGCATATCGTCTAAGCCATGCTTCATTAATACTTGAAGCACTTGTTTGTAGCGCCTAAGGTGTTTAAATGTCATGGTTCTTTTCTTTCAACAACTGCTCTAATTTCTCTACCCTTGCTTGTAGGGCATAAAATTCTTTTTTGCTAGGTGTTTCAAGCTCATTCAACACCTCATGCAAATACCTATAGGCATTGTCTTGCAGGTGTGCGCCTTCGCCTTTTACACCTTCAATAAATTCTGTGATGATACGCTTTCCTTCCTCTTCACTCAGTTTTCCTTCTATCTCCATTTTATCTAAAAGCATTTTTGCTTTCTGAGAGGTAGATGCTAGGCCAATACCCATGTATAACAAACTCTTCAATCGATCGTCCATATCCCATCTATTAAAAAGTAAAGTTCGCTATTTCATTAAAGTCAAACTATGACATAACTCATTCAATTGATGATGGTCCTCAAAACTTTTTTTTCAGTTGGTTGTTTTGAGGGCATATGAAATACATACTAGCCTTTGCTTTGTATTTGAGCGTTTTTCAAGTACAAGCACAAAATCAAGACACATTGGTATCTATTAATTTTTTTGGTACGCACCATGCAGTCCAAAACCGGGAAGCACTATCCATGCCGGAGCTAAAACAATTAACCAAGCAATACCCAGAGGCGCGGAAAGCATTTGTAAAAACAAGAAACATCAGGCACTTGCAGGTAGCAATACAAATTATTTCTGTTTTTCCGTTGGTTTATGGATTGAGTTCAACCAATGAAAATGCCTTACTTTATGGGGTTACCGCTTCAGCATTAATTTCTGCCCTAGACGCAGTGCTTTTGCAAAAACCCTTCAACTCTCGGTTGGATAAAACCATAGAATTATACAACAAGAAAGAATAAAATATCCTTTCTTTAGATGACCAAGTAACCTAGGTATACCAAGGCATAAATAAGTAAGGCAATTGCTACACCACTTATGATGCCAATTTTCCATAAAGGAATACCCTTTTTGGTGAATGGGTCGTTAAGGTTAATCTTAGAATTCAAGGGTAAAGTAGCAATTTGCGTAAGGGCATTTCCAAACGTAATATTTACCCTAGCTCCAGCATTTATTGCCCAACCATTGGCATCTAACAAAGGAGCCAAATTGCGTTTGCGTAATTTAAAATAAGCAATAATCATAGAAGGGCCAGAGATTAGGAGCATTAATCCAAAAATGGCCAATGGCATTTTCCACCAACTTAAGGCCACAAAGCCTGCAATAAGGGATGCAATGGCTGTACCAATGGCTCCTAATGCCAAGCTAATTGCTGCAAAAATTCCCACAAACTTGCCAATATCAAAGGGCGTTGCAGGTTCTGTTGGCGCTTGCTTAATAATGATTTGTTCCTTGGTTTCATTTGCCTTTTTCTCTATGGCTCCGGTAGCTTGTGAAGTTACCTTTTCATCTTGCTCTGAGGCAAACTTGTTTATTTGGGCTTGAATAAATTGATACACCTTTCGGTAGGGTGTCCAAAAGGCTTGTCTAATGCTTATAGGATTGTCAACTATTTTAATAACTGTTGCATCCCAATCCTTGCCACTTCTATCATAAAACACGGCATTTCTGCCTACCATCAAATTATCAATATCTCCATTGGTTAAGGCGGCTACAATGGTCATTTGCTCATCCCCCGATTTGGAAACACAATGACAGTAAATCAAAAACATTCCACTTAATCCCACCATAGAATTGTGCTTACCCATATCACTTACTTTAATACACAAATCGCAACTGCGTTGGTCGATGTATAAAGTTCCTGCCTGAAAAATGGCTTTTGTACCTGGCGTATAAAAATCGAAAAATGTAACAAAGTTTTTGAGCAGGGTAAACAAATCACGGTAATACCTTACCATTTGTTCTACTTGCATCATGCTACCTGCCTCGTCTTCTAGTTCTTTGTCTCTGGCAATTAGCTCGTGAAGTTGCGTTTTGGTGGTTGATTGAATAAGTTGTTCTATTCTTTCCATCCCTAAATTCTCTACCTCTGCGCCTGCTTTTGCAACAAGCCAAGCACTATAGGGTTCAAACTGTTGCACAATTCCTTGCCATTCCTTTTCACTTAAAGATTTAGCACCTGGCGCACAAACTGCTTGGGCAAAATTTGCCATAGCTTGTTCCCATGAGGGGTTAATTCCTTCATAAAAAGGAAGAGCTTTGCCTGCCTCTATTTTAGCCAAAGGAAATCCGCCAATTTCATCTTTACACGATTGTAAATCTTTATTCGCCAATGTTTCTACACGCGCACCAATTTGGTTCAAAATGGGCGTGCTATCTGCATCAAAAGCAGCCAATCTGCAGCGTAAGAAATAGTCTTCTACTTTTGATTTTACCTCTAAAAAATAACCATGATTTCTAGCCGTATTTTCGCCAAACGGAAATATTTGTAGGGCTCCGTTTTCCGATTGTTTTTTCCAATCAGAATAAGTAAAACAAGCGGCAAAAAAAGAATCAACCTGTTCGGCATTTACACCTGGTTTACCGCTTCTATCTTGCTCTGAACCTATGCATGCTTTTATCTCTAAAATAATTTGTTGCAATGCTTCATCTTGCGTGCTGTCTTCGGTTATGATACCATCACCATTAAAAGGTGTAGCGGCAAAAATGCGCGTAAAATCAGAAGCATCCTCTACAGTAATATGTGTGGCATTTGGTTTACCCAAATTGGTTAAAATTATTTTAGCACACTGCAGCAAATATTTGCCTTCTACTGTTGCATCATTGATGGCGCTTAAGGGCATTCCATCTTCTTGCCTCAACAAATCATCTGCATTCTTCAACAAACTGGTCATCCATTTTACTGCAGCTAATATTTCTGGCACCCTAATCTGTCCGTCTTTATCTCGGTCTATCAACTCAAGCGTTCTGGCATCTATTTCTAAACCATTCACCGGGCAACTTAAGGCTGTCCATAACTTCTGGTCAAGGGTATCTAAGGCCATCAAATCAGAACCAGATTCTAAATTCACGCGTTTAATACCGCCTACTGTAGCAAAATTCCAAGTATGTTTTTGTGTCATATATTTTTCGGTTTGAACCAAAAATTGGTTCAGGCAAAATAGCTAAAAAGCAAATATACTGCTTCTGTTTTATGGCAAAAGGTTTTGTGCCTTCTCCTCCCATTTAATTTGCCTATTTTTGAAGGCTTTAAAACTGAATACCATTTTGCAGATAGACCTATATAGTTTCAACTTACCTGTTGCCGAGATTATTCCAGCGGTTCAAAAAAACTTACAAAACAACAGCACCCTTATTGTACAAGCCCCTCCTGGAGCAGGAAAGAGCACCTTGTTGCCGCTGGCTTTGTTAAATGAACCGTGGTTGCAGGGACAAAAAATCCTGATGTTAGAACCCCGCAGGTTAGCCACCAGAAGTATTGCCAACCGCATGGCACACATGCTAGAACAAGAAATTGGTGCTACCATTGGGTACCGCATTCGGTTTGAGAACAGAATTGGTCCTCATACCAAAATTGAAGTGGTTACAGAAGGCATCCTCACACGTATGCTGCAATCAGACAACGCACTTGAGGGTTATGGTTTGGTAATATTTGATGAGTTTCATGAACGCAGTATCCATGCAGATTTAGCCATGGCCCTTTGCAGAGAAGCACAGCAAGTGTTAAGACCTGATCTGCGCATGCTCATTATGAGTGCTACCCTTGATATGCCTCAACTCAGTTCATTATTGCAAGCAGAGATTATTCAAAGTGAAGGCAAGCAATTTCCTGTTGATATTGTTTATTCGGGTGGACAAGATGAGCGTTTGTTACCAGAAACCACAGCCAGAACCATAATAGATGCCACCAAAAAACATGAAGGTGATGTGCTGGTGTTTTTACCTGGTGAAGCAGAAATTAGAAGAACAGCCGAGTTGCTCAAATTTGATTTAAGAGATTTTGCCATCCATCCTTTGTATGGTATGCTGCCACAAAACGAGCAGTTTGCGGCGATTATGCCCAATAGGAATGGCAAAAGAAAAATAGTATTAGCTACCTCCATTGCAGAAACCAGCTTAACCATAGAAGGCGTAAAAATTGTGGTTGATACAGGCTTGGGTCGCATGCTTCGGTTCGATCCAAGAAGTGGTTTGAGTAGGTTAGAAACCATACAAATATCAAAAGACTCTGCAGACCAACGCGCAGGTAGAGCAGGCAGGTTAAGCGCAGGTGTTTGTTACCGCATGTGGACGGCAGCCACTCACAACCGTTTAGCCGATCATAGAACGCCTGAAATTATGGAGGCAGATTTGGCCGACTTAACCCTCGATTTGGCGCAATGGGGCATTACCAATCCCGAACAATTGAGTTGGCTCAACACACCTCCTAAAGCACACTTGGCTCAAGCCTCGTTTATTTTGCATGAATTGGGTGCCTTAGAAAATGGGAAAATAACTGCACACGGACAACAAATACATCAGTTGGCTTGTCACCCACGAATTGCCCATATGCTGCTATTAGCAGAAGAAGAGCATACCATACAATTGGCAACAGATGTGGCTGCAGTGCTTGAAGAAAGAGACCCATTGGGAAGAGATGCTGGCATAGATATCAACCTTAGAGTAGAAGCCTTGCGCAGGGCACGTTTGAACAATACCGTTGGAAAAGGTTTTGCACGCATTGAAAAAGTGGCAGAATCTTATAGAAGAATGTTGCAAGTAGAGGCAGGTAATACCCCTGTTGACCCATTTGAAACCGGACTGCTCATTGCCCACGCTTACCCTGAGCGTATAGCTTGTGCGAGGCCAGGTAATAATGCCCAATTTCAATTAGCCAATGGAAAGTATGCCATGGCCGGACATAAAGACGACTTAGCCCATGAGCCTTGGTTGGCTGTTGCGCATATGGATACCCGTGATGGGTTAGGTAAAATATTTATGGCCTCGCCATTAAATCCAACAGACCTACGCGCCCTGGTAAAAGAAAAAGAAATCATTACTTGGGATACCCGTAAAGGTGGATTAATAGCCAGCAAAGACTTAAGAATTGGAAGCATTGTCCTACAATCTAAACCTATTCCAAACCCAGATTCATCTTATTTGGTTCAAGCCATTTGTGACGCCATAAGAACAGAAGGTGAAAGCTTGCTCTCTTTTGATGAAGACATGCAACAACTGCAAAATCGCATCTTAAGTTTACGCAAATGGAACCGAACAGAAGGATGGCCAGATGTGAGTACACCCACTTTGTTGGTGAGTGCTATGGAGTGGCTTGCACCTTTTTTACAAAACTGTAAACGTGCAGACGACCTCAAAAAATTAAACCTAGCAGAAGCTTTATATGCTTTCTTGCCCTATGAGAAACAACAATTGATAGAGGAGTTGGCACCTAAAAAGATACTTGTTCCAAGTGGCTCTCATTTACAAATAGACTATTTCGCACATGGCGAAACCCCTGTATTGGCAGTGCGTTTACAAGAAGTATTTGGTTTAACAGATACGCCAAAAATTAACAGACAAGAGACTGCTTTGGTGATGCATCTGTTATCACCTGGATTTAAACCTGTACAAGTAACCTCAGATTTGAGAAGCTTTTGGAACAATACCTACCACGAAGTAAAAAAGGAACTCAAACGCAGGTATCCTAAACACTCTTGGCCAGATGATCCTTGGGTTGCAGAACCCGTTGCCAAAGGAAGAAGAAAACAATAAGGCATTCGGTTCGAACCGAAACCAAAAACTAATGTATAATAGCGAGTTTCACAAAACCTTGGTAGTTGCCCATTTGAAGCAAATAAATACCCGCTGGTAATTGACTTACATGTATTGCTTGACCGTTGTTTTGTATACCCTCTAACACCTTTTTACCAAATGTATCTGTTAAGGTAAAAGGCATATTGCTTTGGGTAATATCTTCTATATAAATATAGTTGTTGCTAGGATTTGGATACACCGCAATGCTGCCCATCTCCAACAGTTCTTGCATACCTGTTGGATCATGCACAATCACTTGCAAATAGTTGGTATCACCCACGCAAGCGCCACCATTGGTTTCTACAACTTTTAAATCAACAGTATCTTCTGTTAACCATTTAATTTTAATGGTATTGGTAAAGGTAGTCCCAACCGCTTGACCCGATTCATATACCCATTTATACGTAGAGCCATTTGAACTGGGAACGGTATAGGTTTCAGTAATTCCTGGTCGAGGCAGAACATTACCCGTAATGGTTTTTGCACCCGGACTCCTAATTAAAAACACATCTCTCTTGGCAGAATCAATACAATTGCCATCGGTAACAGTGAGCTTAACAGTAAACTTGTTATCAACTACTGGCAGATAGTGCACTGTTTCTGTAGTGGCTGAACCAAAAGTATTGTTGCCAAAATCCCACACCCTAGTGGCGTTAATTGATGCAGTTGTTGTATCTGTAAACACAAACTGATTATCGCGTTCGCATTGAATTAATTTGTTCAAGGTAAATCCTGCATGAATGGGTGTGGTGCAAGGTTCGCTTACAGGAATGCCTAAATTGTATATGAGTAAAAAGTTGTCTGTTGTGCCTGTAAGTGAACTTTTGACAGCACCAACAGTAGCAATATTGGTTAAGGAATAAGTTAAGCCACCAATAACTAAATCATACTTATTACTTAAACCTATGGTAGAGCCATAATCTCCAGACTCACCTCCAAAATAACTAGCCCATTCTCTTATTCCAGTATTTGAAAAGCAGGCAAAATAGGTATCGGAAGCGCCCCCAGCAAATGAAGTATCATATCCGTCTATGGTAACAATTCCAGTTCTAGAGTTGGTATATCCAGAGAAATAAATCTTATTGTTATTTCCAATAACAAGCGCGTTAGCAAATTCTACTCCTGAACCACCATAGTAAGTAATAAAATCAAAAAGGCCGTTAGCCGACATTTTCCCTAAAATAACATCATATGACCCACCTGCATAGGTTGTTTGATAGGCCCCAGGTGTAACTAGTCCGCTGCTTGAACCTGTTTGGCCAGCAAAAATGATGTTATCGTTTTTATCAATACCTAAATCGGAAAGGTTATCAAAACTTGGTCCACCAATATACGTGGAAAATAGGCGTGTACCATTGGTATCAAATTTTGCAATATATATATCCGAACTTCCAGATTGAATGGTTTGATAAGCCCCCGTTGTGGCTACTCCAGAAGTTGAATAGGATGTTCCGGCCAAATAAATGTTTTTATTTTGATCTACTGCAATTCCAGTTCCTACCTCGTCTAAAGAGCCTCCAAAAAAACTTGCCCATTTAATAAGACCATCACTGGTCATTTTTATAACCATGGCATCTTGCGCGCCAGCATTGTTTGCTTGGTGAATATTAGGGTAAGAAAACGAATTGCTTGATTTAGAAATGCCAGAGAAAATATAATCACCAGAGGCATCAATGGCTATGGCATTAATGGCATCGTCTCCACTATAACCATAATAGGTGGCCCAAAGTAAACCTCCTCCCGGATTAAATTTACATATAAATCCATCTTGCCCACCACCATTGCTTGTTTGATTGCCACCAGTTGAAGCAATTCCACTAGTTGAAGTGGTAAATCCACAAAGTACTATATTACCTTGTTTGTCAATTTTTATGTCATAAGGTTTTTCATCTCCCGTGCCTCCGTAATAGGTGCCCCAAATGATGGCTCCATTTTTATCAAACTTGGTAATAAAGGCATCGTAAACATTAGGCGCAGATAGCGCACTTTGGTAGGCACCTGGAGTAGATATTCCTGTAGTTGAAGTGGTTCTTCCTACATAATATATATTGCCTGTATCATCCACTACCAAGGCATCTGCAAATTCTAGGTTTTGTCCTCCAACATAACTGCAATAAGGCACAGGGTCTATCACTCGGGTTAAGCTACTTATTTTTTCTTTGCTAAAAATCCCAAAAATATTTTCTCCTATTGAAACAAAACTAGATGCAAAATTCTGTTTAGCTTGTTTACCTATTGTCTCACTCCAACTTAAGGGGATTTGCTCTTCAATAACCCCACATGAAGTGTAAATATCAAGGTTACCCTTTTTGTTTAGTATAACTTTATCAGCACCTAATACCTTGAATTGAATTTGCGATACGTCTGCACCGGGATGTAAGATGAAATTATATTTGAAATTGTTTTTAGATACCAAAAACTCAATATCAATAAAGGGGTAAATGTTTTTGTAAAGAAGCCTTTTAAAATGATGTAATCTTTTTGTGTTGTTTGCATTCCTTTTATCGCTAACAAACAAGGGTAAAGCATTTTCGTTCGACTCTTCAATGGCTATATTTTGGTTCAAACCTATAAAATCTATATCTACCCTATGGCCGCGAACGGTTGATGTAACTGGCATTTCCAATTCATCTTTTGCCATTTCTACCTTGGTTATCTCATAAGTAAAACCTCCTCTTCTAAGGTTTACCTGTAAATTGTTGCCAGCAAATCGGTATAAAATTTCATTGGCAAATTGCTGGTTGCTTAACATTATCTGACCATCATTTTTAACAAAGCCCAAATCTGCTTGTGGATTTAGCTTGGGGTTAATTGCGTATGTAAGCAAACCAAATGAAACAAGTAAAATAAAGAGGTAAATTTTTTTCATATACATTAATCAATCAAAACAATCTTTTTTAAAGTAGCGTATCCATTTGTGTTATATATACGAAAATAATAACAACCCTTTGAAAATCCACTCAAGTTAATGGGCTCTTGTGCGTAAACCTTTTTTTCTAAAAGTAGCCTGCCTGTAGCATCCAATACTTCAACAAATAAGTTTTCCTTACCTGCGTAATTTATATAAATAAGCCCTTCACTTGGGTTAGGAAAAATAGAAACGTCAAAATTTATTTGTCCTTCATCTATACCTGTTGGGTCATGAACAACAACTTGTAGATAGTTGGTATCTCCCACACATCCGCCACCATTGGTTTCTACCACTTTTAAATCAACCGTGTCTTCCATGGTCCATTTAATTTTGATGGTATTGGTAAAGGTAGTACCAACGGCCACACCACTTTCAAAAACCCATTTGTAGGTAGAGCCATTTGTGCTCGGAACATTATAGGTTTCTGTAATTCCTGGTCGTGGTAAAATATTTCCAATGATAGTTTTGTTGTCTGGACTTCTAATCAAAAACACATCTCTCTTGGCAGAATCAATGCAGTTGCCATCAGTAACCGTGAGCCTAACAGTAAACTTGTTATTTACTACAGGCAGATAGTGAACGGTTTCTGTGAGGGCTGAACCAAAAGTGCCATTGCCAAAATCCCAAATGCGTGTGGCATTGGTTGAACTCTTAGTAGTATCTGTAAACACAAACTGGTTATCGCGTTCACATTGGATGAGCTTGTTTAAAGTAAAACCTGTTTTGAAAGGATTGGCGCAGGTATCTTTAGGCAAATAGTATTTAAAGAAAAAGGCATCTTGAATGCCCCCTAAAGTGCTTTGATAAACTCCTGCAGTAGCAAAGTTAGTAGTAGAACTTGTTGCACCACAAATCAT
>CAILJQ010000143.1 GCA_903834625.1 uncultured Bacteroidota bacterium
GGCTAAATCATTTCTTACCAAATCTACTATCATTAAATTCTCAGCTCTTTCTTTTTCAGAGTTTCTTAACTCATGTATCAATGCCTCGTCTTGCACTGCATCTGCCGCTCTTCGAACTGTTCCTTTTATGGGTTGTGATTGCAATTTGTTCAGTGATTTGCGTAAAAACCTTTCTGGACTGGCACATATCAAATACCTATCCTGCCATTTCATAAACGCACCAAAGGGAGTGGGGGAGATATCTTGCAAAGCAAAGTAGGTTTCAATGGGTGTTATTTTTTGTTGCTCTGCATAAAATTCAACACAATAATTGAGTTCATATACATCTCCATTTAATATGTTTTCTTTAATATCATTTACGGTTTGTATATATTTTTCTTTCGAAACCCTAGCTTGCATTTTAATAGGCTCAATAGCAAAGTTGGGAATGGCAGTTGCTTGTATTTCCTGCATGATTCTGTTGGCATCTTCACTCATTACCATGAGTTGCCCATTTGAGTCAATTAACAGTAAGTGTTGCGGAGCAAAAAAATACATGGGCGCAAAGCCTATTCTATCGCTATGCGTTGATTGAAGCTGTTCTAATTGGTTTTTGAGGTCGTAGGTTAAGTACCCAAATACAGGAGAGTTTCCACTGTGTTTGTCTATAAAATTACGCAATAGCTGCCAATCACCTTCCCCTTTACCCGTTATAGCATCTGCCTCGCCAACTGCTAAGGCAAATTCCAACTCTTGTAATCCTAGTGCGTTTGAAATACGGTTATTATCTAATATGCAAATGCTACTATATTGTTGTGCCCAAACGCATGCTTTTTTAATAAATTCTGGAGATATACTTTTTGTTGAATTCAAAATGATTTTATGTTATAACTGAAGTTTCTTTTCGGGTTCAAAAATAAAGAGCAAAAGGAAAAAAATACTATGCCAAATAATTCTTCCATCGGCAACGGTGCTCATAAAGCTAAAAACAAATAATCCAATAGCGGCTAATAATCCAGCCAAACTAGCCAATGGGAGAGGTTGAAGAAATTCTTTTTGGTTCAGACCGAATAGCTTATTTACATACCATAAACCAGGTATACCTAAGCTTAATACAAATGCACCCCATGTACGCATTCTGTTTACATTGTATTTGAATGATTGTTCACTTATTTCCCAGAAGGGATACCTATTTTCTCCTTCGCTGATGGGTGCATAAGCACGTATGACGGCAAATAATGGGAAGGAGAGAATGAATAAAAATATAACCCAAGCAACCCATTTATAATCTTTCTGAACCAAGGCATACATTCCTGCAAAGGGCAATGCCAACAAACTTGTTTCTTTGGCACATAAACCAAGTAAAAGTGCTAGCGCAAATAATCCCTTTTTCTGAACCAAAAAGGCATAGGTGGCCATGGAAACAAAAAAGACAGAGCCCGCATCTATATAACCAATACATCCATAATAAAACACGGGAAATGAAGCGCTAAATATAACTCCTGCCATCAGCCTATTAATAGGTTCAACACCTCTTAATCTCAAACTTTGGTTCAATAAAAATACCGTTCCTAGCAAACAAAATAAATTGATTAAATTCAAGGAAGTATTTGGTGCAAATGGCAACACAGAAGCAACCATTGGCAATAAAAATCGCCAGTTGCTTGCAGGTCTTAAGGGCACCTCTGTGGGGTTTCCTCTCCAATAATCAACATAAGTTTCAAAGTATTTGGCATCCCAAGGTTCGGTCTGAACCAACTGCTGATTGCCATTAAACCTGGGTAATGCCACTAATGCCACAAGCACAAAACATATAACAAGAATAACTCCGTTAGTTAGTTTCATGCTTTATTTTGTTTGGATGGAAATGATCATATACCAAATTTCCTTTTGAGGTGCCAACTATATTACATAATAAGGTAAGCTCTGCTTCCTTAATTTTTTTAACGCTCTTTAACTCACGTAACAACATATTCGCTGTTTCTGGTCCTACACCTTTAATATCATCTAACTCTGTTACCAAAGTATTTTTACTTCTTCTTTTACGGTGATGGGTAATACCAAATCTATGCGCCTCATCTCGTAATTGCTGAATAACTCTTAGTGTTTCCGATTTCTTATCAATATACATGGGAAGTTCATCTTCTGGATAATACAACTCCTCCAACCTTTTGGCTATACCCATAATGGGCACCTTGCCATATATTCCTAGTTCTTTTAAACTTTCTACGGCAGAACTTAATTGGCCTTTTCCTCCATCTACTATAATTAGGTTTGGCAAAGGCTCATTGGCTTCAAGTAGTCCTCTATATCTTCTAAAAATAACTTCGCGCATGGTGGCAAAATCATCCGGACCAACCACTGTTTTTGGAATGAAATGTCGGTAATCTTTTTTACTAGGTTTACCATCTTTAAAAACTACACAAGCAGACACAGGGTTGGTTCCTTGTAGGTTCGAATTATCAAAACATTCAATATGTTTTGGAGGGTCTTTTAAGCGCAAATCACTTTGCATTTGACTCATCAATCTGTCAACCTTAAATTCTGGGTTGAGCTTTTCGTACTGACTGAGTTTTTCCTTCTTATAGTACATCGCATTTTTAAGCGATAGGTCGAGCACTTTTTTCTTATCACCCAATTTAGGTACGGTAATGGTTAGGCCACTATCTTCCCAATCTAAAGGAATAGGAACAATAATCTCAGTGGTTCTACTTTGATACTTTTCACGCACCTCTGCAATGGCTAAACTGAGCAATTCTTCATCTGTTTCATCCATTTTTTTCTTTATCTCAAAAGTTTGTGTTTGAACAATAATTCCGTTTGAAACTTTGAGGTAATTGGCAAAGGCAAATTTATCATCGCTCACAATGCTAAACACATCTACATCATGTTTAATATCATTCACAATGGTTGAGCGGCTTTGGTAATTTTCTAACAATTGCAGTTTCTTCTTTAAATCATCTGCTTTCTCAAACTCCAAGTTTGATGCGGCTTTATGCATTTGTTCTTTTATCTCTGCCTTTACTTCTCCCAAATTTCCTTTGAGAAGCTTTTTAATAGCTATTATACTTTGGTGGTATTCTTCTTCTGTTTGTTTACCCACACAAGGAGCCATACAATTGCCTATGTCATACTCTAAGCAAGCTTTAAATTTCCCTGCTTTCACATTGGCTTCACTCAAATTAAAATTGCAAGTTCTTAATGGATAGGTGGCCTTAATCAAATCCATTAAAGTGTATTTCATGTTCCCATTTGAGTACGGACCGTAATACTCGCTTCCATCTCTTATAATGGTTCTGGTAGATAATATCCTCGGAAAGCGCTCATGTTTGATACAGATAGAGGCGTATGTTTTATCATCTTTTAAACTTATGTTGAACCTAGGTTGGTATTTTTTTATGAGCGCATTTTCTAATAACAAGGCATCCATTTCAGTTTCAACCAGCGTGTATTGAATATCGGCAATACGACTCACTAAAATGGCTGTTTTTCTGCTGTCGTGGTGTTTTTTAAAGAAATAACTGCCAACCCTTTTTTTTAAATTCTTTGCCTTTCCAATATAAATGAGGTTTTGTTCGGCATCAAAGTACTTGTATACTCCCGGACTTTCAGGTAACGACCTAATAATATCTTTGTAATTAAACGCACTCACAATTGCGAAAATAAGGGAATGCACCTTGCGCACCCAACAGAATCATAATAAATGGTTAAAAAAAACTAAAAAATTTCTTCTATATAAATTAAAAGTCATTTTTGATGCTGCAATCTGTAATATGAGAAAAATAGCTACACATTTAAGGTTATACAGTTTATTTATCCTATTCGTTTTTATTGGTGAGGCAGCCAATGGGCAATTTAGGTTCCTATCAACTGTACCAAAACCTGGTGCACTTGCTATTAGTACAAGTGGTAATTTTATTACTCTTAATGTGAAAGCAAAGCGCAATATCATCATTAAAGAATTTTGGGTCCCTTTTGCAAATTTGAGTACAACAAATTATAGAATATGGTATAAAACAGATTCGTTGAATGGAACACCAAGTGTATCAGTTGTAAATGGGTGGATTCCCACCACATGGTCTTCCTTTTCACCTCCAGTGGCAGGTTTTGCCAACCTCGTGCGCATTCCAACAACCCTAAATATTAATATACCTGCAGGGGCAACCTATGCTTTTGCCATAGAAGCAAATGGAATTATGTATATTAATTCTGGTGCACCCAATGTACCTCCTTATAAATTTCAAGATTTTGATGCAGTCATTAATACAGGAGGCCAAGTGGGTTTCGGCGGCTCTATTTCTTCACCTTTAGCAAATAGAAAATTTTGTGGTAAAATAGGTTATGATATTGTTCCAATAGGAATGAATAATGCAGCGGTAGAAGGTGTTTTTAAACCAGACTCAATGCCAAGCTCAGGGAATTATGATGTTATGGCCAAAATTAGAAATAGCGGTAAAAATTTAATTTCAATTGTTACCGTTCAATGGTCAATTAATGGGTTATTACAAACTCCTATTTCATTGATTTGTCCATTAGATACTTTTGGCACACCAGGTGGAACAAGTGATACCCTTATTCACTTAGGTTACTTGTTTTTTTCAAACGGCCAACGAACTGCCATTAAAGTATGGACTGAGCAACCCAATTATTTGCTTGATTCACTTCGTGGGGATGATACTTCCTCTAGTGTTTTTATGCCAAAGTTTTCAGGTTCTTATAGCATTGGTGGGCCAACACCCAGTTATCCAAGTTTGGCAGCTTTGGCCTCAGACATAAGCATATTTGGTATTTCGGGTCCGGTTTATATTCAAATTAATTCAGGTTTATATTCAGGTGGGGTATTATTTAAAGACGTAGAAGGCTCTAACCCTACAAATACTATAACTATTTCTGGGGTTAACAAAAGTACTTGCGTGTTTTCAGATAGTTTAAATGCCCCAATTCTTTCGTTTATTAATACGGGATATGTTACTTTAAGAGATGTAACTGTTATCAATAATGGAATTCAAGCTGCAGTGGGAATCCATTTGTTAAGCCTTAACCATGAAAATGCAAGACTTACTCAATTTACAATTTCGAATTGTTCAGTATATATTCCTAATTCTACACATGTAAATAGCGCTGGGTTATATGTTTCAGGTGACCTACTTTCAGGCCTTCATACAAATAAATTTGACTCTATCTGCATAGATAGTAATACCATAACAGGTGCATACGCGGGGATAGTTTGTGGTGGGCAGAATTTTTCCATTTATGCTAATAGAGGTTTTATCATCAGTAATAATTTTATTACAAATCCACTTGCCTATGGTATAAGACTTTGGCAAACTTCAAGTGGAGTTACGGTTAAAAGAAATACCATCACCATGCGGTCAGGGCCTACAATGCAATCATATGGAATGCACTTGACCGACATAACAAATTTTGATAGTATTCAACCTATTGAAATAATTGAAAATAAATTAATCAATTGTGGTTACATGGGAATGTATCTGTATATTTTCCAAAACACCATACCAAGCACTAAAATTTACAATAATGCAGTAAGTGGAAATATGACCTATACCACAAATTATGGTCTTAATCTTTTTGTGAATGGTCCCTTAGAGGTATTCCATAATTCAGTTCATATCAACGGATCTGGGGCCTATCAATTTGGTTTGAACGTTGAAAGGTCGGTAAATACAGCGCCTATTGCCATTAAGAATAACATTTTTTCTATTTACTCAACAACAGGTTCTTCCCTTTTTCCTTTAGCTATTACACCAAGCCCACCAGGGAAGGTGTTAAATTATAACCTTTACTATAATGCCCGAAACAACAACTTGATTTTAAGAGGAGGAGTTATTTATATGGTTTCAAACTATAAATTAAATACATCAGGCGGTGACTCATCTTTTAACTTTCAACCACCATTTTTTAATAATACAGAACTTAAACTAAATAATGGTTGTATACAAGGGGTTGATTTATCCATTAAAGTTCCTTACGACTATTTTGGAACCACTCGTTCCCTAAGTCCAAGTTTGGGGTATCATGAATTTGAAACCCAATATAATGATTTAAGGATTGAAAAGATTGTCAGTCCTGTTTTGCCTTTAAGTCCGGGGTCGCAAAATTTGCTCGTAAAAGTAAGGAATGTTGGAAATAGTACTATTAGGTCCTTTCAATTAAGTCACAAAGTGAATTACGGAGCACCTGTAACCATTTCATGGGCAGGAACATTAAACCCATGTGATACTGCTTACGTTCTTTTTAGCGGTTCGAACCAAATAGTACTTGCCGCTGGTGCAAATCAAATTCAGGTATATTCATCGAATCCTGATAGTATGATGGACGGGAATGTATATAACGATACCATAAGATTGGGCAATCTGCCTCCATTACCGGTTACCCTAACAAATTTTGTTGGTAGGAGGCTAGATAATATGGTGATGTTGAATTGGACAACTGCCATGGAGAAAAACAACAAGGGATTTGATGTTGAGCGCTCTGTGGATGGGAGCAATTTTCAACCTGTAGGATTTGTGCCAAGTCACTATATTAACAGCAATCAAATGCTACACTATGGCTATATGGATGACCACGCGCCATCAAGTAAATTATTTTACCGGCTAAAGCAAATAGATTTAGATGGTAAATATGCTTATTCACCCATAATAGAAATTCGTTCAATAGATATGGTTAAAGAGATAAATGTGTATCCAAACCCTTTCGAAAATGTAATCACTATTGCAAATCTTACCCAAGAATCGGGTGAAATTACCATTTATGATTTGTTAGGTAAGAAATTAATTGGCCAAAATTTTCCTGCAAACGAAAATATTGAATTAATGGCAGTTTCAGATTTTAAACCTGGAATATATTTTGTTCAAATAAATGAAAATCAGCCTGTTAAATTCATAAAAAGATAGATTTCTGCATTAAATGAAAGCCCCAAACCCTAGGTTTCGGGGCTTTTTTTGTTTGAAAATGCCCTCAAACGCGACAATTCTCAGAATTATTTTCAACAATAATTTGTTTGTTAGCGAATTATCCCCTACGTTTGCAGCCCCTTAAACGGGGATTTTACGGTAAAGACTGATGGTTATTGTTAGCATTATAACCCGCTCAGCAGACGATATTTAAAATATTTTTTGCCTCGCGCTTGCATTGCTAACATCAAATCCTTACTTTTGCCGTCCCATTTTTTAGACAAATTGCGTATTTAAAAGTAAGATATGCCTACTATTCAACAACTGGTTCGTAAGGGCCGCAACGACGTTTCAACCAAGAGCAAATCACCTGCTCTGGATTCTTGTCCACAACGCAGAGGAGTTTGTACCCGTGTGTACACCACTACTCCTAAGAAGCCTAACTCGGCTATGCGTAAGGTAGCCCGTGTTCGTTTAACTAACGGAAACGAGATCAACGCTTACATTCCGGGAGAAGGTCACAACCTGCAAGAACACTCTATCGTACTCGTAAGAGGAGGAAGGGTGAAAGATTTACCTGGAGTTCGTTACCACATTGTACGTGGCGCTTTAGATACTGCCGGTGTAGCCGGACGTAACCAAAGACGTTCTAAGTATGGTACTAAGAAGCCAAAACCAGGTCAAGCAGCAGTTGATCCTAAAGCAAAAAAGAAGTAATTACTAAGCGTAAGCAAATAATCAGATGAGAAAAGCAAGAGCTAAAAAGCATATTTTGTTACCTGACCCGAAATTCAATGATGTTCTGGTAACCCGCTTTGTAAACAATATGATGTTGCAAGGTAAAAAAGCAACAGCCTACGGTGTATTTTATGCAGCCTTAGATAAAGTTGAAGCCAAAGCACAAGAGCGTGGTTTAGACGTTTGGAAAAAAGCTTTAAACAATGTGATGCCTTCAGTAGAAGTGAAATCACGTCGTGTAGGTGGTGCTACTTTCCAAATTCCTATGGAAGTACCTGCCGATCGTAAAATTGCAGTAGGTATGAAGTGGATGATTAAATATTCACGCAACCGTGGTGAGAAAACAATGGCAGATAAATTAGCCAACGAAATTCTTGCTGCTGCTAAAAATGAAGGTGCTTCAGTGAAGAAACGTGAAGACACACACAAGATGGCCGATGCTAACAAAGCCTTCTCGCATTTCAAGATTAGCTAAAACCAAAAAGAAGGAAAATATTAAATGGCTCGCGATTTAAAATATACAAGAAACATAGGTATTGCTGCCCACATTGATGCGGGTAAAACAACCACCACTGAGCGTATTCTTTATTACGCTGGTGTGAACCATAAAATTGGAGAAGTACATGATGGTGCATCTACAATGGATTGGATGGTTCAGGAAGCAGAACGTGGTATCACAATTACCTCTGCTGCAACCACTGTAGAGTGGAAATACCGCAATGAGAAATACCATATCAATATCATCGATACTCCAGGTCACGTAGATTTTACTGTTGAGGTAAACCGTTCACTTCGCGTATTAGATGGATTGGTGTTCCTTTTCTCTGCTGTAGATGGTGTTGAACCACAATCAGAAACTAACTGGCGTTTAGCCAACAACTATAACGTTGCTCGTTTGGGTTTCGTTAATAAAATGGACCGTTCAGGTGCCGATTTCTTAAACGTGGTAAAACAAGTAAAAGAAATGTTAGGTAGCCATGCAGTTCCATTGCAATTACCTATTGGTGCTGAAGACAATTTCAAAGGAGTAGTTGATTTGATCAACTTCCGCGGAATGGTTTGGAACGAGCACGATAAAGGAATGACTTACCAAGTTATCGATATTCCTGCCGACATGATTGATGAGGCAAACGAATGGAGAGAAAAATTATTGGAAGCCGTTTCTGAGTATGATGACAAATTGATGGAGAAATTCTTTGAAGATCCATCTTCTATCACAGAAAGAGAAATTTTGGATGCTTTGCGTAAAGCAGTTATTGATATGAAGATTGTGCCTATGTTGTGCGGTTCTTCATTCAAAAACAAAGGTGTTCAAACCATGCTTGATTTGGTTATGGAATTACTTCCTAGCCCAATGGATAAAAAAGCAATCGTAGGAACTCACCCTGATACTGGCGAAGAAATTACTCGTACACCTAGCGTAAACGAGCCATTCACTGCCTTAGCATTTAAAATTGCTACCGATCCTTTCGTTGGTCGTTTAGCTTTCATGCGTGCTTACTCTGGTAAATTGGATGCAGGTTCATATGTATTAAATACACGTAGCGGAAACAAAGAACGTATCTCACGTATCTTCCAAATGCACGCTAACAAACAAAATCCTATTGAAGCTCTTGAAGCTGGTGATATTGGTGCAGCAGTTGGTTTTAAAGATATCAAAACAGGGGATACCTTGTGTGCTGAAAAGTCACCTATTGTTTTAGAAGCTATGGATTTCCCTGATCCAGTAATTGGATTAGCTGTTGAACCAAAAACACAAGCAGATTCAGATAAATTAGGTATGGCGCTTGCCAAACTTGCTGAAGAAGATCCTACATTCAAAGTTCATACAGACGAAGAAACTGGTCAAACAGTTATCTCTGGAATGGGTGAACTTCACTTAGAAATCATCGTTGACCGTTTGAAGCGTGAGTTCAAAGTTGAATGTAATCAGGGTGCTCCACAGGTATCATATAAAGAGACCATTACAAATGCTGTTTCACACCGCGAGGTATATAAGAAACAATCTGGTGGTCGTGGTAAGTTCGCTGATATTCAATTTGAATTGATCCCAGGATCAGCAGATAAACCAGGTTTAGAATTTGTGAATGAAATTGTGGGTGGTTCAATTCCTAAAGAATTTATCCCTGCAGTTGAAAAAGGATTCAAACAAGCCATGCAAAATGGTGTGTTGGCCGGTTATGCAGTAGAAAGTTTGAAAGTTCGTTTGTTTGATGGTTCGTTCCATGCAGTTGACTCTGACTCATTGTCATTCGAAATTGCAGCGAAGATTGCCTTCAAAGAGGCTTCAAGAAAAGCATCTCCAATTTTATTGGAACCAATTATGAAGATTGAAGTAATCACTCCAGAAGAAAACATGGGTGATGTAATTGGTGACTTAAACAAAAGAAGAGGTCAACTTGAAGGAATGGATAGCAGAGCAGGCGCTCAGGTTGTAAAGGCAAAAGTTCCATTGGCAGAGATGTTTGGTTATGTTACCCAGTTGAGAACACTCTCTTCAGGTCGTGCAACCAGCTCAATGGAGTTCAGTCACTACGCCGAAGCTCCAAGAAATGTTCAAGAAGAAGTTTTAGCAAAAGTTAACGGAAAAGGCTCAAAAGCTTAATTAATATCATGGTTAGCCAAAGAATAAGGATTAAATTAAAATCGTTCGATCACAACTTGGTAGATAAGTCTGCCGAGAAGATTGTAAGAACTGTTAAGGCAACAGGAGCCGTTGTAAGCGGTCCCATTCCATTGCCTACTCACAAGAAGATTTACACAGTTCTGCGTTCACCGCACGTAAACAAAAAAGCGAGAGAGCAGTTCCAATTGTGCTCGTACAAAAGATTGTTAGATATTTACAGTTCAACCGCAAAAACTGTCGATGCTTTGATGAAGCTTGAATTGCCTAGCGGAGTTGATGTTGAAATTAAAGTTTGATAAAATACTATGTCAGGTTTAATAGGAAAAAAATTAGGAATGACCAGCATCTTCGATGCTAACGGGAAGCAAATACCATGCACCGTACTCGAAGTAGGCCCTTGTGTTGTTACACAAGTGAAAACATCAGAAACTGATGGGTATAGTGCTGTTCAAATAGCGTACGGAGATGCTAAAGAAAAAAACACTCCCGCTGCGTTAAATGGTATTTTCAAAAAAGCAAACACTACCTCTAAATCAAAGATGGCAGAGTTTAAAGGCTTTGAGCAAACACTTAGTGTTGGTCAGACTTTAACTGTGGATTTATTTGAAGCAGGAGAATTTGTGGATGTGGTTGGTACCAGCAAAGGAAAAGGATTCCAAGGTGTTGTGAAACGTCACAATTTCCAAGGAGTTGGAATGCAAACACACGGTCAGCACAATCGTTTACGTGCTCCGGGTTCTGTGGGTGCTTCATCTGATCCTTCAAGGGTATTCAAAGGCATGAGAATGGCTGGTAGAACCGGTGGTACTCGTGTGAAGAAAACCAATCTTGAAATATTAAAAGTTCACAAAGATCAAAACTTATTGGTTGTTAAAGGATCCGTTCCTGGCCATAAAGGTTCAATTGTATTGATAGAGAAGTAACATGGAATTAGCAGTATTAAATACCAGCGGATCAGCTACAGGAAGAAAAGTTACCTTGAATGATAACATTTTTGGTATCGATCCCAATGACCACGCTATTTATTTAGACGTGAAGCAATACCTGGCTAACCAGCGTCAGGGAACTCACTCGGCTAAGGAAAAAAGTCAGGTGAGCGGTTCAACCAAAAAGTTGCACAGACAAAAAGGTACAGGTGGATCTCGTAAAGGTTCAATTAAAACCGGTACTTTCGTAGGTGGTGCTCGTATCCACGGACCACGTCCACGTGATTACAGCTTCAAATTGAACAAGAAGTTAAAAGCTTTAGCTCGTAAGAGTGCATTAGCATACAAGGCGAAGGAGAATAATATCGCTGTGTTGGAAGTATTCAGCATGGACACTCCTAAAACCAAAAATTACTTGAGTATCCTTAGCGGATTAAATCTGAACAATAACAAAACTCTATTGGTATTGGCAGACTACAACGAGAATATCTACAAATCAGGTCGTAACCTGCCTAAAACGAAAGTTATGGCTGCTAAAGATTTGAATACATATGATATCCTTCACGCTGACAAAGTAATTCTTGTAGAGAATTCAGTTGAAGTTATTGAGAACATTTTAAATAAGGCATAAGAATGACTATTTTAAAGAAGCCTTTAGTAACAGAGAAATTTACAGCTATCAGCGAGAAGCTGAACAAAGTAAGTTTCATCGTAGCAAAAACTGCTACCAAAACAGAGATTAAAAAAGCTGTTGAAGAAATGTATAGCGTGAATGTTACTAATGTAAACACCATGATATACGCAGGTAAATCAAAAGCCAGATTTACCAAAAGAGGATACTTCTCAGGACGTAAACCTTCTTTCAAAAAGGCTGTAGTTACATTACAAGAAGGTCAGAAAATTGACTTCTTCCAAAATATCTAATCAAGAACGATGGGAATCAGGAAATTTAAACCAGTTACACCGGGAACACGTTTCAGAGCTCAGAATACTTATGAAGAGCTTACACCGGACTATAAGGTTGAGAAATCACTTATCGTGAGTTTGAAAAACTCAGGTGGTCGTAACAACTCAGGTAAAATGACCATGCGTTACATTGGTGGTGGAAGCCGCAAATTGTATCGTGTGATTGATTTCAAACGCAACAAGTTTGGAGTTGAAGCCAAAGTTGATTCAATTCAATATGATCCAAACCGCTCTTCATTTATTGCCTTATTGGTATATACAGATGGTGAGAAAAGGTATATCTTAGCTCCAAAAGGCTTAGAAGCTGGTCAAACAGTTATCAGTGGTACAGGTATCGCTCCAGAAATTGGAAATGCACTTCCTTTAAGTGAAATTCCTCTAGGAACAACCATTCACAATATTGAAATTCATCCTGGAAAGGGTGGTCAGATGGCGAGATCAGCAGGTGCTGGTGCCCAACTTTTGAACCGTGATGGTAAATATGCTACCGTGAAAATGGTATCAGGTGAAACCCGTCAAATTCTTGCAGCTTGTTATGCAACTGTAGGTTCGGTTTCAAACCCAGACCACATGAATGAGCGTAAAGGTAAGGCCGGTGCGAATCGTTGGATTGGAAAGAGACCACGTACAAGACCAGTAGCGATGAATCCAGTAGATCACCCAATGGGTGGTGGTGAAGGTAGAGCTTCAGGTGGTCACCCACGTTCACGCAAAGGCTTGAAAGCTAAAGGATACAAAACACGTACTCCTAAAAAATATTCGAACTCATTTATCATTGAAAGTCGTAAGAAGAAATAACGAGATATGGCGCGTTCATTAAAAAAAGGTCCGTTTGTAGAAGTAAAACTTGAAAAGAAAGTTTACGCTATGAACGATAGCAAAAAGAAATCGGTTATCAAAACCTGGAGTCGCAGGTCGATGATTACACCTGATTTCGTAGGTCATACTTTTGCCGTACACAATGGAAGTAAATTCATCCCTGTGTATGTAACAGAAAACATGGTAGGCCACAAGTTGGGCGAGTTCGCTCCAACCCGTACATTTAAGTCGCATCCTGTTAAGAAAGATTAATCACAATGGAAGCAGTAGCTAAATTAAATAATTGCCCAACCTCTCCGCGTAAAATGAGGTTATTGGCCGATTTGATCCGCGGTAAGCGTGTAGAAGACGCCTTCAATATCTTGGTTTTTAATGCCAAAAAAGAGAACTCTCTTCGTTTAGAGAAACTTCTTCGCTCGGCCATTGCTAACTGGGAACAAAAGAATGAAGGTGCTAGGGTAGAAGAAAGTGAGTTGTTTATTAAGACAATCTTTGTTGATGGTGGTGCAATGGTTAAGCGCATCCAACCAGCTCCTCAAGGTAGAGCTCACCGTATCCGTAAACGTTCAAACCATGTAACATTGGTTGTGGATAGCAAAGCGGCTGCCAAAGAAGTTAAAGAAACAATAGAAAACGCATAATATAATCAGAATGGGACAAAAGGTTAACCCAATAGGTTTACGTTTAGGAATTATCAGAGGCTGGGAGTCTAACTGGTATGGAGGCAAGAATTTTGCTGATAAACTGATCGAAGATGAGAAAATCAGAAAATATCTGAATGCACGTATTACAAAAGGTGGGATCGCTAAGATCATCATCGAGCGTACTATCAAACGTGTAATCATCACCATCCACACTTCACGTCCAGGTATCGTTATCGGTAAAGCTGGTTCTGAAGTAGATAAAATCAAAGAAGAAGTTAAAAAACTTACCAAGAAAGAAGTTGCTATTAACATATTCGAGATAAAGCGCCCTGAACTCGATGCTACATTAGTTGGTGAGTCAATCGCTAGCCAAATTGTTGCCCGTGTTTCTTACAAGCGTGCTGTTAAAATGGCAATTGCTTCAACCATGAGAATGGGAGCTGAAGGAATTAAAGTGATGGTGTCTGGTCGTTTGGGTGGTGCTGAAATGGCACGCTCAGAGTCTTTCAAAGAAGGCCGCACACCACTTCATACACTTCGTGCCGATATCGATTACGCAATTTCTGAAGCCTTAACTGTATACGGTAAAATAGGTGTGAAAGTGTGGATTTGTAAAGGTGAAGTTTATGGAAAACGTGATCTTTCTCCAAACTTAGGTTTCAACAATCCTAATGAAAAGGCCGGCGGACCAAGTGGTCGTCCTGACAGAAGAGGTGGAGACAGAAGAGACGGTGGAAATCGCGGTGGGGAGAGAAGAGACGGTGGAAACCGTGGTGGTGGAGATAGAAGAAGAAAATAATTTATTGTTCGAAAGCTAAATAAACTGTAGAAATGTTACAGCCAAAAAAGACCAAATATAGGAAACAACAGAAAGGAAGAGTCAGAGGTAATGCCACTCGTGGTTATACCGTATCATTCGGCTCTTTTGGTTTGAAAGCCCTGGATACTTGTTTCCTTACATCCAAGCAATTGGAAGCAGCCCGTGTGGCACTGAATCGTTTCATGAAACGTGAAGGTCAAGTATGGATCCGCGTGTTTCCTGATAAACCAATGACTCGTAAGCCTGCAGAGGTGAGGATGGGTAAAGGAAAGGGAGCGCCTGAATTTTGGGTAGCCCGTTGCCGCCCAGGTACCATCATCTTTGAAGCAGACGGTGTACCAATGGCAGTTGCTCAAGAAGCCATGAGGTTAGCTTCTCAGAAGTTGCCTGTTATTACAAAATTTGTTGTTAAACCTGAATATAGCGAATAAGAATGAAAAACTCAGAAATCAAGGAATTGTCTAATAAGGAATTAGCAGCCAGGATCAGAGAAGAGAGAGCCGGTTTAACCAAGATGGTTTTGAATCACGCTGTTTCTCCAGTAGAGAATCCAAATATTATTAAAGAAAACAAGAGGTTGATTGCTCGTTTGTTAACTGAACAAAGAAGCCGTCAATTGACAAACGTTCAATAAAACATTGAATATGGAAAACACAATCGAAGAAAGAAACTCAAGAAAAGTCATCATTGGCAAGGTAGTGAGCAATAAAATGCAAAAAACTATCGTGGTTGCCGTTGAACGTAAAGTAATGCACCCTAAATACGGTAAGTTCATTAAGATGACCTCTAAGTTTAAAGCTCATGACGAAAAGGGTGAATGCGGTATGAATGATATCGTAAAAGTAATGGAAACTCGTCCGCTGAGTAAAGACAAGCGTTGGAGATTAGTAGAAATCATTGAAAAAGCAAAATAACGATGATACAACAAGAAAGTAGACTAAAAGTAGCTGATAACAGCGGTGCAAAAGAAGTTCTTTGCATTCGTGTGCTAGGTGGTACCGCCAGACGTTACGCTTCTGTAGGCGATAAAATTGTAGTAAGTGTGAAATCAGCACTTCCTTCAGGTACCGTTAAAAAAGGTGCCGTTTCCAAAGCTGTTGTGGTTAGAACCAAAAAAGAGGTTCGCAGAGCAGATGGATCATATATCCGTTTCGACGACAACTCATGTGTGCTTTTGAACGCACAAGATGAGCCTCGTGCAACCCGTATCTTCGGACCGGTTGCCCGTGAGTTGAGGGAAAAACAGTTC
Organism: uncultured Bacteroidota bacterium; assembly: GCA_903834625.1. Lineage (GTDB taxonomy): Bacteria > Bacteroidota > Bacteroidia > UKL13-3 > UKL13-3 > B1. The sequence continues at coordinate 15,682 of CAILJQ010000143.1, forward strand.
ATGAAGATTGTTTCATTAGCACCGGAGGTATTATAATCATGGAAAGAAAATTTAACAATCAGGCTAAGCGCCATGTAAAAAAAGGTGACATGGTTCAGGTGATTGCCGGTGACGACAAAGGAAAAAAAGGTCGTGTAGTGGAAATCATTTCTGAAACAGAAAGAGCCATTGTGGAAGGTATTAACATCGTTAGCCGCCACACAAAGCCAAATGCACAAAACCAGAACGGTGGAATTATTAAAAAAGAAGCACCTGTTCATATCTCCAACTTAAAGGTTGTTGATAAATCAGGTAACGCTACCAGAGTTGGACGTAAAGCCAACGATAAAGGAAAATTGGTTCGCGTTTCTAAAAAGTCTGGTGAAATTATCGATTAAGGAGAATTTGTATGTATACGCCAAGATTAAAAGAAAAATATTCAAAGCAAATTGTTCCTGCCATGCAGGAGAAGTTTGGCTATAAAAATAGCATGATGGTGCCAAAGTTGTTGAAGATATGCATCAACCAAGGTATCGGACAAGCAGTAGCTGATAAGAAACTTATCGACCAAGCCATTGAAGAACTTACCATGATTGCTGGTCAAAAAGCAGTAGGTACTCGTTCTAAAAAGGATATCTCTAACTTTAAATTGAGAAAAAATGTACCTATTGGTACTCGCGTAACCTTACGTGGCGAAAGAATGTATGAATTCTTAGATCGTTTGATCTCTGTTTCATTACCTCGTGTTCGCGATTTTCAAGGTTTAAAACTTAAAGGTTTCGATGGTCGTGGTAACTACAACATGGGTATTACTGAGCAAATCATTTTCCCTGAAATTGTAATGGAAAAAGTAAACCGTATCAATGGTATGGATATCTCAATCGTTACAACTGCAACAAATGATGAGCAATGTTTAGAGTTGTTGAAAGAGTTTGGTTTCCCATTTAAAAAAGCGTAATTAAATTAAAATGGCAAAAGAGTCAATAAAAGCACGTCAACGCAAAAGAGAAAGAATGGTAGCACAATATGCTGCCAAGCGTGAAGCTTTAAAAAAGGCCGGTGATGCAGCAGGTTTGCAAAAACTTCCTCGTAACGCTTCTCCGGTTCGTTTGAAAAACCGCTGTAAATTAACCGGTCGTCCTAAAGGTTATATGAAGGACTTCGGTATTTGCCGTAACCAGTTCAGAGAGCTTGCCCTTATGGGTAAAATCCCAGGCGTAACCAAAGCTAGCTGGTAATTTAAGAAAAATTTGGTAAGGGATGCGAGTTATTGTATATTCGCAGCCCTTTAATTTTATAACAAAGCACTTAGTCGGTAAGAGTAAAAGCCTTGGCTAACTACCGACAAGTATAATTAACAACATATGACAGATCCAATATCAGATTTTTTAACCAGGCTTCGCAACGCGATCAAGGCAAATCATCGTATTGTAGAAGTTCCCTCCTCCAAATTAAAAAAGGAGATTACAAGGGTTCTTTTCGAAAAAGGTTACATCTTAAACTATAAGTTTGAGGATGTTGCAAACCATCAAGGAACCATCAAAATTGCGTTGAAGTACCATCCGGTAACTAAAACTTCCGCTATCAAAAATTTAGAAAGAATCAGCCGTCCAGGTTTGAGAAGGTACACAGGTGTTGAAACCATGCCAAGAGTAATCAATGGTATGGGTATCGCTATTGTTACCACTTCTAAAGGTGTAATGACCGACAAAGAAGCTCGTAACCAAAATGTAGGTGGTGAAGTATTGTGTTACGTGTATTAATCAATAGATAGGAGAAAAATTATGTCACGTATAGGAAAAGCACTTATAAAACTACCAGCAGGTGTTGATGTGAAAGTATCAAACAGCAACGTAGTAACCGTAAAAGGACCTAAAGGAGAATTAACACAGCAATTAGATGCTGATATTACCTTAGAAGTAGTTGATGGTAACATTCAATTAAATCGCCCTACAGAGCAAAAGCGCCACAAAGCTTTACATGGTTTGTACCGTTCATTAGTTAACAATATGGTAACTGGTGTAACTCAAGGATACAAAACACGTCAAGAATTGGTGGGTGTGGGTTTTAAGGCAACCAACGAAGGAAATATCTTAGATCTTACATTAGGATATTCTCACCATATCTACTTTGAAATTCCTAAAGAACTGTCAGTGAAAACTGAACAGGATAAAGGTAAAAATCCAATCATCACGTTAGAAGGAATTGATAAGCAGTTAATCGGTCAGGTTGCTGCGAAAATCCGCTCATTGCGTGCACCTGAACCATATAAAGGTAAAGGTATCAAGTTTGAAGGTGAAACATTAAGAAGAAAAGCAGGTAAAACTGCTTCTAAATAAAATTGAGCCATGTTTAGTAAAGAATCCAGAAGAAATAAAATTCGTGCCCGTATTCGCAGCCGCGTAACCGGTACAGCTCAAAAACCCCGTTTGTCGGTATTTAGGAGCAATAAATTTATCTATGCCCAGCTTATTGATGACGTGAATGGTAAAACATTGGTTGCTACTTCATCAAGAGCATTGACCGAAAAGGTTGCCAAAGTTGATTCATCATCATTGGTTGGAAAAACCCTCGCAGAAAAAGCTATCGCTGCTGGTATCACTGAAGTGGTATTCGACAGAGGTGGTTACCTTTACCATGGTCGTGTGAAAGCATTGGCAGATGGTGCGCGTGAAGGTGGTCTTAAATTTTAATCATTCAGAAAAAGAGAAGTATGTCAACAGCAAACATAAAAAAGGTTAAAACAACTGATATCGAATTAAAAGAGAAAGTTGTATCCATTAACCGTGTAGCTAAAGTAACCAAAGGTGGTAGAACTTTTAGTTTCTCTGCCCTGGTTGTGGTAGGCGATGGAAATGGTATCGTAGGATATGGTTTGGGTAAATCCTTAGAGGTTACAGATGCCATCTCTAAAGGTGTGGATGATGCTAAGAAAAACTTAGTAAAGGTTCCAGTTCTTAAAGGTACTGTACCACACGAACAATTAGGTAAATACGGTGGCGGTCGTGTATTCCTTAAACCTGCAGCTCATGGTACTGGTGTAATTGCCGGTGGTGCAATGCGTGCAGTTCTTGAGAGTGCCGGTGTTACAGACGTATTGGCAAAATCAAAAGGTTCTTCTAATCCACACAACGTGGTAAAAGCTACCATCAATGCATTGTTAGAAATGCGTGATGCTTTCACAGTAGCTCAACAAAGAGGAATTAGTTTAAAGAGAGTATTTAACGGAGAATAAGCACGATGGAAAAATATAAAATCACTCAGGTTAAAAGTACCATCGACAGAACCGAAGACCAAAAGCGCACCGTGCGTGCCCTTGGTTTTACCAAATTAAATCAGAGCAAAGAGGTGGTAGGTACGCCACAAATTATGGGTATGATCCATAAAGTTGCTCATTTGTTAAAAGTAGAAAAAATCTAATTAGGACCAGCGATGAAATTACATACATTAAAACCTGCAAGTGGCTCAACCCACAGAGAAGGTAAAAGAGTTGGTAGGGGAGAAGGTTCAGGTAAAGGCGGTACAGCTGCACGTGGACACAAAGGAGCAGGTTCCAGAAGTGGTACTAGCACCAAGCGTGGTTTTGAAGGTGGTCAAATGCCTTTATACCGTCGTATCCCTAAATTTGGTTTCAAAAATTTGAACCGTGTTGAATACGCTCCAATCAATTTAGATAAGTTACAAGAGTTAGCTGATGCCGGTATTACTAAAGTGAATGCTGAAGTTTTAAGAGCTAATGGACTTATTGGAAAGAAAGACCTAGTGAAAATATTAGGTCGTGGAGAGTTAAAAGCTGCCATGGAAGTACAAGCTGATAAATACTCAGCTGCTGCCCAGAAAGCAATTGAAGCAGTTGGTGGATCAATAGTAAATAACTAATACTAACCTTTAATACTTCCAAAACAGGTGAAGAAATTAATATCAACATTTCAAAACATTTTCAGAATAGAAGAACTGAGGTACAAACTCATGGTCACTTTCTGGATGCTATTGGCATACCGCTTGGGTACATACGTTACCCTACCGGGTGTTGACCCTAACATGCTTCAGGGTTCTGCGCAACAGGCAGATGGAGGTATCTTTGGTTTGATAAACATGTTCGCAGGTGGAGCTTTCGCAAGGGGATCTATCTTCGCATTAGGTATCATGCCTTATATCTCAGCTTCCATTGTTGTGCAATTGTTGAGTTTGGCCGTTCCTTCCTTTCAGAAAATGCAAAAAGAAGGTGAAGAAGGTCGTAGGAAGATTAACCAAATTACCCGTTACCTCACTATCGTGATTACTGCGGTTCAATCTATTGGTTTCTTGATCAACTTAAAATCTGAAAATCCTGCTGCTATCATTTCTATCACCAATCCTGCTGCTATGTCTGATTTTGTTTTCATGCTTAGCTCAGTAATCATTCTTACCTCAAGTACCATGTTCGTTATGTGGTTGGGTGAGCGTATAACTGAAAAAGGAATTGGAAATGGAATCTCTTTGATTATTATGATTGGTATCATCGCTCGCTTGCCTTTGGCATTGAAAGATGAATTCTATTTCAAATTGTCTGAAAGTGGTGGTGGTTTGGTTATATTCTTAATTGAATTGGCTGCATTGTTCGCTGTAATTATGGTTACTATTCTCTTGGTGCAAGGAACTCGAAAAATTCCAGTTCAGTATGCAAAAAGAGTTGTTGGAAACCGTCAATACGGAGGCGTTCGCCAATATATACCTCTAAAAGTGAATGCTGCTGGTGTTATGCCTATCATCTTTGCACAGGCATTGATGTTTATTCCTTCAACCATTGCACAGTTCTTCCCGAACTATGAAGCAATGCAAGGAGTATTAGGTGCTTTTATTAACCCAATGGGTTGGACATACAACATCACCTTTGGTTTATTGATTATTCTGTTTACTTATTTCTATACAGCTATTTCGGTTAATGCAAATCAGATTGCAGATGACATGAAACGTAATGGAGGATTCATCCCTGGCGTAAAACCAGGTAAATCAACCGCCGATTTCATTGATAACGTGATGTCGAGAATTACACTCCCAGGAGCGATTTTCTTAGCATTCGTCGCAATTCTGCCATCATTGGCCAATGTATTAAACATCAACAGCCAATTTGCTCAGTTTTATGGCGGTACTTCCCTTCTCATTTTGGTGGGTGTAGTACTCGATACATTGCAGCAGGTTGAAAGTCACTTGATGATGAGACATTACGATGGTTTGATGAAATCGGGCAGAATAAAGGGTAGGAATGCGGTTGGAGCAGCGCTTTAATTTTTAAAATCGTTGACTTTAATAAAAAATAACGTATTTTTGCTGCCCTTTTGCGGATAATATGCCAAAACAGTCGTTAATAAAACAAGACGGTACAATAACAGAATCGCTAAGTAATGCGATGTTTAGGGTGCAGTTGGAAAATGGGCACGAGGTGATTGCCCATATCTCTGGAAAAATGAGGATGCATTATATTAAGATCCTTCCAGGTGATAAAGTGTCGATAGAAATGTCGCCATATGACCTATCAAAAGGTAGAATTATTTACAGATACAAGTAACAACTGGTAAAATGAAGATCAGAGCATCGGTAAAAAAGCGCAGTGAAGACTGCATTATTGTGAAGCGTAAAGGTAGGGTTTACGTTATTAACAAAAAGAACCCTAAGTTTAAACAACGTCAAGGATAATACAAGAATATGGCTCGTATAGCAGGTATAGATTTACCCAAAAACAAAAGAGGAGAAATAGGTTTGACCTATATCTTCGGAATTGGACGCTCAAAAGCTCAAGCAATCCTCACTGAATGCGGTGTAGATTATGACAAGAAAGTGAACGATTGGAACGATGAGGAATTGAACGCCATCCGTAAGTATGTAACCGAGAAAATCACTGTAGAAGGTGAACTTCGTTCGGAACGTCAATTGAATATTAAGCGTTTGATGGACATCGGTTGCTACCGTGGACTTCGTCACCGTAAAGGTTTGCCGCTTCGTGGTCAACGCACCCGTACCAACTCACGTACCCGTAAAGGTAAACGTAAGACAGTTGCAGGCAAGAAAAAAGTAACTAAGTAATCATTAATCAGAGAATAATGGCCAGGGATAATAAGAAAGTTACAAAGAAGAGAGTTGTTAGCATAGATGCTCACGGGCAAGCTCACATCAAAGCTTCTTTCAACAATGTGATCATCTCCATTACCAATCAGACAGGTCAGGTAGTATCCTGGGCTTCTGCGGGTAAAATGGGTTTCAGAGGATCTAAGAAAAATACGCCATATGCTGCTCAAATGGCTTCAGCCGATTGTGCTAAAGTTGCAGTAGATGCAGGTATGAAAAAAGTAGATGTGTTCATCAAAGGACCAGGTTCAGGTAGAGATTCTGCTATCAGAACTTTGCAAGCCAGTGGTTTAGAAGTATTGTCTATTACAGACATTACCCCATTGCCACACAATGGATGCCGTCCTCCAAAAGCACGTAGGGTATAATTAATAACAAGAAGAGTAATGGCAAGATATATAGGACCAAAAACCAAAATCGCCAGACGTTTCAAGGATCCAATCTTTGGACCTGATAAGTCTTACGAGAAAAGGCAAACCCCTCCGGGACAGCATGGCGCTTCTCGTAAAAGGGCTAAATTAACTGAATACGCCATTCAGTTGTACGAAAAACAAAAAGCAAAATACACTTACGGTGTTCTAGAGCGTCAGTTTTTCAAAACTTTTGAATTAGCTGCCCGTAAAAAAGGTATCACAGGTGAAAACTTGTTGAAATTCCTTGAGGCACGTTTAGATAATACTGTTTACCGCTTAGGTTTGGCTCAAACACGTAGTCAAGCTCGTCAATTGGTTGCTCACGGGCACATCAATGTTAATGGTAAACTAGTGAATATCCCTTCATTCCAATTGAAACCTGGAGATGTTGTGGCTGTTCGCGAAAAATCAAAATCATTGGAAGTGATCACAGGTTCAGTTTCTTCAAGTAATCCTAAGAAATTTAACTGGTTGAACTTTGAGATGAAAGATATGACCGGAACGTTTATGGCTTACCCTGAACGCGACCAAATACCTGAAAATATCAAAGAACAACTGATCGTAGAATTGTATTCGAAATAATCATTTTAAAAAGAACCATCAATGGGTATCCTTGCATTCCAAAAACCAGATAAAGTTATCATGCACAAAGACACTGAGTTCTTTGGGCAATTCGAATTCCGTCCGCTTGAAAAAGGCTATGGAGTTACTATTGGAAATTCACTCAGAAGGATCTTATTATCTTCGCTTGAAGGTTACGCAATTACTTCCGTTAAATTTACTGGTGTTGAACACGAGTTCTCAACCATCAAAGGAGTAATTGAAGATGTTACTGAAATCATCATGAACCTTAAACAGGTTCGCTTCAAGCGAATCGTTGATGGTATCGATAACGAAAAAATCTATATCAATATCAAAGGTCAAGAGCAATTCTTAGCTGGTGAAATTGGCAAACATACCAACTCTTTCAGAGTGCTAAACCCTGATTTAGTTATCTGTAACATGGAGCCATTTGTCCATTTAGAAGTTGAACTTACAGTTGACAAAGGTCGTGGTTATGTACCTGCCGATGAAAACAAGCCTAAAGATGCTGCTATTGGAGTAATTGCTATGGATTCTATCTACACACCAATAAAAAACGTTAAATATAGCGTTGAAGATTACCGTGTAGAGCAAAAAACAGATTACGAAAAACTTCTTATTGAGATTCAAACAGATGGTTCTATCCATCCTGAAGAAGCTTTGAAAGAAGCTGCTAAAATTCTCATCCAACATTTTATGTTGTTCTCTGATGAATTAATTACCCTCGATACGCAAGTAAAAGAACCAACCCAAGAAGTTGACGAAAATTACTTACACGTTCGCAAAATCCTTAAAACTCCGCTTTCAGACCTAGATCTTTCAGTTAGAGCATACAACTGCCTAAAAGCAGCTGATATCAAATCATTGGCTGATTTAGTTTCTTACGATATTGCTGACTTATTGAAGTTCCGTAATTTTGGTAAGAAATCATTAAGCGAATTGGAAGAATTGGTGCGCGATAAAGGGTTAACTTTTGGTATCGACATCAGCAAATACAAATTGGATCAGGAATAATAGAATTGAAGATACGGAAGCTGCCCTTGGCATCTTCACATACGAAAAAGAAAAATGAGACACGGAAAAACATTTAATCACTTAGGAAGAAACGCTTCACACAGAAAAGCTTTATTAGCTAACATGGCTACTTCGCTTATCATACACAAGCGTATCTCTACTACCGTTGCAAAAGCGAAAGAATTGCGCAAATACGTTGAGCCTCTTATAAGCAAAGCTAAAGATGATAGCACCCACTCACGTCGTGTAGTGTTCAGCTATTTGAAAAATAAAGAGTCTATCAAAGAATTGTTTGGACCAGTTGCTGGTAAAGTTGCTGACAGACCGGGTGGTTATACCCGTATCTTAAAGTTAATGAACCGTAAAGGTGACAACGCCGAAATGGCTATCATCGAATTGGTTGATTTCAATGAAAACTTATTGAAAGACAATTCTGCTAAAGCAGGTGCTGCTAAGAAAACACGTCGTGGACGTGCTCCTAAAGCAAAAGCTGAAGCTACTGAAACTGCTACAAGCAACGAAGAAACTAACTAATTTTATACCTAGTTATATCTAAAAGCCCTTGGTTCTCCAAGGGCTTTTTTTGTTTTAGTTCTCACCCAATTTCGGTTATTCAAATCTTTTTTGCGTATTTCTATTCGATATTTCCTCCATTGGTCATATTTCAATATTACTGTCTCTATTTAGTATTAATTTGCAGATTGCGAGTACTATAACCTTTACTCTAATACCCAGTTCATGAGACAAGTTTTCCGCCTATTTATTGTATTTTTCCTTGTTGCCTTTAATGGCTTTTTAGTTCAAAATATTTCAGCTCAATCTATCAGTTTGGAGCGAAATAAAGCAAGTTTATTTTCAGGTAACTCCATCGGTTTTGCAGATGGTAGCGCTCTTTCGGCTCAGTTTAATTTACCTACTGGCATCGCCCCAGATACATTTGGTAATATTTATATTGCAGATTATTCTAATCATTCCATAAGGAAAATTAATGCACTTGGCGTGGTTACCACAATAGCAGGTAACGGCACTTCCGGTTTTGCCGATGGACAGGATACAGCTGCAAGATTTAATGGTCCAACTGGAATTACATGTGACTTGGCTGGAAACATTTATGTGGCCGACCAAATGAACAATCGTATTAGAAAAATTACTCCAACAGGTCTTGTTTCAACCTATGCTGGTGATGGTTTTATTGGAGCTTTAGACGGGCCAGCATCTTCAGCAAGATTTAATTTTCCTATTGGTATTGCTTGCGATACTGCAGGAAATCTATTTGTTGCGGATCAATACAACCACAAGATACGGAAAATAAATGCAGCCGGAATTGTTTCAACCCTCTGCGGTGATGGCGTTTCAGGTTTTGTAAATGGAACTGGGCTCGTAAGTAGATTTAGCATGCCTACTGGAATTGCTGTAGATTTAGCAGGAAATGTTTTTGTTGCTGATTATGGGAATCACTCCATACGAAAAGTTACAAGTACAGGACAGTCTTCTACCTATGCAGGAACGGGTGCAAGTGGTTACAAAGATACATTGTCCATTTTCTCCCAATTTTCAACCCCTTCAGGTTTATTTTGCGATATGAATGGCGATGTTATTGTTGCTGATAGATCGAATCAGAAAATTAGACGCATTTCTCCAAATGGTATTGTTTCAACTATTGCAGGAAGTTTTTGGGGAAGTGCCAACGGAATTGGCTCTGCTGCCCAATTTGCCAATCCTTATTCGTTGTCCAAAAATATAAATGGTGATTTTATCATAGCAGATGGTGGGAATAATCAAATTAGAAGATTGTCTGCTATTAGCTTAGACTCCTTTTTTGCAACCATCTATGGATTTTCAGCACCTAAAAACATAAGTATCCGTGGTGTGGGACTTTCAGGCAACCTAAAAGTATTTGCGCCTACAGGTTTTCAAGTTTCCTTGCTTTCAGGTGCTGGTTATGCCGATTCGCTTGAGTTGACTCCTATTTCTGGTGAAATTACCCAGGAGCTTTACTTTCGTTTACAAAGCAATACCTCTGGCGTTTATAGTGGAGATGTTATTGTCAGTTCTCCTTCTTCTACAACCCTTCAAATTCCACTTAAGGGAAGAGTAAATTGTGCCATTGTAGGTGCTGTTTCACCAGGCGGTTCTTCTACCACCAATTATAATCAACCTACTTCTATCCAGTTTTCACAATCGGGTTTGTTTGCTCCAACCTGGTCAACAACTGGATCATTGCCAACAGGCATTTCTATGAATTCAGCCACAGGAGAAATAAGTGGAAGTCCAACCCAAACAGGAACTTTCAATTTTATTGTGTTGGCCTCTGCAGGTGGTTGCAACTTAAGCAACGCATATAGCCTTTTTGTAAATGGTACTCCTACAGCCTTATTTAACCATATTGCAAACAGCTGTGCCAACCGAAATGTTCAGTTTACAGACTCCTCTGTATTAGATACCTCTTGGCTATGGAATTTTGGCGATGGTACCTTTTCAACCATACAAAATCCATTGCATACTTATGCAAGTGATTCTGTATATACGGTTACATTACAAATAAATGGGGCAAGTGGCCCACAAACGAGCAAACAAATATCTGTAGCAACTACACCAACTACCCCAACCATAAGCAGCAGCAATAGTTGTAATTATGTGTATACTTTTTCAGGTGCCCCCACAGGTTATGGTTATAGGTATGCATGGAGTTTTGCCCCGGGCAGTAGCGGCAATGGCGATACCATTCGTATACCAAATAGAACGTATGCAAGTTCAGGACCAACCACAGTAAACTTAACTGTAAGCGCTCAAGGCAGTTGTTCTGTTTCAGCAGCACCCTTTGTATTTATGGCGAACCAAAACACCGTTGGGGTAACAGCCGCAATGAGTTTAACAGGAGATATTTGTTCAAACCAAAGAACCTTAAGCAATACAAGCAGTGGTTCAGGAACAGTATTTTCGTATAGTTTAGATGGATCTGCTTATGCAACAATAACAGGTAGTCAATTATTGTCGTCATTAAGTGGTGGCGTACACCTAGTAAAATTGGCGGCCCACGATAACTCGTGTTTTGATACCACAAGTACAAGTTTTACCTTATCAAGTGTGGTGGTTAATTTTAGTTCAGATAGTAATACTTGTAACCAAATTGTAAACTTCAGTAATAGTTCAAGTGTGTCATTTGGTTCAGCCAGTTACTTATGGCAATTTGGAGTACCAGTAAAGGACAGCTCCACGTTAACCAATCCAAGTTATGACTTTGTAAGTAAGTTAAGCGACTCAACCACTTTGCGTATTACAGCAGCAAGTGGATGTGTTGCCACCCTCAGAAAGGCAACCGCCGTAGGCCAAGGAACAGCCCCTGTGCCTAATTTTGACATTATTTTAGATAGTAATTACTGTTCCAATCGCTACAGATTTTTAAATACTACAGCAAATACTTCGGGTGTAAGTTATGTTTGGGATTTTGGAAACGGAAATGGCTCTACATTAGCAAACCCTATTCATAGTTATGGTGATACGGGTGTTTATTTGGTAAAACTAAATGTAACAAGTGCAGCTTGTGTCAATCCTATTGTAAAGACAAAAGTTTTGCCTATCCCATATGGAACAAATTGGCCTAATCCTTTTTTTACTACGAATAATAATGTCCAAAATTTTGCCACTCAAAATTTCAATTTTAACAACACTAGTACTTATGTAGGTTCAGGCTATATCATGCGTTATTTTTGGGATTTTGGAGATGGAACCTATGATAGTACACATACCAGTATTTATGGTAAGACCTATGCCGCAGCAGGAATATATACAGTTACTTTGAGGGCGCAATCATGGCAAGGTTGTTTTAATCAGTACAGTCAAACAGTTGAAGTCACACCAATGTTGACAGCTAAATTTGGCTATACACAAAACCTATGTGTAGATAGGGTTATAAACTTCAAAGATTCATCCACGTTAGCAACCTCGTATTTTTGGAATTTTGGTGACGGAGATACAAGCACCTTACAAAATCCAGTGCATGTCTTCAGAAAAGATTCGGTATATACTGTTACCCTTCAAGTAAATGGCGGCCCTATATTTACAAAAACCATTACTGTTTCAATAGCTCCTCCTGTTCCATCACTTACTTATTCAAATACCTGTAATTTTGATTATACCTTTCTTGGCGCACCAGCAGGTAATTTTTATAGATATGCCTGGAATTTTGATGCAGGAAGTTCCGGCAATGGAGATACCGTTCAAATTCCAAATAGAAGATATTCATTTAATGGAAGTACCACTGTTCAGTTAACCGTATTTTCCTTAGGCAATTGTTTGAGTGTTTCAAGTCCGCTTGTTTTTACAGCCTCCCAATATAAGGTTGGAGTAAATGCAGATTTTACCCTAACAGGAGATGTATGTTCGAACCAAAGGTTGTTAACGAATGCAAGCACAGGTTCTGGTTCTGTCTTTTCAATTAGTTATGATGGCCTTCCATTCATAAATTATACCATACCTGTACTAATTAGCTCATTGACTTCCGGAAGACATGATTTTGTTTTTGCAGCACACGATAGTTCTTGTTTTGATACTGCCTATTCAAGTGTTGTTGTTTCTAATGTTGTTGTTAACTTTAAATCAGATTCAAATACCTGTAACCAACAGGTTGCATTTACCAACCAATCAGTTGTTGCCTTTGGTACTGCCAAATACTTATGGGAATTTGGCTCTCCAATAAAAGATACCTCTACACAAACCAATCCTGTATTCAATTTTCAAAGTGCAACGGTTGACTCTACAACGCTTACCGTTTTAGCTGAAAGTGGTTGCACTGCTTCCCTTAAAAAGGTCACTGCAGTGGGTGCGGGTTTAATGCCAAATCCACAAATATTGGTAACCAGAGACCCCGGTTTATGTAGTAATAATTTCCGATTCTCAAATATTTCCACCTACCATCCTACGGCCACTTATACTTGGTCTTTTGGCGATGGTTCTTTTTCTAATGATTCAAGCATTATTCATACATATGCAGATACAGGGTTTTATCAAGTTGAATTAAGATCCAGTAGTCCTAATTGCGCCCAACCCATTATTGCAACCTCCTCAGCCAATGTTCCTTCAACGGTTAATTTCCCCATTCCTAATTTTACCATTAACAACGACACACAAACATATACCAATCAAAATTTCCAATTATTAAATACCTCCATTTTCAGGGGTCCTGGTTTTATTACTAATTACTATTGGAATTTTAGCGATGGATCTTATGATTCTGTTAATACAAGTTTGTATTCAAAAACGTTTGGCCAACCTGGTATCTATACCATTACTTTATCTGCCAAATCGTGGTTAGGGTGTATCAATCAAATTTCACAAAAAGTAGTTGTAACTCCTGTTGTTATTTCAAAGTTTGGTTATTCAGGAAATACATGCAGTAGCAGAACGGTGAGTTTCCGCGATTCATCAAGCCTAGCAGCTAAATACAAATGGTATTTTGGAGATGGAGATACAAGCATTTTGCCTAATCCTGTACATACTTATAGTAAAGACAGTATATACCGTGTTTACCTTGTTATAAATGATACAGTTTATTCAACGCAATTGCTTACCGTGGCTACAACACCTGTTTTAACCAGTGTGGTTGCTTTAAAAGATTGTGGTAACAAGTACACCTTGGCTGGTGCTCCTGGAGGTTATGGCCTAAATTATGCCTGGAACTTAGGAGGAGGATTAGGGTCAGATTCAACCTTCCAAATACCAGTAGTATATTACAATTCCGGTGGGTTGAAAACAGTTTCAGTTAGTGTTAATTCGTATGGGTTATGTCCAATAAGTTCTTCCTTACACAGCTTCACTGCACAACCTATTTCAACGGCCAATATTGCTCGTTTATCCTTATCAGCTCCAGGAAGCGATTTCTGTACCAATGATAGAATTTTAACCAATAACAGCAATCCTGGTTCTACTTATACATACAATATAGATAACGGCGTTTTTGCTCCTATTGCAACTTCCATTTCATTAAATGGCTTAGCAACAGGATACCATTCTGTAAAAGTAAAGGCAGAAAATGGCTCATGTGTAGACATTGCTGAAAAAGGTTTCTTCATTTCTACACCTACAGCCTCTTTTGTTTGATCACCAAGTGCCTGCAATCAAGTGGTGAATTTTACCAATACCTCTAGCACCTCAGATAACAATGGCTATAGTGCCATATGGAAGTTTGGCTCACCAGTTAAAGATAGTTCGTTTGATATCAGTCCAGCCTTCGATTTTAAAGTGCCTGGACTAGATTCTGTTTCGGTAACAGTTACCTCAAGTAGTGGTTGTAGTGCCACTATTAAACAACCAGTTACTGTGGGGGCAGGTACCACCAGCCTCAAAGCCAATTTTTCTATTTCACAAATGCCTGGAGTTTGTGGTAATAGATTTCAATTTATTGATAGTACCACAGGGGGGACCGGACTAACTTACGATTGGGATTTTGGTGATGGAACAACTTCTCCCTTGCAAAATCCAGTGAAAAGCTTTGCAGATACAGGTTGGTTTACGGTTACCCTAACAGCCAAATTGGGCATATGTTATCATACCATATCAAAAGATGTTTATGTACAGCCAAATGCGTACGGGCCTGCCGCAGCGTTTAGAATTAATAACCCAATTCAAATAATTGTAGGAAATAGCTTCAATTTTATTAATGAAAGTAAGCACTTAGGTCCTGGCTATATTGCCGCTACCATGTGGACCTTTGGTGATGGACAAAAAGATTCATTAAGTGGTTCTGTTTTTGACAAGAGGTATACTTCACCAGGTACCTTTATGGTTACGCTCATAACAACATCTTCTTTGGGCTGCATAGATTCATCCTCTGCTCAAGTATTGGTTCAGCCAATTCCATTGTCTAAGTTTGATTATATAACAAATAGTTGTGCAAATAGATCGGTTCAATTCATTGATTCTTCTTTACTTGCTACCAATTACCAGTGGGATTTTGGCGATGGTGATAGTTCCAGTTTAACAGCACCATTGCATGTTTATGCCAATGATGGTGTTTATGTTGTAACACTTACCATAAATGGAGGAATTGTTAGTCAGAAAACTATTACCGTTGCAACAACTCCAACAGCTGTTTTTACGGCTACACCAAACAATTGTTTAAACAAATACCAATTTCAGTCTTTTGATATCGGACCAACATATACTTACCAATGGCGCTTTAGCAATGGTTTGGCAAATGATAGCCTTATTAGCAATCCTCAGGTTACTTTTTCATCTGTAGGAAATACCTATGTTAATTTGCGTGTTACCTCGGGAGGAAGATGTTTCAAAGATGCCCTTGAAGATACCATCGCAACCCAAGTAGGTGTAATTTCAAGTTTTCAAATTACTGTGAGTGATTCATGCAGTAATAACCGAACCATTATCAATAAAAGTACAAGTGGAAGCACTTTTATGCTTGCCTTAGATTCTGGTGCCTTTACTACCTATAGCACTGCTGTGAACTATCTGAACCTAAGCGCCGGTCAGCATTTTGTTCGTTTTGTAGCGTTGGATATCAATTGCTCCGACACGAGTATTCAATATTTTTATATCAATAATTTGAGTGGTTCTTTTGCATCACTCCCGGCTAATTGCAGTCCAATGGTCGATTTTATTTCAAGTATTAGCACAGATGATGGCTCAGCTCCAAGTTATGCTTGGGATTTTGCAGGTGATGGAAATTCGAACCAAAAAGACCCTCGCTTTATTTTCTTGAGTTCTGGCAAGAGATTAGTTAAGTTAATGGCTACTGCTCAAGGCGGATGTAAGAAAGAGTTTTCAGACAGTGTTCAGGTAAATTCTTCAACAGGCCCAGATGCTACTTTTACGGTTACCGAGGTAAGAACAACCCCTTGTCAATCTGGTTTTAATTTTACAAGCACATCTGTGAAAGGTACTCAGTTTTATTGGAGTTTTGGCGATGGTTTGGTAAGTGATCAAAGCACCATAAGAAATATTTTTCATACATACATAGACACAGGTTCATTTGAAGCCGTGATGGTTGCCATTAGTCCTTTAGGTTGTGTAACCGTTTCAGATACCAGCATGGTAAAGGTTACACAAGCAGGTAAACCAAGTCCAGTTGCGTATTTCACTACCAATGATACCGTGCAATGTTTTAGTAAACAAAACTTCAATTTAGTAAATGGGTCAACCTTAAATGGAGCAGGTTGGATCAATCAATTTAAATGGGATTTTGGTGATGGCAAAATGGATTCGTTTAACGTAACTGTTTATGGAAAGAAATATACTTCTTTAGGGTCCTTTACCATACGGCTTACTGCTACCACAAATTTGGGCTGCTCGCATCAGTTTTCAAAAGTTGTACGTGTGGTACATGATAGCAATTGTGCAACTCCTGTTGGCTTGGCTCAAATCAATCCTGAGCTAAGTTGGAAAGTATATCCTAATCCAAATAATGGTCAGTTTATTTTCGGTCTGAACCAAAGCGCAAAAGAAAATATTGACATCCAAATAAGAGATATGCTTGGAAGAGAAATGGGCTCAAACTATTTGATCAGAAAAGGAGAACAACAAATAGAATTGCATGAAAACTTAAGTCCGGGAAGGTATGTTCTTGAAGGCATAAGTACCAACGGATATCTGATAAGACAAGTCTTTGTGGTAGCTTACTAATATATTTAAGAAAGGTTTTTGCTTCTAAATAAATAATAGTTAGGCAAAAGCTCAACTTCAAATTCATTGCTTTCCAACCATTCCCCATCAAGGTGTGCTTGAAGGGGGTGGGTTGCCTTTATGGAAAGCTTTGTGCCTTGCATATGGTGAACAAAAGGTAGGTGCATGTGCTTTCCTTTTTCAATTACAGGTAAATACCTTAGTCGGTTAAATAAGCCAATTTTATGAATGGTAATGATATCGAAAACTCCATTGTTAACCTTGGCCATGGGAGCAACTTTAAACCCACCACCATAGGTTACACCTTTGGCAATACTCATCATGAACATATTCGATTGTAGGAGTTCATTTGCATGGGTTATTTGTACTTTACTTTCTTTATAAAATAATAACAAGGATAAGATGGTACTGTAATATGCGGCCATGCCAGTAAAGAGTTTTTTGCCTAAACTGCTCTTAACAACCCATCCATCAAAACCAATGCCCGCCCCATTGATAAATAATTTTCCATTACATATACCTGCATCTACCCAAATTGGATTTCCTGCCAAGGCATTTTCAAATTGTTCTTCTAATTTGGCCTTGCCTAAATGCAGGGTGGCGTAATCATTTCCTGTTCCTCCTTTTATAATGGCAATGGGTATTTTGATTGATCCAAAATGATTCAACACATGGTTTAAGGTTCCATCACCCCCAATGATAACCATTGAGGTAAATCCATCAATACTTAGAGGGTATGATTTAAGGAATAGTTGGTACTCAACATTTCTTTCCAATAAGAATTGTTCAAAAAGTGCCAAAACTTTGGAAGCATTTCCTTTGCCCGATTCCGGGTTACATAACACGAGGTAATTATTCTTCATACTTGTAAATCAGAACCAAAATAAGAATTTATCCTAAATTTTCAGGGAAAGTGTAACTAAATTGCCAACGGATCGTCTTATGCCCAAAACCCCTAAGTATAGAAAATGACTCCAGCCGAGTATA
>CAILJQ010000144.1 GCA_903834625.1 uncultured Bacteroidota bacterium
ATTCCAATAATGTAAGCCACCACCAATGGTTAAATAGTCTTTATAGACCTTATGTTCAACAGTAGCCTCATGGATAAAGATTTGAGGTTTTTTTCCATCAGGCGAAGTAACACCTGTATTGGCAGCCTGACCCAAAGCACCGCCTCCAATGAGGGTTTGGTTGTTAATACCAAAATGTGTTAGCACCATAAACTTTGGGTTAATTTGGGTGTAGAACAAAAACCTGCTTCTACGCAAAGCAAAATCGATTTGACCCGAACTGGCCTCTCCATTCACCATGGAGCCAGGATTGTTATCGGTGCTACGAATCCAGAACTGATGCCAATTGGCAATACGAATGTACTTTTGTCCGGCCGAATCTAAAGGCACTTTTATGCCAGAGCCGTAACCTTCTACTCCTTGAGCGAGTAGTTTACTGGCACTTAAAGCCAGCAATACAATTAGTGTGAGCGAGCGCGTGTAAATAGTTTTCATCATGCGGTTATCGTTTTAAGTGATTTGCAAACCGAAGATGAAGAAGAGCAACTTGAAAAAAAATTCTTGGATAGCTGAATGTTAAATAAACATACTTATGTATAATTGGCGATAGATGTAAGGCTTATGGGTTCGGTCTGAACCAATAATTAACTTCGGAAACGCTCCCACTTAATCATCATGAATTTATCGCCCAATTCTGTAATAACAGAACCTGCTCCCTTGAGGTTTTCCTTGTCTTTCATGTATTCTACCAGCTCTTGATGGTTGAGAATTTTATAGGTTGGGTGGTATTGACTGTTTTCTGGTCGGTTCAAACCGTATTGTTTTACCCAGTTTAAAACACTAACGTGACTTATGCCTAAAAGGCGTTCTATCTCACGGTAGCTTAAGCCTTCGATGTATAGTTGAAGGGCTTTGGTTACATAATAATTGTCTATACGTTTACCAATTTTATTGACTGTAAAAAAGTAGGCACACGCTTTACATTTAAAACGCTGTCTTCCTTTAAGTACGCCACTTTTAATAACATGGTAAGCCTCGCATCTGGGGCATTTGATATCCTTATCCATACCTTCAATTTAAAACGAATATACTAAATAAGCATAAATATAACAAATTAGCAAAAAAGAAAAAAATGAATACTTTTTGAGCAAGTCAAAGCCTACTTAGCCAACAAGAAAAAATACCAAAAAATGAAAAATGGGATGTAAAAAGAACTAATCGTTGAATAACAATTTGAAATAAAATAGTGGGTTTCGAAGTTTTGCGCGCATATCCAAATCTTCAAACATACAACTAATGGTTTCGCGGAGGGTGCTGTTTTTACTTGCTTTGTTTACCATAAAATTAAACAACCAAGGGTATTTAGATAATTTTTGTAGGGTATGACTTAGTTTAAGTTCATCCCATTGCCTGCTGAAAAAAGCCTCGTCATATTGTTTGTTAAACGCTGCATCAAAACGTTTGTTTGAGATACATTGTTCAATATGATTTGCGGCTAACATACCACTATATAAAGCATTACCTATTCCCTCTCCAGTGAATGGATCAATTAAGCCCCCAGCATCGCCTGTTAGCAAAAAATGATTGCCA
>CAILJQ010000145.1 GCA_903834625.1 uncultured Bacteroidota bacterium
TACCGTTCAATTGCCATTGGTTGGTGTTGATGCTTATGGTTTAGGTAAAAAAGGAAAAGAATGTCCTGGTTTGAAAAATGGTATTAGTGGTGGTGATCCTCAAATTGTATTTAACAATAGTGCGGGTAACCCTGGTACATATCCAGATTGTAGCCAACGTACATTTATCTTGTTAAACTACGACTCTATCTTAGACCGTAACGATAATACACCATGTGATTTGGATGGTTTCGTTTCATGGGATGGTACATCTCCAATGACTGGAAATACCATTACCCCAGGAGGAAACACCTTCCCAGGATTCTTCAATAGCGTAAACTTCCCACCATTAAATCCATGGACTGGTGCGAGTGGAGCTGTTAACTGGACACACTATATTCCAGCTGGTCCTTCTGCCTATACCAATATGCCTAAAGATCCTAAAGGTTTTGTAACTGTAGGGGTAATTATAGGTTCTGGTTGTGCAACATTTGCATGTAACGCACCAGCATGTTTATCGGATACCATTTGGTACCATAACTTCTTCCACTTTATTACATTAGATGCAAGCTTTACTTACCGTAAAGTAGGCGGATATACAGCTTATGGTAACCCAAGTAGATTGCCTAGTCAAGATTATTTGTGGGATACTACACAAAACTTCATTCAATTAAATCCTGCTCCACCGCCACCATTATTGTTTACTCCTAATGGAGGATACCGTGAGCCATGGAGTCGTTTATTTGGTAAAGGTGATATCATTCAATTTGATGCAACCACCAAAAAACAAGATTTCATCCTAGCCGATGTATGGGATTGGGGTGATGGTATTGTAACGGTTGACTCTTTCTATACCAACGAAGAAGATACCTTTGTTTTCCTTGATCCAAGTAACATGACGGACAGTGCATTCTTTGAGAAAAATACCTATCCGTTAAATCGTGTGAGGTATGAGTTTGAAACCTCTACTTTCCCTTGGACAATCTTAAGTCAAACCATTCCATATCCGGTTGGACAAAGAGTATACAAAGCTGTTAGATGGGATACCATTTACCAATGTTGGGATTTGCCACGTGCATATCCACCTGCTGCCATCAAGAAAGTAAATATTTTAATTGATACGGCTTTCTTCCTCCATCCAGTAAACCACCAGTATAAAATGTCGTCTTATGAGATGCCAGCTGGACCAGGATCACCAATGAAGAAAAATGAGATTACAGAAGTTCAGCACAATGTAGTAACAGTTACAGAGTGTGCGAATACAGCTAGTCGTCAGATTGTTATTGGTGTTATGGATACCTTCTACATGAAAGAAGGCGATGGCTTCTCTGATGGTGTTCTATGTGTAGGCCAAACTGTAAACTTTGTAGATTCAATTCGCTATTGGTTCCCATTCTCTGGTGGAGCATATAATCCATCTCGACCATTGTTACCTGGTATGGAACCTTTGTTGCGCTTTATTGATATGCACGGTATTGGTATGCAAGGTTACCCTATCGACTCAATCAAGACCTTTCCAAATGTGACCAAATACTATTCAACTATAAATAATTCTTGTCCTACTGGTTGGTTATTCCAACAACAAGGTACAGCTCCTAATATTTATAAATTCTGTATTAAGATAGACACGAATTTCTTTGAGCGTATCTATTGGGATTTTGAATCGGATGGTATTATTGATGCAACAGGAAAGAACCCATCACATAAATTTAACCAACCAGGTAAGTTTAAAATATCTATGATCTCTAGAGATACCGTTGGTTATTTTGATACCTGTTTTATGTTCTTAGATGTGGTGAAACCAGTGGCTAATTTTAAGAGCCAAAGTATATTTGCATGTAGTGATCCAACCATATTCTTCGACTCCTCATACATCATTGATGGCTGTTTTGCCATGACGGGTTTCCCTTGCGATCAAATAAAAGAACGCAGATGGTGGTTTGGTGATGCTGGTTTTGGAAAAGATGATTACAAGTCAACTTTAAAAGATCCTTTCTATCCATATCGTAAGAATGGTTGGTATAGGGTTCAAGAAGTAATTGAAACCAACCAAGGCTGTTTTGATACCACTTTCAGAGATATTTATATCTCAGGCCCTCGTCCAAGAATTAAGCTATTAGCCGATACCTTGGGTTGCGTTCCATATACAGTTCGTGTGGTAAGTTATCCAAATGATTCGGGTGCTATTAGTGCTACCGCTTCTACCTTGATACGTTCTGGTAGGTCGGATGGAGGTTACAATGCCATTGTAACTCAAAACCCAGATACCATTACCATTACATACGACAAAGAAGGTATTTATTACCTAACTGCTGTAGGTTATGATAAGAACCCTCCTGTATTGGCTACTTGTCCACCTATTATCATCCCTGATACCGTGGGTGGTTTAGAGAAACCAATTAAGATTTATGTGAAGAATCCATATCATGTAGAAATGGAAACATCTAAAGACAAGGTCTGCGTGGGTGAAGTATTTAAGGTGAAGAACCTTTCAGATATGGATACCATCACCAAGTTTAGGATGTATGCATACAACAATGATTACACCAACATATCAGATACGGCATATAAAACCAATTTCGACCAAGATTCAGCATTTAAATATGTGTTCTACCAAGCAGGTAAATACAATTTGGTCATGCACTCAACAAGGTTTATTCCTAATACACCTGCTTGTGAATCTAAAGATACGGTTCAAATAGAAGCTGTTCGCGCAGATGCCGACTTGTCTATTGACAGTTTAGGTTTACCTAAGTACTTTGTATGGAATAAGAGTGATAGTTCATTGGCCTCAAGTTTCTTGTGGAGAGTTTACAATCCTGATGGATCTATAAGAACTGAAGTTTTTGTGCCATCGAAATCTGATCCAATGTTCCATTTGGGTGAGGTTGACTTTAAAAACGATACAGGTAACTTCATCGTTTGTATTTGGGCTTATACCGCTGGATTAGAGAATTGTTATGATTCGGCTTGTAAGATGGTGAGCAATTCATTCCAAATTGATTTTGACATACCAAATGTGTTTACTCCTACTGGAGATAATGTAAATGATGTATTCAATATCAAGATCAAAGGAGATGAGTTGTATGACTTGAAGATCTGGAACCGTTGGGGCGGTCAAGTATTTGAAAGTACCGACCCTAAAGTAATGTGGAACGGAAGAACCAATAATACAGGTGAAGAAAATCCTGAAGGAACCTACTACTTTGTGTTTAGATACAGGTTAAGAGGTCAAACCGAACAAACAGTTAGAGGCTCAATTACCCTCATAAGGGATTAAGTTTCTAAAAATGTACATATGAAAAGAGGCTGTCTCATTCGAGGCAGCCTCTTTTTTTTGAATGGCACTTTGCTTTGGTATTATATTTGTCTTTTAGAAAGAAACAAGCCAGATGAAAAATATACTTCCATTTTACCTTTTTGCTTTAATGCTCCAAGTTGTTTCTTGTGGTCCAAAAAAGTACACCTTAGAAAGTGTTCCCGAGCAGCGCATAGAGTTTGGTTATATGAACCAAAAAACGGGAGGAACCAACACCTACATTTTAATGGATAATGGTCAATTGTTCCAAAAGAGTACCCTCAATGGGAAGTACAGTGAATACAAAAGCGTTTCTGAAAAGGAGGCGCAATTTATTTTTGCCACAGTAGATCAACTGCGTCAAAGTAATAGCAATTTGTATAGAATAGGCGAGTTAACCCACTTTGTGCGAATTCGTAATGGCGTAAACTTGCAGGAATGGAAATGGGATCCAACAGACGTAAACCTACCTGCTGATATTAAAAAGTTGGATGAAATCCTTGCTAAAATTTTTGCCGCGCAATTAGGTCATTAAGCAAATCTTCGCTTAATTAATCTCTCTAGGTCTTGCACCAACTCATTCGTGTTCTCCCAATTGTATTGATGCTTGAGTTCGTTTTGAATACGGAATGCATCATTTAAATCAGAAGCATTGTTCAAACGGTCAATTGCTTTTGCATACTCAACCACATTCTCTTTGAACAATTCATTTACAAACGCAATCTTTTTGTTGAGGTTTATGGCTGATTTGATATTATCAATTGGTGCTTCAATGGTTTTCTCTACCAATGGAATGGTTACTTGTGGATTGGTCATGGCAATCCTTTCATTGTAGGTAGGTTCTTTGTCCTTTATCGCTTCATTTAAGGGGTTTGGTTTAGGTTCAGCAATATCTGGCATTACCGTGTACTGAATCCGCTTATTTTCAACAGCCTTCCCAATATTAATTTCTCCATTTGGAATAGTTTCTATGGCAGGTTTGTGCTCAATAATTGGTTCGGGTAAATCATCAACCACGTTTTCTGAAATATGAGCAGTTTCTACTTTTTGAACCAATGTGTCTAAGGTCTCATCATTTACTTCAGCCCAATTAATCACATCTTGAAAATTGCTCGCCTCAACAGAAACTGGTAGCGCTTCCTCCATTGGGCTTGGTTCAGGCTCAACGGCAGGTTTTATTTCTGGCAAAGGTTTTTGCTCAACTTCTACTGTAGGTTGTACTTTAACTACAGCTGGTTGAATCGCTGGTTTTACATAGGTTTTTTCTTCAAGTACCTCGGGTTCTGTTCTGAGTTTGAGTAATAATTCGTACAAATCTATGCACTGCTTCTTCAATAACTCTTTGTCCATACCCGTAAAGTCTTGATTGGCAATAACCAATTCTTGGATATTACGTGATAAATCCTCGGTTTTCGACCGGATTTTGCTTACCAACTGCAGTGAATTCATATCTAACACTTTTATTTCTACAAATTTTAGCAATCTTACTAAAGATTAATTAACATTTTAAGATATTAGCAGGGAGAATAGCATAGTAGAGAAAACACCATGACCGAGCAAATGTTTGTAGAACCGAGGTATCCATCGCACCAAAGAAAAGGTTGGATTGAGGTAGTATGTGGATCGATGTTCTCGGGTAAGACAGAGGAATTAATCAGACGTTTGAACCGGGCAAGGATTGCCAATCAAAAGATAGAAATTTTTAAACCACAGATAGATGTGCGTTATGATGAGAATAAAGTAGTGTCTCATAACGAAAATGCTGTTCCTTCAACACCTGTTAGTAGTAGTTTAAATATTTTATTGATGGCCAATGATGCCACTGTGGTAGGAATTGATGAAGCCCAATTTTTTGACGATGAGTTGTTGTATGTATGCGAGAAGTTGGCAGAACAAGGAATTCGCGTAATTGTGGCAGGTTTGGATATGGATTATTTAGGTAAACCCTTTGGTATTATGCCAAAGCTAATGGCAGTGGCTGAATATGTGACCAAAGTACATGCCATTTGCGTAGTTTGTGGAGATTTGGCCATACATTCTTTTAGGAAAACCAGCAATGATGACTTAATTATGCTTGGTGAAAAAGATACCTATGAGGCACGCTGCAGGTTTTGTTTTAACAAGGGTATGACCGAGCTATCATGAGTGAAAAGAGAACCATTATTATTTATTCTTTGATGCGTTGGGATCAACCCATGGCAGGCGCTTCCATGGCAATTGCCCGCGAATTGAGTAAAACCAATCGGGTATTTTTTATTGATAGACCATTTTCCATCAAGGATTTATTTAAGAGTTACGAGGACTTCTCTGTGCGCAAACGCTTAAAAGCTATTTTGTTCAGACGGAACCAATTTCTCACTGTTCAAACAGGCTTCTCCAATTTTGTGGTGGCAACACCTGGTCTAACCATTCCCATTAACTTTTTGCCGCCTGGAATTATTTTTGATTTTTTCAATGCCATCAATACATGGATTGTAAAGAGTTGTATCAAAAACATGGTGAAAAAGTACCAAATAAAAGAGTACATTTTCATCAATTATTTTAACCCTGTTATGATTCCCACCCTAAAGATTTCTAAGGCTCAAAACCTCATGAATATCTATTATGTGGTTCATGATATTCGCTTATCAAAATACATGCAAAAGCATGGAGAAAAGGCTCAAGAGGATTTGTTGGCTAAAACAGATATGGTTCTTGTGAGCTCCAAACACCAATTTAAACGCTTATTTCGTCAGTCTTCTCGTATGCATTATTTTGCCAATGCGGTAGATTATTCCTTCTTTGAAAACGCCCGAACCAAAGAGATTCCCAAGCCTTATGATTTGTTAAACATTGGGCAAACCAAGGTAATCATGTTTTGCGGTTACCTTAGCTCTATTCGCATTGATTATAAATTGTTGAAATTGGTTTGCGAAACCTATCCGCAATATTTAGTGGTAATTATTGGTACCTACGAAGAAAAAGATTTGATATACCATGGTCTAGAGCAAATTCCTAATTTAATTATTTTAGGAAATAGAAGATATGAATCAATGCCTTCCTATATCAAATGTGCTCATGTAACTATTATCCCTTATTTATGTAATGAATTGAACCAAAGTGTTTATCCAATGAAGTTAAATGAATACTTGGCTATGGGGAAACCTGTAGTAAGTACGCATTTTAGTCCCGACTTAGATAGCTTTGCAGAAGTAGTTTATATTTCCTCCTCTTACCAAGAGTTTTTGAATAATATAGAAATAGCCTTGCACGAAGACAGTGAGATTAGAATTTCACAAAGGTTGAAACTCGCTAATTCTAATAACTGGTCGCGTAGGGCAGACCATCTTAATTTTTTAATAGAACAATTTATCCAACATAAAAGCTGATGTTGCCTTCCTATGATTTATTTATGTTTGGAATCACTCGTCCAGACAGTACCCTTTCTTCGGTTTCAATAGGAATGGCTAAAGAATGGTCGAAAACTAATAGGGTGTTTTATTTTGATAGGCCTTATAGCTTTAAGGATTTACCTGAGGTATGGAACTTACCTAGTTTTTCAGAACGGAAGAAGAGCTTTCTTAAACCCACCAATGTATACAAAGAATTGAAAGGCAAAGATTATTCTTTCATTCAAGTAACTCCTCGACTTTCACTGCCCTTAAACTTTTTACCAGAAGGCAAATTGTATCACTTTTTGAACCGATACAATAATTTCTTGGTCCTTGAATCAATGAAAGAGGTCATTCGAGATTTTCAAGTAAAGGATTATTTATATTTCAATTCTTTCTTACCTGTTCAAGTTCCATTTATACCCAAAGACTTTCCTATACCTCCATTGGCAAGCGTTTACCAATCAAATGATGAGATGAGTGAAGAGCCTTATATTGCTAGGCATGGGGTGGCAGCAGAAGCAGTAGCTATTAAAAATTGCGACATACCAATTGGAACCTCTACACGTTTATGTGAACGCCATGCAGCTGCTTCTGGTAGAAAAGTTCATTTGGTAGCAAATGGAGCAGATTTTAGCACCTTTGAGCGGGCCTTGTTTAAAGACTTACATAAGCCTGAAGCCATGATGGGTTTTGATAAACCTGTGATCATTTATACGGGCCATTACAGCGATTTGCGTTTAGACCATGACTTGGTAATTCGAATCACCAAAGAATTTCCACAACATGAGCTTGTATTTGTTGGAACTTATGTGAAAGAAGATGTAGAACGTTTCGGTTTGAACCAAATACCAAACCTGCATTTCTTGGGTTCCCAACCTATTGAAGCCTTACCTGCCTATTTATGCCATAGTAAGGTGGCCATTATTCCTTATAAATGTAACAATCTAACCAGTGGTATTTACCCTTTAAAAGTGAATGAATTTTTAGCAGCAGGTATCCCTTGCATTTCAAGTAATTTTAGCAAAGATATTGCCGCCTTCTCTGAGGTAATTTATTTGGCAGATACCCATGAGGCCTTTATTGAAGGTATCAAAAAAGGATTGGCTGAAGATCCGTCTGTAAAGTTAGAGCGAAGATTGGCCTGCGCCCAAAGCAACAGTTGGCGCAAAAGAATAGAAGAATTAGAAGCCTTGGTTGAATTGAAATTAGCTGGGAAATTGGATTAAATAAATCCGTTCCATTTACGAATAAACCATTCTAAACTTAAGAAGCCTATCAACAAAAAGAATATCCATTTTTGGTTCAACAATTCTTTGAGTTCTTCGGTTTCATAAATAACAGGTTTTAAGTTGTTGTTGCTTAATAAATCCTTGCCTAATTTTTCCCAATCCTTGTCTGTATAAAAGTTGCCATTTGCCTCGGAGGCAAGGTTTCTTAATAAGTTAAAATTTGCCCTGGTTAAGAGGGCTTCTGTTTGTAAAGCTTGTACGTAAATGGTACCTGTTTTAGGTAAAATATCGGCTCTTCCAGTTACTTTTGCCTCATAGGTATAAGTGCCTGGAGCAAGGCTTCCAATGGGCAATTCATAGGCTTTATCCGTTTTACTAAATTGATAAGGATATGTTTTGTTTTTATTCTTTAGCGTAAGTGAAATCTCTGGAGTATTGATGCGTTCATATACATCATTGAACAACTCTGCTTCAAAAGATATTGGTTCATTTTCATCAAAAAACTTCTTTGAAGGATATACCCTGAATTTGCTTTTATCACTTTTGCCTGCTGTCCACTGAATGATGCGTGAAAACAACTCATGACTAAAGTTTTGATTTTTGTTTAAAGCATAATCTTGCATTCGCCAGCGCCAAAAACCTTCGCCTGTTAACACCGAATAATTGATTCCTTTTTGGGTACAGAAAAACAACAAAGGATTATTGGTTTTTACATAACCTATTTGTTGGAAAAGCAATACCTGTGCATCTGTTGGAATTTGGTAATTGCCATAAGGCGTATACAAGGGAGAGAACTTTTGAATGTTTTCTTGAAAGTCTTTATTCACTTGAAACAAGCTAAAATTCTCGTTCAACCAACCCTGCGATTCATTGGCATTTTGGGCACTTCCATTAATTTTTAACAAACCTGTTGCCGATAAATAGCTCAATCCACTTTGTCTGCCAACAATGTGCATCACAGGCATGTTGTTTTTTTGCAATCGATCTACTAACCTAACACCTTCTCCCCTTTGTCCGGGAATTTGATGTAAGATAAATAACGCTGCATCTTGTATGCCTTCATCTCTATAATCAGCCAAGTTTTTCACCAACAATTCATAACTGCCATTACTTGATAAACTGTTTTTAATGGCAGCAATATCTGGGTGAGGTGTTTGGTAGAGCAATACTATTTTTTGTTTTGCCTTTAACACATTCACTTGAATTTGGATGCTGTTGTTTTTGGTATTGCTTTCGCTTGCTAAAGGTTTTACCGAAAGAGTGTAGGTATGCAAGCCTTCTTTGGCACCACTCACTACAAAACGGGTTGAGCCAAAATAAGCGTTCCCTGTGCTTTGAAGTTTGTTGTTACCCAATAAGGTTTCGTTTTCGCGGATACTGATATCTAAATTTTCACCGGGATATAGAAAGGATTTTATATCTGCCCATACCTCAAAATCATTACCGGCAAAAACAATGTTGTTGCTTCTTACTTTCTGAAGAATGACATCTTTTTTAATGCTGGTGTCTCCATATCCCATTACATGCAATAACTTTCCTTTAGGCCATACATTACTTGGGTCTGTTCCTCTGTTGTAGATTCCATCGCTTATAAGTAGGGTAGCCGCATGGTTTAGGTTGTATTGTTCTGCTTCCATTTCGGTAAGTGCCGCAGAAATATTGCTCAGTTTTTCGGTGAAATTCGGTTTGTTATTGAGGTTCGTATTTGACCCAAAAGTGTAGGTCTTTACTAAAAATTGCTCTGATACTTGTTCCGTAAATTGCTGAAGTTGTTGATTGAAACCCTTTCTAAAAGCGGCACTGTCTTTTCCCAAAACCATTGATTCGCTGTTGTCGATAGCAACTACCAAAATAGGTTTTTCTGTTTGGTGGCTCAACCATTTAATCATAGGTTTTAAAAGCAACAAACAAATCACCCATAATAGAAGAAACCTTAAAGCCATGATGGCTCGGTTCATCCATGGTTTGGAGAAATTGAGGGGATTGTTTTTGTAAAGTACATAACTAGCTCCGCCCGCAAGCAACAAGCCAGCAAGAAACCATACAAATGGATAAGCTATGTTAAAATGCATGAATTATATTGCGCTTACATCACCATGCCACCGCATACGTTGATGGTTTGTCCGCTAATATAAGCAGAAGCATCGGAGGCTAAGAACAGCACACAATTGGCAACATCTTGAGGTTTACCTCCACGTTTCAAAGGAATACCTTTTACCCATTCTGCGCGCACTTCATCACTCAATGTTTCCGTCATCTCTGTTTCAATAAAACCAGGTGCAATGGCATTACAACGAATGTTTCTTGAACCCAATTCTTTGGCTACAGATTTGGTTAGGCCTATCATACCCGCTTTAGATGCAGCATAATTAGCTTGACCCGCATTTCCTGTTATTCCTACAATAGAAGTGATATTGATAATAGAACCGGCTTTGGCTTTCATCATCGGTTTCATGGCCGCTTTGGTCATGGCAAATGCCGATTTTAAATTGGTATCTAACACGTCATCCCATTGTTGTTCGCTCATGCGCATCATTAAGGTATCACGGGTAATACCAGCATTGTTAACCAATACATCTAAGGTTCCAAATTCTTTCACAATTTCATCCACCAGTTTTTCTGCTTCAGCAAATTCAGCTGCATTGCTTTGGTATCCTTTTGCCTTGATGCCTAATGCGTTAAGTTCTTCTTCAAAAGCACGTGCTTTTTCTACCGAACTCACAAAAGTAAATGCAATATTGGCTCCGGCTTTGGCGAGTGCTTCAGCAATACCTTTACCAATTCCTCTGGAGGCGCCTGTAACCAGGGCGGTTTTTCCTGTTAAATTCATGTTTATAGATGTGGTTATTGTTGCGAATATAGTAAAATATCCCTTGTGCGTTGCGGCC
Source organism: uncultured Bacteroidota bacterium (assembly GCA_903834625.1). Lineage (GTDB taxonomy): Bacteria > Bacteroidota > Bacteroidia > UKL13-3 > UKL13-3 > B1. Next base: position 10,769 of record CAILJQ010000145.1, read on the forward strand.
AAAAAACCTATTTTTTTATTGGTTCAGACCGAACCAATTTTATGCTTTTATCTCAAATTGATGTTCGTAAAGATTTCTATAGTATCCACTCTTTTGCAATAGATCATGGTGGGTACCGCGCTCTACAATTTGACCTTTGTCTAATACCAAAATTTCATCTGCATTGGCAATGGTGCTTAACCTGTGCGCAATAACAATGCTACTCCTGCCTTCACGCATTTTTTCAATGGCATGTTGAATGATTTCTTCTGTTTCATGATCAATGCTAGAGGTGGCTTCATCAAGCACTAAAATGGCAGGATTTGTTACCATGGCTCTAACAAAGGAAATTAGCTGTCGCTGACCAACACTTAAACTTGCTCCCCTTTCTGTTACTTTCTGAAAATATCCATCTGGCATTTTACTAATGAAATCATGCGCTCCCAACTTTTTTGCCGTTTGAATAACGGTTTCTAAGGAGATGTTTTTGTTGTAAAGTTGGATGTTTTCTAAAATGGTTCCCGTAAATAAAAATACATCTTGCATAACCACACTTATTTTTCCTCTCAGTGAGGGTAAAGTGTATGCTTGAATATTTACCCCATCTAGCATAATAGTGCCAGATTCTATTTCATAAAACCTGCTCAATAATTGAATGATGCTTGATTTTCCCGCTCCTGTAGCCCCAACCAATGCAATGGTCTTTCCTTTTTCAACAGAAAATGAAATATTTTTAAGAACAGGTTGTTCAGGTATATAAGAGAAAGAAACATCTTTAAATTCTATATTTCCTTCTGTGTTTTCTAAGGTTTTATCGCCTTCTTTTTCTTTAAACTCTTGGTCTTCTAATAAGGTGAAAATCCTCTGTCCGGCAATCATTCCCATTTGAAGATTGTTGAACCTATCTGCCAATTGCCTAATTGGTCGGAAGAAAAGGTTTAGGTACATGATAAATGCTACCAATGTGCCAATGGTTATTTGCTCATTAATTACTTCTTTGGCGCCATACCAAACCAATAAACCAATGCTTATGGCCGACAATACTTCTACCACTGGAAAGAAAACCGAATAGTAAAACACCGAACGAATATTGGCATCGCGGTGTGCAAGATTGATCTCTTTGAATTGCTGGTACTCGCGATCTTCTCTGCTAAAAAGTTGCACTATTTGCATGCCACTGAGATGCTCTTGCACAAAGGTGTTGAGCTTAGCTACTTGGTTACGTACATCTTCAAAACTGTTTTTGATAGATTCTTTAAACAAATAGCCACTGTAAAACAATAAGGGCAATACAGATAAACATACCAATGAAAGCTTAACATGTGTACCAAACATGAGTATAAGTAAAATAACAATTTGAAGGATATCGCCGGCTATGTTAATTAGCCCTTCACTAAATACTTCACTAATGGTTTCAATATCGCTAATGCTTCGTGTAACAAGGGTTCCAACAGGAGTTTGGTCGAAGTACTTTAAGCGCAACGACATTAAATGTTTGTATACTTTATTGCGTAAATCGTAAATTATTTGCTGACCTAAAAAGTTTGCTAAGATGGTGCTCCACCATTGGATAACAGATTGTAAAATGAGCAAGAATAAAATGAGCAAACTAAAATACAGCAATCCTTCTGCATCACTTTTGGCCACATATTCATCTAAACCATGTTGTATCAAACGCGGTCGGATAGGTCCCAAAATTGCCATGGATAAAGTAAGGAATACAGCTGTGTAAAATTTACTTTGGTAGGGCAGGGCCAAGGAGAAAATTTTCACCCAAAGACTTTTGTTAAACGCAGCGCCTGGTTTTTTTTCAATCGTCATTTTGCGTTTACTAAAATTTCATTTGAATCCTCAGATTGATTCTTCGGTTGGTAAGGTAATTAGGCACTGCGTATCTATTGGCACTTACGTCTTCTATCCAAATATAACTAATGGTATTGTTTACCCCCAAAAGGTTAAATACCTCCAATCCAACCCAAGCAGATTTAAAGTTTTTCTTCCAAAAATTATCGCGTGTTTTGGTATTTTCTGCAATCAATACTCGGTTCAAACCTATGTCTAACCTGCGGTAGCTAGGAATACGATATACGTCATTGTAACGATTTCTATCTGGCACGCCAAATGGCAAGCCACTACCAAATACCATGTTTAAACTCATGCGCAATTTGGGGTTTCTCCTCAGGTAATCTTGAAAGAAAATGGCAAAGGTAAAACGTTGATCGGTAGGTCTGGCTACATAACTGGGAGTAATAGGTTCGCCTAATGCATTGGTGGCACCAGTAATTTTTTCTTGTGTTTTTAAGAAGCTCACACTCGCCCAACTTTCAGCTCCTTTAACAAACTCTCCGTTCACCCTAAAATCAATTCCAGTTGCATAACCACTGCTGTTGTTATTGGCAAAATACCTGATGCGTACATTGTCTATTTCGTATGGGATAAGGAAATCGAGTTGTTTGTAATAAGCCTCGGTAACAAATTTAAATGGGCGGTTCCAAGCCCTAAAATTTACGTCACCTCCCAAAACATAATGTATGGCCCTTTGTGCCTTAATGTTTGGATTTAACACGCCGTCAAAATCTCTCAATTCTCTGTAGAATGGAGGTTGATAATACCAACCATATGCCGCCTTTATCATCCAGTCTTTTCTAGGTTTTCCCTCAATCACCTTATCCTTCACCAAGCGGTTGTGTTTTTTATTCGGTTCGAACCCAAATTGTATGCGTGGACTAATAACAGTTTGGTTATTATAACTCCAATAGTTTGCCCTAACACCATAGGTAATACTGGCATTATAGGCTTTATTTACCATTGTTGAATTCTGCACATATCCATTCATTCTAAATGAGCTTATTTGCAAGCGTGTGCTTAAATAGGAGTTGAGGTTAAAGTTTCCTGAGGTATCAAGCTTGGGTCTTGAAAAACCCGATGAATCGTCGTAATACCATTCATGCAATTTGTCTTTGATGTTTTCTGTTTGTACAAATGCGCCCCATTGTAAATTGTTTTTGCCTATGGTATGGTAACCACGGTGACCCACGTTATTTACTTGAGCAATAATTGAATTTCGGGCATTGTTAATGAAGTAACCTACCCCTCTTAGGTTGCGGGCTTTTGAAAAATTGTCTGAACCTAAATCGGTTTCAATATCACTTAAACGATAGGCACCCTCTACAGTGAATAATTCGTTTTCATTTGAATAAAAACTTGAAGCTAGGAGTTTCAGTTGGGTACGTGGATGCGGGTTATAGGCCAATGTTACCGCGCCTGTTGCCGTTTGGTATTCCATTAAATCTGCTCCATCAAAATAGATGGTTAATTGATACGCGCGGTTTACAGTACCAAAGGTTGTTTGCCTATCTTCAGGAATAAAATTGTATTTGTTTTGGGCATAACTTCCCAAGAAA
>CAILJQ010000146.1 GCA_903834625.1 uncultured Bacteroidota bacterium
AAACTCTTTGGCTAATCCTGCTATTGTAAGAAACAATGTGATTAATGGCGCTTCTGCCTTTATCTATTGGGCAATTGGCGGTAGTATTACCAATAACTATTATATTTTGAATAATACTGTTCATGCAGGTTCTAACTACACTTATTTGAATGCTACAGGTAATAGCAACTTGAGAATATTGAATAATATTTTCTATAGTGCTACCACCTATTCATTCTATTGGTCTACAACTCCTCCTCTTGTTACACAGGTAAATACAAACAACAACTTGTATTTCTCAACCACATCAACAACACCAATTTATTCAGCTGCTGCAAGAACTTTGGCTGCACATAAAACTACTTACTTGACAATTGACCGTAATTCAGTTTCTTACCGTGCACCATTTACTTCAAACGCTAACTTAACGCCAAATCCTAACGATACTACTGTATGGTTAATCAATGGTCGTGCAATCCATGATGCTAATGTTCCAACAGATATCAATGGTTTAAGTCGCCCAGCAAACGTAACTGCTGGTGTTCCAGATATTGGTGCACATGAGGTTACTCCTGGTAACGGTGTATTGGCTCCTTTGGCTACTGCAGTTCCAGCTATTCCAGTTTTAGGAAGCGTTCAACACTTTATATTAGGTGCTGACTCTGTTGCTAAGATTACTTGGGATGCTACCAGTTCATTACCTAACTCTTCATCTATTAGGTACTACACTGGTCAAGGACCAAACACACAAGGTGCATTAGGTGTTGCTATTAATGCTAACGCTAATGTTAACTTGTCGGGAACAGGTTTATTATACAACCTAGATTTACATTACAAACCATACATGATTGGAAATGTTAGTTCACAAACTAACTTGAGACAAGCAAACTATGGTGGTTCAAGTTCATGGATAGTTAACTCTACCAGTACAGTTGATAGTGCACGTTTCATTGTTTCTGCATTAGGTATAACAGACAGCAGTGCTGCTTGGACTTTAACAGATGCTACTAACCCATTAACAACTTTCTTGAACATTACTGGTCAACCAGCAAGCCAAACCAAGTGTAACGGTGATTCAGCAACATTTACTGTAGCTGCAACTGGTACAGGTTTAACTTACCAATGGCAAGTAAACACAGGTTCAGGTTTTACAAACATTACTGGTGCAACTACCAGCACATTGGTTGTTAACGGTTTGAACGCAACATTTAATGGTAACAGATACCGTTGTTCAATCACCAATGCTACGGGTACTGCTAATTCTAATGAAGCTACCTTAACTATGGGTGTTCAAACAAACATTACTACCCAACCAAGCAACAGAGCTGGTTGTTTAGGTGATAACGTAACGTTTAGCACTGCAGCATCTGGATCTGGATTGACATGGCAGTGGGAAGAAAACACTGGTTCAGGATTTACAACCATTGCTGGTGCCACAAGTTCTGCACTTATTCGTACCAATATCCAAACAGTTATGAGTGGAACCACTTACCGCGCAATTATTGCTGGTAATTGTGGAACCAGAACAACTGATACAGTATCTTTAACTGTAAGTGGTCCGATTACTATTACCACTCAGCCTACACCAACATCTGTGAATGTATGTGCAGGATCAACTGTAACACTTAGCATGGCTGCAACTGGTGCTACTACTTTCCAATGGCAAATTGACATTGGAAGTGGTTATACTAACATTACTGGTGCAACAACAAGTACATTAAATATTACTAATATTCCTGCTACATATAATGGTGGAAATATCCGTTGTGCATTAACTAACCCTTGTAACGTTGCCTTTAGCAGTGTGGTTCCTGTAGTTGTTCAAACTCCTGGTTTATGGAGTGGTGTTACTAGCACAAGCTGGACTACTGCAAGCAACTGGGGTTGTAGCAACGTACCTACTTCATCTGTTGACGTAGTTATTCCTAACAGTGCCATTAACATGCCTGCAGTAGCTGGTTCAGTTAACATGAAAGGTTTAACTGTAGAAAGTGCAGCAACCATTACCTTGTCTGGTGCAGCATCTAACTTGAATATCTTTGGTAACTTGTTAAACAATGGTACCATCAGTGGTAGCACAGGTTGGATTAGTTTTGCTGGTTCAACACAACAAACCATGAATGGCGGTACCTATAATAAGGTGGCTGTTAACAATGCAACAGGTGTTAAAATAAGTGCTCCATTAACTGTGGTAGATACTTTACAATTAACTAATGGTAAAGTTCAGTTAGACAACAACGGATTAACCATTGGTAACACTGGTAGAATTCTTGGAAATAGTGCAAACAACTATGTTGTAACTAATGGCACTGGAAGTTTAACAATGAACAATATTGGTACTGGTGGTAGAACAGGTGCATTTGTATTCCCTGTGGGTACAAGCTCAGACTACAGTCCGGTAACTGTTAACAATACTGGTAGTGCAGATAACTATAGCGCTCGCGTAATTAATGGAGCATATCCTACCTATACCGGTAATACTCCTTCTGGTTCAGCTTACACTACTAATGCAGTAGCTGCAAACTGGATAATTGAGGAAGCTGTAAGTGGTGGTTCTAACTTAAGTGTTACTTTCCAATGGAATGCTAGCCAAGAGTTATCTGGTTTCACCAGAGCTTCATCTTATGTTGCTAGATTTACAACTACTGGTTGGATGGCTAATGCAGCTGGTGCAGCTGCTGGAACTGGTCCATACACTAGAACAATGGCTGGTATTGTAGACCTTTACCCAATGGGTGTTGGTTCAAATGGTACATTGCCTGTAACCTGGTTGTCGTTTACAGCTAAATCGTCTGGTAAAGATGCTATGTTGAATTGGGCTACTGGTTCAGAACTTAACAACAAAGGATTTGAAGTTGAGCGTTCGTTTGATGGCGAAAACTTTGTAAGCATAGGTTTTGTAAAAGGTGCAGGTTCATCTGCTAGCGTACATACTTATTCATTTGTAGATGCTTCTGTATTGAACACTACAACTGGTGATGTATACTATCGCTTGAAGCAAGTTGATTTTGATGGAAATTCTGAGTACAGCAAAGTAGCAATCTTAGGTTCAAACAATGAAGATGCTATTAGCTTGTATCCAAATCCATTTAATACTGAAGCTGGTATTTTTGTAAGCGTACAAGAAGACACCAAAGTGAGCATTGAAGTGAAAGACCTTATGGGTCGTAGCATCTTTGTAAGCGATAAAGAGGTTGTTAAAGGCGTACAATACATCAATATTGAAAACATGGGAATGTTATCAAGCGGAATGTATTTGGTTCAAGTAAGCATGAATGGCGAGGTTAAGACCTTCAAAGTTCAGAAGTCGAACTAATCTGAATCAAGAACACATAAAAAGAGCCCTCAATCGAAAGATTGAGGGCTCTTTTGCTTATAGGCTATAATGGAAAAGTTTTAATAAAATGATTAGTCTATTAACAATTCAATGGCTTTTTCTGTTGTGAGTGGCTTTACGATATACCCTTTTACTAAAGGATAATTTGAAGCATTTTGAATGTCTTCAGGGTAATTAGATGAACTCATAATATATATTTGAGCTGTTGAGTTGAATTGTTTGAATTCATCCAAAAACTGCCAACCATCTAGGATAGGCATGTTTAAATCTAGAAGAATAATATCTGGCGTTATTGCATCTGGTTTATGGTTGATTTCTTCAAAGAATTCTACGCCTTCCTTACCATTCAGACATTCGTGTATTACATTGCCTAAATTGGTTTTTTTAATGGTAATTCTTGTTAAAAAATTGGTTGTTTCATCATCGTCGATGAGTAGAATATTTTTCATTTTTGTTATGTATTAATTTTCTTTTAGTGGTATTGAAATAATAAAGGTTGTTCCTTTATCTAATTCACTCTCTATGTTTAGTTTTCCTCCGAGGCTCTCTAGTTGTGATTTTACAAGGTATAAGCCTAAGCCTTTTCCTTCTACGTGGTTGTGGAATCTTTGGTATAGGGTAAATAGCTTGTTCTTGTTTTTGGTTAAGTCCATTCCCAATCCATTGTCTTGAAAACGAATAGTGTATTCGTTTTTGACCATAGATGCTGTACAATTTATAGAGAGATTTCTTTTGGGAGATCGGTATTTCACAGCATTTGTAATAAGGTTTGTAAAAACGCTATTGAGTACAGATGCATTTGTTAAAATTGACTCCGGTCCTTCAAATTCATAAGTAAGCTCGGCATTAATTTTTTTGATTTCTTGGTCATTGTCGTTTAAACAATTGGTAAATACTTTAAGTGGGCTTACCAAAGTTTGCCTCTCTGTTGCTGTTTTATCTTTGATACGAGTAACCTCCAAGAGGTCGCTTAAGGTATCATAAATCCTTTTTGAGGATGTTTTAAACCTGTTGATTATTTCTACGTTTAATTCTGATGCTGGATTCTCCGCATCATAATGCGAGAGTAGGGAGTTTAGGTTTATTACCGGCGCTCTTAAGTCATGCGAGGTTATGTAGGCAAAACGTCTGAGTTCTTCATTTTGTTGACCCAATTCATTTGCCAGTAACTTCAAGTGATTTTCTGATTCCTTTCTGGCAGTAATATTTCTTAAGAAACCTGTAAATACATTGCTTCCGTTCATGTTAATTACCACAATGAATAGTTCTATAGGAATGATTTCACCCTTTTTGTTCATTGTATTAATCTCCACCAAGTTATTTATTGCCTTGCCTTTTCCAGATTTAAGAAACATATTCATTGTGGCCTTGTATATGGGCCTTAATTGGTGTGGGGCAATAAAATCTATGATATGGTTGTTTAATACTTCTTCTTTTTTATAGCCAAAAATGCTTTCTGCTTGGTAGTTCCAGTCTAATACATTTCCGTTATTATTTACCATAATTACGGCATCAAGACTTGAGTTTAAAATGGTTTTAGAAAGTATCTCAGCCGCTCTTTTTCTGATTTGGGCTTGTCTAATTTCAGTGATATCAGTAAAAACTGCTAGGGTATATGTTTCACCCTTATCATTGAATAAAGTTCCATTGATGACGATATTACGTGTTTCAAATTGTTTGGTATACATCTCTACTTCACACGTCATTACTTTTTCAGGGTTTTTATATCTTTCTTCTATTTTCTTGATGAGCGTGTCTACAAACTCAGCTTTAGTAATATCTAAGAGGCTTTTGCTCAACAATTCTTCTTCATTATAACCAAAGAGATTGTGAAAAGATTTGTTGTATTGGGTAATAATTCCCTTACTTACAATGGCTACTGGCACTGGCATTTCAGCGATTAGCATTTGGTTCAGTTCATTGGTTTCTTTTAATAATATTTCATTGTTCTTTTTTTCTGTTATATCAGTACAAACAATGAGTAGAAGCTTTTCTTTCTGACCTTTAATGGAAATGCATTTTGCTACCTCATATACATGCATTCTGTTTGCATTTTTGGTAAGTTTAACCGTTTCCCATTCATGTTGTAATTGAGGGTTTGCAAAACAAGTTTTCAGCGTGTTTATTACCGCCTCATGATTTTCTTGCGGGAATACACCTAAAACGGAGTTTCCTAACAACTCCTCTTCACTATAACCTAATTGCTTGATACCAGCGTTGTTAATATCTACCACAATACCTTTTGTATTGACGATAAATACCATTTGTGGGTTACTATCAAATAGAACTTTGTATCTTGTTCTGCTTTTTTCTAATTCTTTTTCTGTTTGTATTCTCTCTGTGATATCAACGCCATATCCAATGATTATTGATGCTTCACCGGTTTCAGATTTAACTGGGTGGAATTTTCTAAGTACGTGTTTTATGAGACCTTCTTTGGTTTTATGTTCATCAATCCAAATGGTATCAGTAAGGGTGTTTTTAGCCCTATCAAAGGCAACATATCTATCTTTGAAAACTTCTTTATTTATGATGTTTCTTCTCTGAATATAATCTTCGTCAGTTTTACCAACTATCCATTCACGCAATTCAGGGTCTTTTATCCCATTAGGATTCACGTATAGGTACTTTTTATCCTTGTCAAAAACCGCAATATCAGCAGGAATATTGTCTAAAATCTCTTTATAGAAAGACTCTGTTTTACGTAATGTATTTTCAGCTGACACCAATTGGGTAATATCACTGAAATAAATATTGGTATAACCTTTAGCAACTTGCGGGGCAAATGTAACATTGAAAAATTTGGTTCGAGATTGAAATAGGTGAACACAAATGGTTCTGTTATCGATAGCGCTTTTCGTTTTTTCTTCCAAAAAATGATGCAATTTGGTCTTAATCTCATCATCCATAGATTCGTATTTTTTACTAAAGGCAGGGTTGCTAAACTGTATAGAGAAAAGTGTGTTTTCTAGTCTTACAACTGGATTTGGATTTTCATGTGGGAAATTGGCCAATGCTTCTAATCTACTTCTCCAGAAATTTACTTTTTCTAATTGCCTTTCTATGGATTCTATTAAGTCAACTGAACGAAAGGGTTTGAGGATAAAGTCATCTGCACCCAAATTCATGGCAGTTCTGTAAAGAACCTTATCATCATTTGCAGTTATCATTACAAATGGAACATACATTTCGGGTTTTTCTGCACGGATATTTTTGAGGACATCAATACCAGTTGCATCCCCTAAATGGTGGTCGCAAATAACAAGGTCGAATCTTTTTTCATTGTACCTTAAAATGGCGCTCTCCGCATTATTAAAGGCTTCAGGGTGGTAACCATACACTGAAAGCAAGTCATAGAGATTTTCTAAAATGATAGGGTCGTCTTCAATGATTAAAATATTTGCCTGCATGAAGCAAATCTATGGTGTGAACAATTAAGCTATATGGGTGTTACCCTCTATAGCTTTGTATGTTTCTTTTGTTGGAAAGTGCAAAATGAAGTAAGGAGTTTTTACCTTTTAAATCGAGTTTAAAGGCCATATTGTGCCTGTGATTTTCAACAGTTTTGACACTTAATTGAAGTTTTTGAGCAATATCAATAGAGGTGTTACCCGAGGCAATAAGTTTGATGATACCTAATTCAGAAGGTGTTAGCAAGGTTAATAAATGGTTTATAGACACTTCTTTTTGGACATTTCCTTCTGCCGATCTTCGAATGCTTTGAATTCGGTTCAACCTTGCTTTAACGGTTGTTAATAGTTCTGTAATGGAGAATGGCTTTGAAAGGTAATCATCTGCTCCTAAATTCATGCCCTTTCTCATATGTATTTGAGGGTCTAGGGCTGTAATGATAATAAAGGGAAGACTATCAAATTCGGGGCGTTTACGCAACTTATCAATTAAAGAAAGTCCATCTAATATTGGCAAACCAATATCGCAAAGAACTAGGTCGGGTTTAAGGTCAAATATTTTCTGCAGGCCTATTTCTCCATTTTCAGCACATTCTATTCTATACCCATCAATTGCTAACGCTTCGGTAAGAACTTCACGCATCCTAAAGTCGTCTTCAATAACAAGAATCAAATGGCTCATTTGGTAAATTATTATGGGCAATATACCCTGTAAGCCATTTCGCAAGTAGACAAATCAAATCAATTTTAGGTTCGAACCTAAATTTTACAGATACAATGGGCCTAGTTGTTGAATTTTTTGTGCTGCTAAATTTATTCCATTACTTACCGAGGAATGTATGTTATTGCTATGTGTGAACTCGGCGAGAAACCCTGCCCAAAAGGCATCTCCAGCACCTGTTGCGTCTACCACAGAAACGGGTTTGGCATCTTGTTTATGCCAACCTTTTTCGTGATCGGTATACCAAACACCCTCTGAACCGCATGTAAGACATGTAAGGGTAGTATGGAATTGAGACAAATAGTTTATGGCTTGTTCAGCAGTTGCTTCATCGTTTTTAGTGAACCTTTTAAAATCATCGAGACTTAATTTTAACAAGGGATGCAAAGCACAGAGTTTTTCAAAAATATTTTGACCATTACTAGGACTCCAAATTTCAGGTGCAAAATTCCAGTCGCACGACACTTGATTACCTAAAGATTTGGCAATATTGAGAGCTTGAAGGATGTGTTGTTGTGCAGGGTTTTTGCTCAGTGCAAAGGCACTTGTATGTACAATTTGTGCATGCATTAACAGCGTTTCAGATATGTGTTCAATATAAGTATCTGCCATTCTATAGGCAATGAAATCTGGTGTATTCAAGCTTTTACCTACCAAAACCAAGGAGGTTGGAATGCCATGTATTTGGTGAATATAAGTTGAGCCTAAGCCTATTTTTTGAAGGGATTGGATGAGAAAGGCCCCAATATTATCATTCCCCACAGTGGCAACCAACTCTGCATTTTTACCTAAGAATTTAAGGTTTGCGCAAAGGTTAGCCGGACTACCACCTTGGAACATGGTAAACTCATGGGCATTGGCAAGAGAATTGGTGTAGTCGTTGCTTATAAAATCTGCAAGGAGTTCACCTATGGCAAGAACATCAATTTTCATAAAATCCTTTCGTTGCTAAAATGATACCTGCGGCGCTCCAAGTACAGAAAGGTACACCGCAAGCTTGTTGTGTTTCACCGTTGTAACATTCATTAAAATTGTTCTCGGTATGTTTTTCTAGAAGTGAAAGAAGTGTTTGGCTCAGTTCACTGGCTGAATATTTTTTGATGGCTGCAAGTAAGAAGCCATTCCAAACAGGCCATAATCCGCCATTATGAAACTCGTTGGGTTTGTTTCTGAAATGATAGGCGTAGTTATTACTAAGTACATGCATTTCTGGTTGGTTTTCAAGAATGGCAGGGAAAAAGGAAGGCAATATTTTTCTTTCGGTTTGAACCCAATTATGTAGGTAGTTTAATAAGTTTTCTTGTATTTTTTTTGAACCTATTTCTAGGTAAAGTGCCAGGGCGTTTGCTTGTAAATCAAATTGGGTATATACACTGCCTGGGTTGAAACCTAGGATATAGTAATTGCTTGGAAGTTTTTCTTTTTCTCTAATTAATAATGGCCAATAAGGTTTATCTGATAGAGAAAGTTGGTGGAAGTTTTCTTCAATGGTTTTTCTGATAGATTGGGCCTTTTTCTCCCAAGAAAAATTTTGGTAAACTTTACTTGCCAATTCAAGGGCCCATACGCGTAAAAGTTGGTTAAAGAGTATATAACCATGTTGGTAATACTCGTCGGCCCAGTCACCACTTAATGGCACATACATTAGGTTTTTTCCATTGTATTCCCATGCATCCATTACCCAAAGGGCTTTTTGAACTTGTGGGAGCAACCTTGTTTTTAAATCACTTGTTGGGTTGTATGCTATAAAAGAGCACAAACCTATAATGGCCCAACTGGGGTTGTCTGCTCTGCCAACAGCACCGCCATAACTCACTTCATTTGTATGGGGAGAACAGTTTGAAGGAAAATACCCTGTAGGGTGTTGGTTTTTAAAAATGGTTATGAGAGTATTTTCAAAAGTTTGAATGAGCTCGAGTTCTCCAGAGGCGAGGGCCGCAAGGCCACATATTACGCCATCCCTAGTCCATATTCTGGCATAATTATCTTGGGGTTTTTCACTTGCCAAAAAGCCAAAAGGTGTAGAGGCTTTTGATAATACAGATAAGGCGGTATGATAAGGGGTAATAAGCATTATCTATAAATATAAACCACTACAAAAGTGATAAACAAAAGTAAGACACTCAAAATTCTGTAATTGTTGTACCAACTTAAACCCTTCATCTCAATGGTTTCTTCTTTGTATAAATTGAGAGTATATACTAAACCCGCCAATTCTTTGTCAGACTTAGGTTTTCCTAAAAGAGATACCAACCAAGTAACAGAAAAACAGGTAAAAAAGATAAGTGGGGCCTTTAATAGAAAGGGAATATCAATGGCCCATTGTTGACCAGTTATTTGCAAAATAACAAAACCTACACCCATGATGAAACCAGTTATTAACCCGGCAAATGCGCCGTTTGAGGTAATGCGTTTAGAAAACAATCCCGCAAGAAACACGGCTACCACTGGAGGAGAAATTAGTGCAAGAACCCCTTGCATATAATCCATAAACGACTCTGATTTTGAAATTTGTGGGGCCCATAAAACAGCAATAACCATAAAAACGATGGTGGCCATCTGTCCGCTTTTAACCAAGTTATCTGAGCTAATTTTTGGATTGAATTTTTGGATGATATCCATGCTCACCAAAGTAGAGGCAGAGTTAAGTGTAGCACTTACGGCAGAGGCCATTGCTGCTAAAAATCCTGCAATGGTTATTCCAATTAATCCATGGGGTAAATATTTATACAATAGGGTAGGATAGGCTTCGCTGCTATCTTTTAGGCCAGGTAATAATTGAATGGCAATAATGCCGGGAAATACAAGAAGGAATAAAACAGGGATTTTTAATAATCCTGCAAAGAGTGCTCCTTTTCTGCCTTCATCAATATTTTTTGCGCTCAAAGCTCTTTGAACAATGAACTGATTGTTACACCAGAAGTAAAAACCAAGTAATGGAACGCCAAGCAATAGGCCGAGCCAAGGCATGCTTTTGTTAGAGTTGGGCAAAACTAAGTGCATCATATGATCGCCTTTGAGGTTTGCAGTGGCCTTTATTTCTTCCCAACTTCCCGCATTTGAAAAAACGATAACGGCTAAAACGCAAGCAGAAAAAAGTAAGATGAGGGTATTCACTACTTCTGTTTTCATCACAGAAGACAAGCCTCCCAATACCGTATAAGATGCAGCAAAGAGGGCTAATGAACCAATAACTAAATAAGGGTTTATGTCTGCAGCGAAAAAAGAAATGGTTTTATATCCTGCGTACAAGGTTCCAGCGGTATCAATAAAAATGTTTCCAATGAGGGTAATAACAGAGAAGTAAAATCGACTGCGGTAATCGAATCGTCTTTCAAAAAATTCGGGCATGGTGTAGATGCCAGTTTTGATATAGAACGGAAGGATAAACACGCAAAAAACAACCAATACCACAGATGCCATCCATTCATAATTGAACACAGAAATACCGCCGTTGTATGCTCCTCCAGTAATGGCAACCAATGAGTTGCTAGAGATATTGGCTGCAAACATAGAAAGGCCAATAACAGGCCAGGTCATTGATTTGCCGCCAAGGAAATATTCTTCTGAGGTAGCTTTTTTTCCAGAGCGGATACCATAAATGATGATACCAGCAACATATACGAGAATGATGATAAGGTCGGTTTGACTTAAGTTTAACATGGTGGTAGCAATTTTAAAACATTAAATCCCGGGGAACATATTTCCCCGGGAATTTTACCAAAAAAAACAATACATCGTCTGCTGTTCTATAACAGAACAGTTTCAGAATTTTTATTAGAAAGTTAAACGCAAAGTAGCAGATATTGATCTACCCATGATAGACCTTGCTCTGATGATATTGGTTTGGTTTTCTGTGATTGAACCTTCTTCAGATTCTGTAATACCTAATGTGTTTAACAAATTGTTTCCATTAACTGAAAGGCTTAAGTTTTTAGCAATACCAAAGTTTACATACGCATTGGTAATGAGGTAAGCAGGCATTACCAATTTGTTGTCGTCTTGAGCATACGATTTGGCAGTACCAATAAAGTTTAAACCTACAGCATGTTTGCCAACTTTGTAGTTAGCAAAGAAGTTATAGATAAATGGAGCTTGTCTTCTTGGGGTTTTGTCTTTGTTGGCACCGCTAGAAATTTTAGCATTGGTATAGGTAAGACTTCCGCGAAGGTCGAAGTTCTTGTTTATGGCATAAGTACCTTCCAACTCAAGACCCATTGATTTGTAATCGTTTTCGATAATTTTTTGGGTAGTAGCTTCATAACCGCCTTGTTCATTTACATTGGCAAAAAATCCGGTCACAAATAAACCTCCTTTGGCATGACGTAATTTATAACCTACTTCACCTTGAGCGATCTCATCGTATGTTGCACGAGCATCTCCGCCAGCAAGGATAGAAGAGCTAAATAAAATACGATCGGCTTTAGCAGAAGCTCCAGTGCTGTATCTTCCGAATACTGCGCTGTTTTCATTGAGTTTATAGTTTGCACCCACTGAATAAGAAAGGTAGTTATAAGTATAGTTTACGGAAGTAGATGCAGCATAATTGATAGATGAAACACTTATTTCATTGGCAGAAATTACCCCATCATTGTTCATATCAGAGGTTGATTGTGCGGCACCTGCAAAGGTACCTGTAACATTTCCGATATCGTAACGGAAGCTAGCATCTACAGAAAGGTCTTTGAGTTCAAAGCTAACACCTGCATAAGGAGCGGTGATGTCATATTTTGTATCATAACTTCTTGTACAGCAATTGCCCCAAGCAGGCACACCATAGGCAAATTGGCCATTGTGTGTTAAACGTGTGGCGCCAGTATCAACATTGATTAATCTTGCGCCATCGCCATTTACATCCATTAAGTATGAGTTCCACAACCAAGCCATAGAAACTGTTTGGTTTGATTTGTAAACACCTGCATTGATAGTTACTTTTTCAGACAATTGTTTTTTGAGTTTGAAGTCGTTAACGAACAAATTAAAGTTACGCAATTCGGTATCGAACATATGAATGATAGCGGCTTTGTCGCCAGTAAAGGCTTGTCCGTTATCTGCATAGGTTAAAGTAGGGTTGGTGATTGTCCAGCCCATAGCGCTGCTCATGGCTGTTACCATATCTGCAGTGCTACCTACATTTGCAGGAAAAGGAGCAATAAATCTTCCGTTGTTAATAGAGAATCTGCCTTTGTTTTCAAGCGACCAGCCATTGCCTAAATCGAAGTTAAATTCTGCACCAATAGCTTTTGAAACTGGGTGCATTCCGTCTGCCACATCAGCTCTACGAAGTTCGCCGTTATTACCAAATCCTACATTTTGTTGAAGGTAAGGTGAGTGAAGTGTTCCATATAAAGCATCGAAGCTAGAAAGTGATTTGTAGGTAGGAGATGCATTTGTACCAGAAACTTCAATAGGCATAGGCATGTATGCAGCAGCGCGATCATCTAAGTATTTGAGGTAAACACGGGCATATCCATTTTTGTATTTGCGTGTAAGGCTTGCTTTGAATTGTCCGCCATTGTTGGCATTGTAACCAGCAGTTCTTACACCTTCTCCGGTGCGGTAAAATCCTCCAATATGGAAGCTAAGGTCTTTGTTAATTGGGCTACCATAATCAAAATCTGTTCTGAATGTTTGGTAATCTAATCCCATAGTATTGGCAACACTTCCACCTTCTACTTCACCTGTTTTGCTAATGAAGTTAATGATACCCGCAGGCGAGTTGCTTGCCATGGTAGAAGCAGAACCTCCTCTAATGGCTTCGATTCTTGAAATGCTTTGGTCTGCTCTTAAGAAGATATCTGCAGTAGCAAAAGCGATATCTCCAAATTGTAATACAGGCAAACCGTCTTCTTGT
Source organism: uncultured Bacteroidota bacterium (assembly GCA_903834625.1). Lineage (GTDB taxonomy): Bacteria > Bacteroidota > Bacteroidia > UKL13-3 > UKL13-3 > B1. The sequence goes on from CAILJQ010000146.1 coordinate 13,302, forward strand.
AATTGAAGGTATTTTGAACCACCTGAAGAAATAGGCACCCCACGAACGGTGATGTTTGTGTTACCGTCTCCGGCCGAAGCCTCTGAACGAATACCAGGGATAGCTCTGAAAATTTCAGCAGTGGTTCTAGGAGCAGTTTGGTTGATATTTTCTGCCCTAATAGATGAGATAGAAACGCTTGATTCGAGTTTAGATTTTGGATTACTTACGCCAGTAACCACCATTTCTTTTAAACCAAGTTGGTCTTGTTTTAAGGTAAAGTTTTGAACCACAGGTTCAGCAGAATTGCTCACTGTAGCTTTCGATTTTTCATAGCCTACCATGGTGGCAGTTATTGTAATAGATTCCATACCAGCCGCATCGAAAGACAGTTTGTAATTACCGTTTTCATCGGCCATGATGCCAATTTGAGTGCCTTGGATCATAACAACAGCTCCCGGAAGAGGGGAGTTTGTTTCGTCTTTCACCTGGCCAGAGATGGTTTTGGTCTGAGCCATTGAAATAAATGATGCTAAGATTAAACTCATACTTAGCAAAAGTTTCATGTAGTTTTTTCTCATATTTTAGTTGTGTTTGTTAAATCGAAAATATTGTGAGAGGGTATAACTTGGTTCAGGCCGAACGATGCAAACCATTGCGCAAACGATTGTTGTGGATAAGTTTCGCAAATTTTGGCTCAGAAACAAGTGATTATTAGTTGTTTTAGAGAGGATAATTTAAAAAACTCTCCTATTTTATGCAACCAAATTTTCCGCATTTTTTGGTTCGAACCGAAACCTAAAATTTGACGGAAACAACCGTTATAAAAAGGACATGAGCAGAGTTACCATAAAAGACCTGGCCAGGTATTTAAACATTAACCCAAGCACTGTATCAAGGGCATTGCGCGACCACCCTGATGTGAGTGCGAGGGTAAAGGAATCTGTTCAGCAACTGGCCGATAAACTTGGCTATAAACCCAATTTTGCTGCCATTAATTTAAGAAAGGGAAAAAGTGGAACCATTGGTTTGATTATACCTGAGATAGCTACGTATTTCTTTCCTAATGTGATTAAAGCGATTGAAGAAGTAACGCATTTAAAAGGGTATAACCTCTTGATTTTGCATTCAAACGACAATATAGATAGAGAGATACAAAATGCAGAGATATGCGCACGACTAGGAGTAGAGGGCATTTTGGTAAGTTTAACCAAAGAGAGTTCAGACATTGAACATTTCCAAGAATTGATGTATGAAGGTAGGCCAATAGTATTTTTTGATAAAATTATTCATGATTCACTGGCGTATAAAATTACCATACCCGGAGAGCGCGCGGCTTATGAAGCTGTTAATTTTTTATTGAGCAAGCATACCCAATGCAAGCGCATGGCAGGCATATTGGGTGATGAAAGGCTATCTATTACCCAAGATAGGTTGAGTGGTTTTAACAGAGCTTTGAAGGAGCATCAAATAGCAACAGGCTCGGGCATGGTGCATTTTGCGCATAGCAGTATTGAGGGTGGAGAAATATTTGAGGAATTATGGAATAGCTCACGTAGGCCAGATGGGTTGTTTTTGATGAGTGATGAAATTTTAGAAGGAGTGATGAAGAAGGTACATCAATTGAAGATTGACCTGCGTCATGAAATGAAATTGATAGTAATGAGTGATGGCTTTTTGCCTCGCTTATTTAACCTTGATATGCCTTATATTCAAACATCGGGGTTTGAGTTGGGCAAATCGGCCGCAAACTTATTGTTTGATTTGTTAGAAGGGCAAAACATTCCAAACCATACCTTTTATATAGATACACCTCTTATTGAATCTTCCTTACAAAAGAGGTGATTTAAAGGGTATGTTGACAAAAGTCAGGTACAAATACCCCTTGTTAACCCCCTGTAAATAAACCACATGAAACAGTTGTTTTGAGAAAAGCAGCAATTGCGACTGAAATTTTCTCACATGCTTCCTTATTCTAATAATAATTTTGTTGATTCGCCCCTTGAAAAAACACAATTATGGGAGTATTATTAGATAAAGTTGCCATTGTTACCGGTGGCGCGTCGGGTATTGGATTTGAAACAGCGAAGAGCTTCTCAAAAGAAGGAGCTAAAGTGGTAATTTGGGATGTACAAGAGGAGAAAGGTAAAGAGGCTGTTGCCAGCATTATTGCCAATGGCGGACAAGCAGCATTTTATTTGGTGAACACAGCATCGTTTGAAGCAACAGAAGCGGCAGCGAAAGCAGTGATGGCTGATTTTGGCAAAATAGATATCTTAATTAACAACGCAGGGATTACACGCGATGCTACCTTGGCTAAGTTAACACCAGAGGATTGGCAGAAGGTATTAGATGTAAATTTAACAGGTGTTTTTAATTGTAGCAAATCGGTATCGGGTTATATGGTAAGTGCCGGTAGCGGAAGAATTATCAATACTTCATCGGTGGTGGCTTTATATGGTAATTACGGTCAGAGCAATTATGTAGCGGCAAAAAGTGCTTTGATAGGAGTAACCAAAGTATGGGCAAAAGAGTTGGGCAGAAAAGGCATTACAGTAAATGCTGTTGCACCAGGTTTTATTGCTACTGATATGATTAAAACAGTTCCTGAAAAAGTAATCAATGGGATTATTGAAAAAACACCTTTGCAAAGATTGGGAACACCCCAAGACATAGCGAATGCTTATGTGTTTTTAAGTTCTGAAGCAGCTTCGTTTATTAACGGACATTGCTTGAGCGTAGACGGCGGAATAACTTTATAACCTATCTTTTTCTTGGCTG
>CAILJQ010000147.1 GCA_903834625.1 uncultured Bacteroidota bacterium
GTGGTTATTACAAAGACAACCTAAGGAACCAAGCTACCAATACCTTTAAATTCCCTCCCTTTAAATTTGATAATTATTATTTTACCATCTACTTCCCACATATGGAGTTAGGTATTTTATCTGATATGGGCTTGTGGATATATTTGAGTTTATTGGTACTCCTCATTCTTATATTCTTTACCTATAGTTTTTTTGTTATCACCAAACAAAAGCGCCTCTCCGAAATTCAGCGCGATTTTATTAATAACATGGCGCATGAGATTAGAACGCCTTTAACAACTATTGGCATGTCTGTGAGCGGTATAGAAAGTAATTTGACCCAACACCCAGAAAAAGCTCTTATCTATTCTAGAATAATCAAAGAAGAATCTGCCAAATTAAAGATGCAATTGGAGCGAATTTTAGGAATAGGTGAGGGCGTTAAGATTGAAAAATCTCTTGTGGCTATTGATACTTTGGTTCAGACCGTTTGCGAAAGATATTTTGTATTGCATAACCTTAACAAAGAGCAGTTACAAACAAACTTGCAATGCGGCCAACTCGAGCTAAATGTTGATGCTTTTCATTTTGCGCAAGTAGTGGGTAATCTCATAGACAATGCAGTGAAATATAGCCTTGAACCTAAAAAAATAGAAGTGCATACACATTTGGAACACCATCATTTTTTATTGCAAGTAATAGATAATGGTATAGGCATTCCTGCCAAATACCACAAAGCAATTTTCAATAGGTTTTTTAGGGTTCCATATGGCAATATTCATACGGTAAAAGGTTTTGGAATAGGCTTATTTTATGTGAAACAAATGGTATTAGCTCATAAAGGCAAAGTATATGTGAACAGTGAGAGTGGAAAAGGAAGTACATTTACCATTGAATTACCCCTACATTAATTATGGCTGAACCAATTAAAATACTACTTGCCGAAGACGATCCTCAATTGGGTTTTGTGCTCAAAGAAGGATTAGAACAACATGGTTACTCAGTTCGTCTATGTGTGAACGGAGCTGATGCCTTAAAAGCATTTGTGCGTGTACCAGCTGATATATGTTTATTAGATGTAATGATGCCTGTAATGGATGGTTTCTCATTGGCTGAAAAAATTAGAAATTATGATGCCCATGTACCCATTTTGCTTTTAACAGCAAAGGGAATGAATGAAGATAAAATTCAAGGATTTAAAGCAGGGGCAGATGATTATTTGGTGAAACCTTTTTCCTTAGAAGAACTGTTGCTGCGCATTCAAGTTTTTTTAAATAGAAACCGTAAAAGCAATCCTGATCCAATTCTTCAGCCACAGGTAATTGGAAAATATCATTTTCATCCAGTGAATTTTGAGTTGAGTATAGGCGATCAAATCATTCGGCTTACACGCAAAGAAGGGATGCTGTTGGCCATGTTATTGCAGCAACCTGGAACCCTTATTAAAAGAGAAGTTTTACTGGCAAAAATTTGGGGTAACGACGATTATTTTGCAGGTCGTAGTATGGATGTATACATTTCAAAACTGCGTAAATACTTGAAAGAAGATGAACGCATTGAATTGGTGAATCACCATGGGATGGGATTTTTGATTCGTTTGAATGCATAAAAAAAGAGGCTGTTTTTGAAAACAACCTCTTTCTTTTTGCTAAAGGAATATTATAAATTTCCTACCATGTTTCCTGGAATAACCCATTGGTCGAATTGCTCGCTGGTAAGCAATCCTAGCTCAACAGCTGCTTCTCTTAACGTCTTATTTTCTTTATGCGCTTTTTTCGCAATTTTAGCTGCGTTTTCATAACCAATATGAGGATTCAATGCAGTTACCAACATCAAAGAGTTCTCTAAATGACGGTTAATAATGGCATGATTAGGAACAATTCCTACAGCACATTTATCATTAAACGAAACGCAGGCATCACCAATTAAACGCGCACTTTGCAATACATTAGCTGCCATTAATGGTTTAAATACATTCAATTCAAAATGTCCGTTTGAACCACCAATGGATACGGCAACATCATTCCCCATAACTTGAGCAGCAACCATGGTCATGGCTTCTGGTTGAGTTGGATTCACCTTGCCAGGCATGATAGATGAACCAGGTTCATTGTCTGGTATCACAATTTCGCCAATACCACTTCTTGGTCCAGAAGACAACATGCGAATATCATTGGCAATTTTCATCATACTTACTGCCACACGCTTTAAAGCGCCACTCATTTCAACCATGGCATCATGTGCTGCCAATGCTTCAAACTTATTAGGAGCAGTTACAAATGGTAAGCCGGTGAACTCAGCAATTTTTTTAGCCACCAAAACATCGTAACCCTTTGGTGCATTTAATCCTGTTCCTACAGCTGTTCCTCCTAATGCCAACTCCGAAACCATTTCTAAAGCATTTTTAAGCGCTCTCATGCCATTATCTAATTGTTGTACATATCCACCAAACTCTTGTCCAAGTGTAAGTGGTGTAGCATCCATAAAGTGGGTTCTACCTGTTTTAACAATATTTTGAAATTCTTTGGCTTTAGCGGCCAATGTGTCTCTTAATAATTGAATGCCTGGAAGCGTTGTTTCTGCTACCATTTTGTAGGTGGCAATATGCATGGCAGTAGGGTAGGTGTCGTTGCTACTTTGCGATTTATTTACATCATCATTTGGGTGAAGTACTTTTTGCTCATCTGTTAATTTACCTCCACTCAATACATGGGCGCGGTAGGCAACCACTTCATTCACGTTCATGTTGCTTTGTGTTCCTGAACCTGTTTGCCAAATAACCAAAGGAAACTCTTGGTCTAAGGCACCTGTTAATATTTCGTCGCATACATCAGAAATCATTTTGCATTTGTCTGCTTTTAGAACACCTAAATCCATATTGGCATGTGCAGCTGCTTTTTTCAAATAAGCAAAAGCATAGATAATTTCCTTTGGCATACTCGCCTCTGGACCAATTTTAAAATTGTTTCTGGAACGCTCGGTTTGTGCACCCCAATATTTGTCGGCAGGTACCTGCACTTCACCCATGGTGTCGTGTTCAATTCTGTATGTCATGTCTTGAATATTTTGTGTGGCAAAAATAGGATATTCCTGCACTGCAAAAACAAGATTTTACCTGATTTTAGGCATCTTCTCCTCATTGATTATCAAGGGTGTAAAAATTACATTTTACGTAAAAAAAAGATAAATGTCAAGTACTGAGTTGATTATATTTTTTTTAGATTAGCCTTACAAAAATCAATCTTATGAATCAAACAGCCTCTCAAGCGCTCTTATTTAACGAGCACAACAACTGGTTGAGAATAATTGACCAAACCAAATTACAATTCAAAGACATGCAAAGTAGGCTAGAGCACGCCATTCCAATGTATGTGCATTCGCCCATTATGGCAAAAGTTGAGCAATTTCAAAACAGGTTTATTCGCCAGCGTGAAGTAATAGATGAATTGCGCCATGAAATTAAACAACATGAAAACCATTTAGAACAAATGGATCAACCCAATCATTTATTGTTGTTAACTCATATTGGCTTGCGCGAGGAGTTTAACCGCTTTTATGATTTGTATATAGAATTAGAGCGTGATTTCGACGAGTTTTTAGCCTAATCAAATTTCTTCATCTGCCCCTTCTTCCAGTGCTTGGTTCAGACCGGCCGTTTGGTAATGGTCTTCCGTAAAATTGCACCAATGACAATCTGCTTTACCGCATCCTGGTGAAAATTGTTTGGCTTTTATTTTTGCATACACCTCTTGTATTTGCTGCGACACAGTTTCGAGGTCTTGCGCGATAATTTCAATTTTTTCTTTGTGGAATTTATATTGGTTCACACCGTTTTCTCCGGGCTGAACCAAGGGCTCTACGAAGTCGAATTCACTGCTGCGCATTTCCCATTTTTTGGTGGCATCATGGTCCATGATAAGTTTGTAAAATACGGCCTGTCTCCAATAATCACCACCAAATAAGTCCTCAAATTTAGGCTCTTTTTCATCACCTTTGGCCTTAGCAACTGCCTCTGGGTTGGGTCTACCAAATTTGGTTTTGGCATTTTTATAGGAACCAGTTTTATAATCTACCACATTAACAAAATTGCCGTCAAACTCCATCTTATCTAATTTACCATTTATGGGCACGCCATTCACCAACACATTTTTATATGATTTCTCAACGCTGGTAATTTTGTTCCATTGGCCAATATATTCTCTGTAATACCTTGGCAAAATTTCTTCTCCATATTCTACCCTACGTTTGTAATCTGCTTCAGTAAAACTGTCTTGGTTTCTACGCATAAACCACTTGAAGTCTTGTAAAAAACTTTGTTCATCGCCAAAGGATTTGGTTTCTGTGGCATTCATCCGTTTAAACAATTGTTCAAGGGCAAAGTGCACGGCCGAACCAAAGGTCATGCTGGCACTTCGAGGCGCTGGTACTTTAATGAAGTTATTAAAATAAAAGGACACCGGACATTTTAAGTACGTATTTAAATGCGTTACACTTAAACTGTATTTCTCTAGCAAACTATCAGTAAAGGCATTGTCTAAAATATGTGTAGGTAATTGAACTTGTTGATGGTTTTCAATGGGAGATAATTCAAATTCAAGTAACTCTTCGGCACTAGCCTCCACGTTCTCTGGTAAAATTAATTTGTCCTCTGTTATTTCTGCAATAAACTTACTTGGTTCAAGATCCTTTGATTTCAGGTCTTGACGGGCATAACTCATTTGAAGTGAAATCCTGGCACGCGTCATTGCCACATAAAATAAACGACGAGTTTCTTCTGTTTCATCGCCTGCAAGGGTAAAGATATTATCTGGTAAGCTGTACGTTCTATTGCGTGTTCCGTCGTCCCAAGGTTTGCTGTTGCAACCAATCATAAACACATAATCAAACTCCAAACCTTTAGAGCTATGCGCCGTAATAAAGTTTACCCCCGATTCGCTATAAATAACTTTTTCAGCGCTCAAGGCAATACGGTTGTCTTCCATCAACAAAATTGTTTGTGTAAGATGTTTGAGTTTGTTGTTTGGATTTTTTTGGCATTCTAATTTGATAAAATCAAAGAAGGTGCGCAACATTTCCATCTGCCATGTTTTTTCCTCGTGTGTTAATGCGCTTGCCAAGAAGCCACATACACGTATAATTTCATGAATGGTTTCTAAAGGCGTTTGGTTCAGGCTATCTTTAATCAACATTTCTATTGATTCGCTGAAGTGCGTGAACAATGCCCCTTGGGTAGATGATTCAAATAAATCACTTTGCTTTTTCTTGGCCAGTTTATTCAATTCTTCTCTCCAACTCGTTGTGCGGTCGTTAAAGTTTTTAGAAGCAATGTTTACACTTAAACGGGCTATTTCTAAAGACGGAATATTGAATTCTTTGAAATGTAACATTTCAAACAAATAAGATTCACCACTAAAAGCTTTTTCAGATTCTGCACTCACAAATTGCATCACACGAAGCAATTTTTTAATGAGGGGTTCTTCTAAAATATTGATGCGTTTTCTAGAATTTACCTCCATGTTTTTTGATTTGAGGTAAGCAATCATTTCATCTGCTTGGGCATGGTTTCTATACAATACAGCTATCTCATGTAAGGGCGTACCTGCTGCATGAATTTTCACAATTTCAGCACAAACTTTGGCCGATTCATGCAAAGGATTGTAATAGGAAATAACCTTTGGCAAGTGCTGTAATACTTGGCGTTCTGGATTCTTTGCATACAAGGTTTTTTCATGAGAAATACGCTGCGTGTTCCTACTAATGAGTTTCCTTGAGGCATCTAAAATACTTTGTGTAGAGCGGTAATTGTCTTCAAGAGTTATCACTTTTACATATTGCGCGTAACTGTCAACAAACTGTTGGATGTTCTCAATATTGGCACCTTGAAAACGATAGATAGATTGGTCGTCGTCACCCACCGCGAACACATTTGGTACCTCCCAATAGTTGAGCAATAATTTTAACAAATCATTTTGTGACCCACTGGTATCTTGGTATTCATCTACCAAAATAAATTGGTACTTTTCTTGGTAATCTGCCAACAAACCAGCATCCGTTTTAAAGGCTTTGATTACCCATAAAATCATGTCAGAAAAATCATACCTATTATTTTCTCTCAGTATTTTTTGATAAGGCTCGAACAATTCTACCGCACCTTTCAAAACGTTCATGCCTTGTAATACCTTGTTTAACGCATCCTGTTTGATCTCGCCTTTTTCATATTTTCTTCCATCTTTGGTTTTGCCTGCGCGTTTGTAGATGAACTCATCACGGTTAGGTAAATCAGAGCAATAAGTGGCTATTTTTTCTAACAAAAACTCTGGCGACCAGTCTTCTTTTTTCATCAACTCAAAAAGACCTTTGAGCCTGCTAATTTCAAAATAGGCATCTCCTGTATATCTTTTTATTGGATGGTTTTTGGGCAAATCATCAATGAGGTTACGCAAGAATTGCACATGCTCTAAATCAGTAATGGCATCCAAATTTCTGAATCCAAAGGCATCTAAGTTTTCTTGAATAACTTTATTACAAAACCCATGAAAGGTAGATATCTGAACGCGATAAGAATCTGGGCCAATAAAATCTTGTAAACGCTTGCGCATAGCAACTGCGCCTGCATCTGTATAGGTAAGGCACAAGATATTTTCAGGTAAGGCATCTGTTTCTAACAGAATTCGCGCAATGCGGGCGGCCAAAATTTGTGTTTTACCTGTACCAGGTCCAGCAATAACTAAAACAGGACCTTCAATATGTTGAACAGCTCTCTTTTGCTGTTCGTTTAAGGAGTGAAAAACCTCCTCGAATTTTGATAAGTAATTTAACACCGGCATGTGGGTTAAACTACCATATTATTTTTGTAGAAACAAGATTAAAGAAAAGAGAAAAGAGAATCAGGCAACTATTTTTTTTGCATCAAAACCACGGCATAGGCAACTACACCTTCTTCTCTTCCAATAAAGCCTAGTTTTTCATTGGTGGTCGCTTTAATAGAAACCTCATCAGCGGTAATTCCACAAACTTTTGCAACAGATTCGCGCATAGCTAAGGCATGTGGCATAATTTTAGGTTTTTCACATACCACAGTGCTATCAATATTTGCTGGGAAGTACCCTTTTTCTGCCGCCAATTCAATGGCTTTTGCCAAAATAATTTTACTATCCATTCCTTTGTTACTTGCACTGGTATCTGGAAAATGTAAGCCAATATCTCCCAAAGCCAAGGCGCCTAAAATGGCATCTGATATGGCATGTAACAACACATCTGCATCGCTATGACCCAATATGCCTTTGCCTGCAGGAATGTGTACGCCACCTAAAATAAAATCTCTGCCTTCTGCCAGCTGGTGCACATCAAAACCAAATCCTATTCGCATCATTATTCTATGGTTGGTTTGTCTTCGTTGTTCTGAGTAGCAAATGCGTCGAAGTCGAATAATAAAGAGAAGCGCAAGGTTCGTTCTAATGGATTGCGTTGTTCAATTGGAACTAAGTAAGATAAATCAATTCCAAATACGTTGAACCTAAAGCCCGCACCAAAAGTGATGTATTTTCTATTTCCTTTATTCGGACTTTCATAAAAGAAACCTGTACGTAAAGCAAATTGTTTATCGTACCAGTATTCTAATCCTGTAGAGATGTTAATCTCTTGCATTTCTTCTTTAAACCCACCTGGTGCATCATAAAAAGATTGAATCATTCCTTGAATAATAGGCACATCAGGATTTTTACCAGACTGTATAACTGCTTGTCCGTTTTTTACAACTGTAACACCACTCGAATCTTTTGCCAAAACAGGGTTTGAAGGAACCATAAGTTTGTTGAAGTCGAGCGCAAATCCAATGGTATTGTATTTATCTATTTCAATTTGAGAATACCCACCAATTCTTAAATTAATGGGAATGAAATTTTGGTATTGTTGACTGGTATAAGAAATTTTTGAACCTATGTTAGACATTGCACCACCGATGGCATAGGTCATATTGTATTTTTTACCTTCAATCTTTACTTTAGCTTTATTGGTATAATATGCGCCAATATCTCCTGCAAAGGCATATCCTGCTTGAACAGGTGTTTGACTTTGGTTCGAGGCACCCGCTAAATTGCTAAATACATATTTGAATGCAATTCCTAAAGAGAAGTGTTCAGATAACTTAGAAGCGTAACCTAAGTCAACTGCAAATTCGTTTGGATTATAATCCCCAAGACTGTTTCCAGCTATGTCGGTAAATTGAATGGTTCCCAAAGAGAAGTACCTTAAAGAACCTGAAATAGCAGAACGGTCACTTATTTTTCCGTAACCACTCAAGTAGGAGAGAGAGATGTCTGGAACCAAGCTCCTCAACCAAGGTGTATAACTTAAACCAACACCTCCTTTTTTCTCATTAAATGGCAACTTAGCAATATTCCAATAAATGGCAAATGGATCATTGGGCATGGCTGAACCGGCATCTCCCATGCCACCTCCGCGACTCTCCGGCGTAATTAACAAAAAGGGAACCGCTGTAGTAATAGTGGTTTGTTGGGTAGAATTTTGAGCGATGGCTTTATTAAAAAAGCCACTGTGAATAAAGCCCGCTAACGCAAATATGGCTATTGATTTTTTTAAACTCATTGTATTTCTCTGCACGATATTTCTAGGGTTCAATTTTAGGAATTAATTTAAGATTACCAATTTTTCTATTTTCTCTATGGTTTTCAGGCCCGCTGCCTTCACCTTACACTTGTAAATATAAACGCCAGAGGCCAGTTTATCTCCATATTCATCTTTCCCATCCCAACTTAAAGCATCAAAGTGAGTCCCCTCGCCAGCTACATCTGTTTGTAATGTTTTCACCAATTTTCCATTGATGGTGAAAATTTGAATCATTACCTGCAAATCATTCCCCGACAAATTATGGTCGAAATGAAATGTTGTTTTGTTGTTAAATGGATTTGGGTAATTCAAAAGATAGTTGATGCTAGGCTTTTCAGAGTTAGCAACCTCAAAATCTAACGTGGCCTCCGACATATTGTTATATACATCATAAGCCCTAAACTTAATCTGATGTTTACCAGCAGGCAAATCTTTGATATTATAAATTACCTCACCACTTTGGTATGAATTTAAAGCAGCTTGGTAATAATCATTTACAATCACTGCTTGGGTTTGTTTGTTGTTTAACACAAACACTAAATCTCTACCAATTCCCCTTCCTGTTGTATTGATTCCATTTTCATCAAATAACTTCACAATCAACTTAGGGTTTTCACCTGTTAAGCCACCCGCAACAAATTTCTCATCATTTAGAAATATTTTTATTTCTGGTCCCTTGGTATCTGTTGCACTGCTATCAGAAGTGCCACCAATGAAAATCTTGTTATAGTAACCATTGGCATCTGCATCAGATTTGTTGGCATAATAACTTACCTTTCCATAGCCATATTCATAGGCAATATCTTTAGGTACCACAAAGCTAAAAGTAAATGCACCGTTTATCACGCTTGCCTTACCTCTATACAATACATTGTTTTGCATAGAAAATGCCATTGGCGTGCTTTCCGGCGGATTATTACCCATGGTACTATAGGTTGTAAATTTATCATATACAACTGGGTAAATCACCCCTTGATAGTCGTTTAGTTTAACCCCGTTTTTGTCTGTTACTTCTCCACTAATTTCAAATTTTCGCAAGGCTTTTAACGTATCATTAAAAATACTTAAATCTTTACCATTTATTTGAGTTGTTTTTACCTCAAAATTGGGGTAAGCTAAAGTAACAAATGGGTCGCCCAATAAGGTAAAGTTTCTCGTATTCGCATCAGGGAATGGATAGGCATTTTTAGCTTTACGAACAATATCGCCTAACCTAGGTGGGTTTAATTGAGAGAGGCTATCAAACCCTACATTTTCAAAGAATTTTTTGTTCAATTCTTCGTTCTGACCAGAATACACCAATCTTACTGTAGTAAACAATCCAATAGCACCTCCATTTGGGTTCAATAAAGCCAGTTCACCTGCAGATACCCTGGCTGGGTCATCAAACCTACTGAACTCACATGTTGCAGTTAGAAATAAAGGAAGTTTCACTTCATTTTGTGCCACACCATTGGTCCAACTGTTTATGTCATCTATGCCCATAACGCGTTCAGCAGTTAATCCCACCTCGCCACCATGGCCGGTATAATTAAAAATGAGCATGCCACTTTGAATAGAATTGTTGATGGCTTTTTGAGCATCAGGAAAACGTGCACCACCAGCGGTACTTTCTTTGGTGTATGCATCTAAATAGATTTTACTTACATTAAATTCTGGGTACTTAGCCAAAAGATTATTGGCAATATTATCTGCCTGAGTTTGGTGGTTATTGTTGTCTTCATCATCTGCCACAAACACCAAACTATTTCTCCATGAGCCATAAGCACCAGTAGAGGAATAAGAAATAATTTTATCAACTACTTGTTTGGCTTCAGTGGCATTAGAAACAGGCAATCTTCCTATACCAATATCCAATAATTCGTTGGCATTGATACCCATATCCCACTTGCCTTCAGTATCGTCTAAAAATCCAAGAAAATCATCGCTGCAATAACTGGTGGTTGGACCAAAAGATTCCCAACTTTCGAAGGTAGGAATGAAATTAGAATTGGGGTTTTGTCTGTATTTGTAATCATAGGATGCTCTTCCAAATAAGGTAACATATTTGGGCATTTCAGCAGGTGTAGTGGCCCTGTTATAGAACATACGTAAGAAATCGCGCACAGCACATAAATCAGGAGTTCCACCAGAAAATTCATTATAAATTTGAAGCACACTTACTACATGAATTTTTAAATTATCCTTCTTCCTGTGGAATTCTGCCAAACGATTTGCCTCTTCCATAAAATCTGGATGAGTAATAATAAACCCGTCTGGATTGCTTAGTGCATGTAAATTTTGATTGGCTAATTTTCCACCATTGCTCACTTGTAAATAATTGGTGGCATCATAGGCTGCAAACACTTTTAGGCTGTCTGTATTGCTTGAGAAAGTATAGATGTTATTAGCATATGAACCTTCAATAATAAAAGGTGCCAAAGGGTTTGTTACATCCCAAACATTTAGGGTTCGGTTCGAACCGATTTCATAACGTGTTACATTACCGGTTCCTGCAAAGCTTGCATCTCTAAAAATAAAATTTCCTCCCAAACTTTTTAAATCAACCTTTGCTTGTATTTCAAAAAAATCGAGCCAACCAATACTGCCACTGCTGGCTTTATTGAAGGTGTAGTTTAGGGTAAAATTGGCGCTCTGACTTAAAAATGTGGTACTATTTACTATTAATCCGCAAGTATAGGGTTGTTCATAGCCTGGGTTCACCGAAGGGGTGATTTGAGAGAGAATGTTTACTCCATTTGCCTGAATGGTAAAATCACTGTTTACAAAAGACCTTGCTGTTACAGACGACCTAAACTTGATAGGCTCAGAGCTAATAAGATTTGGAATGCTAACATTAAAATTCTGACTGGTTATTCTATCAAACTCTTCGCCCACCCATACCTTACCAGATTTAGTTAAGTTAGATTTTTCATTATTGTAAAATGATAAGAATGTGTAGCTGTTCACCGTGTTATTTGCACCAGAAGGAGAAGTTATTTTAGCAATTCTGTTGCCTGGAGTTGTGCTTATTTGAAGAAAATAATAAGTTGTATCGCAATAAATACTTGGAGAGGCGTAATATGTTTTATTGGTTGCATCATATTCCCATCTGTTTGTTTGCGACTCCCCATAAAAGGCGAAAAAATCTCCTGGATTAAATTTTCCATCCTGTTCACCTTGAAACAGAATTGGAATTTCAACTAAATCATCTGGTCTATAGGCTGCATTAGGTTGAGGAACCATTCCACCACCTCTGCCAAAAAGTTTGATATTTCTTGGGTCAATTATATCAGGGTTTAAGCCTAAGGAGCGAAAGGTAGCATAATCAATTCTATGGATACCATTTTGGGTAGTACCCACTTTTACAATTTCTCCACTTGCCAAAACTGAGTTGGCTGCATAAATTGGTTTTTTCTGTAAAGCCTTCCTGTTTTCTGTTCCTAAAACACTTTGAAAAGCATATTTGTCTAATTTGTATATTTTATTCCCTTCTTTTCGCAACGGAACAATTTTATATGCCAAATATTTTTCGCCACGCTGATAAGCAACTGAGGACTCAACCTGGTACGAATTGGTAAGGTTTTGTGGGACTTTTTTGGGCAAGTTTTCTACCAAACTTTCTTGCAGCATTTGAAACTGAATACCTTGAATGGTAGGATCTTGAATCTTAACAAGTGCTTGCACAACAGGCGTTTCGGGGAATTCACTGCGATATGCCGCGCCTTCAAAATACAATTTTGTAGGGTTGGAAGATTTCCATACCACCAAATTTTCTTGCAACAAGTTTTGGGCCTGCAAAGGCGAACAAAACAAGCCAAATAAGGCGTTGGAAACCAATAGTATTCCTTTAAATTTCTTTAATTTTTTCAAATATTGCATGGTTTATGACAAAATACTTATACTTGAAGTCTCGTTAGTATTGCTTTTAAACGACAACAAATAAAAACAAATTGTGTTGTTTAATGTGAAGTTTGTTAAAACAATTTACTAATATTGCATTTCTGTGGCTATTCTGACAATAACCTGTTATAAATAAATGAAGTTAAAAAAGCGCTCTGGATTAAGAGTATATATTTTAGGGATGATGTTGCTACTACTGGGTGTAGAGGCGCGGTCGCAAGACCCGCAGTTCTCGCAGTTTTATGCAAACCCTGTATATACCAATCCGGCCTTTGCAGGAAGTGTAAACCATGGAAGATTAGTAATGGTTGCACGAAATCAATGGCCAAGCATTTCTGGAGCTTTTAGAACAGGTAATTTCAGCTACGACGAACATTTTGACAAGATAAAAGGGGGCTTTGCTATTCAGGCTCACTACGATGAACAGGGTGTTGGAACCTTACGTACCACGGGTGCCAACCTTATTTATGCCTCTCAAATTCCCATTAATAGAAAGTTCACCATTCAGGCTGCTGTGCAGTTTGGAATCATGCAGAAATCACTCGACTTTGGCAAGTTGCTCTGGTATGATCAAGTGGTGTTAACCCAGGGTTTTATCAACCCAACCAGTGAACCAATAGGTAACGGATCTGTTTTGATAACAAACTTTGCAGCCGGCATTATTGGTTACTCAAAGAATTTTTATGGCGGCTTTGCTGCCCATAATTTATTTGAGCCAGAACAAAATTTTTACAATAATTCATCTAGCCCAATTCCCAGAAGATATACTGCTCATGCGGGTTTGGTTATCCCAATTGTAAGAGATAGGAATGAAAAACGTCAAGTAAATCTTCAACCAAATGTTATTTTTAAACAGCAACGTCAGTTTAACCAAGTGAATTTGGGGATGTATATTAGTAAAGGTTCTTATGTTGCTTGGGCATATTTTCGTCAAAATTCTATCAATTCTGATGCATTCATTATCCTACTAGGAATTAGAGCTCCTAAGGTTAAAATTGGATATTCATATGACGCCACCATTAGTGCGGCAAAAACGGGAGCAGTCAACTCCCATGAGGTTTCTATGAGTTTTGAGCTCAAGAAACGTACCCCAAAATCAAAACCTCGTAAGGTTACTTGTCCAGATTTTTAGTTCACTTTTTCAAATTTTAGCACTTGTTTTCTTGCTAAATACGCTGGATTAAAAGGAGTTAAAATTTGTTATTAAAAAAAACAATTCTTACATTTAGACCCAATTATTATTTCACGTTACGGATGAAAAAGATTTTTACAGGAATTGTATTCGGTTTATGCAGCTTGGCTTCGCTTCTGGCGCAAGACCCACAGTTAAGCCAGTACTATGCCTCTCCTTTATATACCAACCCAGCAATGGCTGGCGCTTCCCGTAAAATTAGGTTAACCATGAATGCGCGTTCACAATACACTGCATTAAACAACAATTACAAAACGGGTGTGGTTGGTTTCGACGCATATTTGGGGAAAGTAAAAAGCGGTTTTGGAATTGTGAGCATGTATGATGTAGCAGGTGATGGCTTTTTAACGAGTACTAGCATAAGTGGTATCTATTCTTACAATTTAGAAATTAACCGCGAATGGGCATTTAATGCTGCTATACAGGGTGGTATTTTGCAAAGAAGATACGACTTTAGTAAATTCATCTTCGAAGATATGATTGACCCAGCTCGTGGTCCTGTTTTACCTACATCCGAAACAAGTATCAACCAACAAATATCTATACCAAATTTTGGTACAGGAGTTTTGTTATATAACAGCAAAATGTTTTTTGGGGCTGCCATACACAACCTAATGGAGCCTAATATGTCTTTTTATTATCCAGACAAAGACGATGTTTCTTTAAAGTTACCAAGAAGATATACTGTGCACGGTGGATTGAATATTCCTTTGAACAAAACTCGTTATGAGGAAGATCGCGTGTTGTTGTCGCCAAATATTTTGTTCATGCAACAACGCGAGTTTTATCAAATGAACCTAGGGTTTTATGTGAAACAACGCTCCCTTTCTCTGGGAACTTGGTTCAGGCAAACCTCAAATAATGCAGATGCTGTAATATTTTTGATAGGATTGCGTTTTCCCAATGTAAAAGTGGGATACAGCTACGATGCCGTAATCTCAAAGGCCAAGCAAGCCACCGTTGGAAGCCACGAAATTTCACTGGGTTTTGAACTCAAACCCAAGGTGAGAAATGGGGTTAGGTACAATAAACGATTGGTTTGTCCCGAGTTATAAAAAAATGCTTTTTTTGAAAAAATAGGTTCAAATGGATGATTTTTTCTAAATATTCCTTATGTTTGAAAATTCCAAATTAAGATAAAGTGATGAAAACGCTTTCAAAAATTTTCCTTTTCTCCCTCATCGGCGCAAGCGTGATGTACACTTCGTCCTGTAACAGGGCCGGAAAATCAAACACCACCGGGTGGAAGTACAACGATGCCAAATGGGGAGGTTTTGAGAAACATAAATTCAAAGAGCAAGAAACCGGTCCAGGTTTAATCTTTGTTGAAGGAGGTACCTTTACCATGGGTTCCTCTGAAACAGATCTTACCTACGATCACAACAATTTCAAGCGTAGAATTTCTGTGAGCAGTTTCTATATGGATGAAACTGAAGTAACTAATTTCCACTACTTAGAATACTTGCATTGGTTGATGCGTCAGTACTCAGATAACCCTGTAGTATACGTAAAAGCTTTGCCTGATACCCTAGTTTGGAGAGATAAACTTTCTTATAATGAGCCTTATGTATTGTATTACTTACGTCACCCTGCCTACAGAGATTATCCTGTAGTAGGTGTAAGTTGGGTACAAGCTACAGAATATTGCAAATGGCGTACAGATCGTGTAAACGAAATGATTATGGTGCGTGAAGGTTTCATCAATTTAGAAATCCAAAAACAAACCGGTGATCAAAACTTCAATACTGAAGCTTACTTGTTAGGTTTATATACTCCTAGCGTTAAGAAAGAGTTGAAAGATTACGCACCAAATGCTAAATCACGTTCAGTGCGTATGGAAGATGGTATTTTGTTACCAAGCTACCGCCTACCTACAGAATCTGAGTGGGAATATGCAGCAGGTGCATTTAAGTCTGCTGGATACAATGAAAACATCGATGTAAAACGTATTTATCCTTGGAATGGTTTAACCATGCGTAGAGCCGATACGGAAAAAACTCGTGGTAAAATGTATGCGAACTATACCCGTGGTCGTGGTGATGGTGCTGGTATTGCCGGTAACTTAAACGATGGTGCTTTGTATACAACCCTTGTTAAAGATGGCAAATTCCTACCTAATGATTTTGGTTTGTATCACATGGCTGGTAATGTAAGTGAGTGGACAAACGACGTATATCGCCCACTTTCATTGGAAGATATGACGGGCTTTAACCCTTACCGTGGTAACGAATACAAAAAATACAAAGCAGATGCAGACGGTTTCATTTCTGAAAAAGACAGTCTTGGTCGCTTGATTTATGTAGATGTTACAGAAGAAGACAATGCCAAACGCAGAAACTACAAGAAAGCTGATAATATTGGTTACAAGGATGAGTTAAACTATCCAGACATTGATCAAAAATATGAGTATGGCGCAACTTCACTAATTGACAACGCAGCTCGTGTATACAAAGGCGGTAGCTGGGCAGATAGAGCGTATTGGTTAAGTCCAGGTACTCGTAGGTACTTAGACCAAGACCAATCTACTGCAACTATTGGTTTCCGTTGTGTAATGGATAGAGTAGGCGAAATGACTAAGAAAAGTAAGAAGTAATTCTTTCAATGAACTATATAAAAGAAGGCTAACTCATTTGAGTTAGCCTTCTTTTTTTGTGCCTTCATTACTAAGTATAAATGCTCCTTGTTGCTATCATTTGGTTTAGTTTATTTCGGTCTGAACCAAATACATTTTGCCTTTAAACCTGCGATTAACCTCTTATGCTTGATTGATTTATTTATCGAATAAGTGTAAGGGTGCCGTGCAATTCGTCTTCTTTGCCTGTGTTAAGCTTTTTGGTTTTGAGCATGTAAAAATAAACACCCTCTGGGGCTTCTATTCCTTTGATGTCTTTCCCATCCCATTGAAAATAGGATACATTATTTTGGTAGTAGAGCTGCCCCCAACGATTATAGATATAAACGCTGGTTTCATTGCACTGACTACTTACCCCTTTAATTTCAAATACATCATTTAGTCCGTCATTGTTAGGAGTGAATACGTTTGGCACTTCTAGCTTGTCTAAACTATCAGGTAAATAAACAAAGCCAAATGCTGTATCGGCGCAATTGGTGCCAAATTCAGCAATCATGATGATGGTGTCGCCGTAATATTTTGAGGGGATCTGTTTCTTTGGATTTTTTTGATAGGTAGTATCCCCATCTGGGAATACCCACATGAAATTGCTTGCATTTTGGGTTAGATTATCGAAGGTAAACTCAGATGCACACGTGTCTGCGGTAGAAGTAAAACGGGCATTTTTGATCCTGAAATCAAATTTAAGAGCGGCGTTGCTGCAACGTGGACTTAAATTTAAAGGAGCATATACGCCTGGGGTTGTTGCCAAATCGCTGAATGAGCTTAAACCTCTAGGACAACTGGCGCACATACTTTGATACACTACACCTTTTTTGTCGAATCTACTAGTTCCGCCATCTACATGGTCACCATCGCTGTCTGGGTTATCTCCTCCCACAAAGGTTGCATATAATAATCCTGAGGCGTTTTTGTTTAAGAGCATGAGGTAAAAATCACTTCCATCGGTTACTTTTTGGAAGGCATCTGCAGTTACAGGTAACTTTTGTGTAGATGTTCCTCCTGTTTGTGCTGCCGCGCCTCCCCAAGAACTTACATAAATGCGGTTGCACTCATCTACCAAAAAAGCGTTAATGGTTACATCTATATTGCTTCGGCCTGAACCAAAAACGGTTGACCAAACTTTGCTATTGAGGTTTGGACTGAAACATGCCAAGAATTGATGGGAGTTAGGCACACTATACAATCCAGCGGTGACAGGTATATTGCCAAGACTTTGACCAACCACATAAATTTGATTGTCTTTGTCAATTTCAAGGTTATAAATTTGGTCGTAAAAGGCAGTTCCAAAATAGGTAGCAGCTAAAATATTTTTTCCCTCATAATCTAAAATAGCAACAATCCCATCTGTAGCGCCTCCTCCATAAGTAGCTTGGTAATGACCAGCAGTTTTTGGAAAGTTGGCACTATTGGTTCCACCCGAAACATAAATTTCTGCATTAGTGCCAATATCAATGCTATACAATGCATCAACGCTGTCGCCACCAAGGTAGGTACTCCATAAAAGTTTATTGAGGCCAGCATTGAGCTTAAATACCAACCCATCTTGAAATCCCTTGAGGGTTGATTGAATGGCATTCGCTGAAGTTGGGAAATTACTTGATTGCGTAACTGTGGCAACAATGATATTGCCTACACTATCTGTGATAACATCGCCCCTATAACTATCTGCAAAAAAGCGATTGGTAACACCATAAGTGAAATTGATACCATCATTAAAAGAGCCGCCTAAGTATGTGGAAGCATACATAGCGCCATTTGATTTGAACTTAGCCACAATGATGTCGTGCCGACCATTATGGGAGGTATCAAAAGCTCCATTTGTCACAGGGAAATTGTTTGAATACGTATTTCCCATCACAATAAGGTTGGCACTATCATCTACAAATAAACTGTGAGGTATTTCATTGTTTGAGCCTCCTAGATAGGTAGCATAGAGGAGGGTAGAGCCATCGGGGCTGTATTTGCTGAAAGTTATATCGCAAGGAAATTCTCCTAATCTTTCGCCTTCGGCTATTCCTCCACCAGCATAATTGAGTTGAAATGCACCCGAGGTAACAGGGTATTTCCCATTGGGAATACTTGGGTATGGCTCTGTGGTAATGCCTGCTGCATACATGGTTCCATTTTCTCCTGGTGTTGCAGAACAGCCAAAGTTATCGGCAGTTGCACCTGAATAGGTTAAGAATACTATTTCAGGGTCAATAATGAGGGGGTAAGATGGATTATAATCTGACCCAGTTTGGTAGCTGATTGTATTGCCAATTAATTGAAACTTTAGGTTTACTTGCACCTGTTTGCCCTCAATAAATTGGTAAGCATAAGGCTTATGTTCACGCAGTGTGGCATAGGGTGTTTCAATAAAAAGATCTCCGTATTCTGAGGTGATGGAATTAGCGCCTTGAATGGCAATTTGTATTTGTTGCACACTTGCATTTGGTTCGAGCCAAAACTCGTATTTGAAACTGTTTTTCTCAGTAATTACCTTTAGGTTTATGCCAGGATATAGTTGTTTGATACCAACATGATTTGATGCTCTGGCTTGGTGTGCCCAATTTTTGGGGTTATTGCTCAGATAGTAGTTGTAGTAATGTGGTTTTGGAAATTCTACATCTGGGTAACCACCATGGGCGCCAATAAATTGGAAAGAAAGTGCATGTCCATCTATATGTTTGAGGCTATCTGGCAAAGGGGTTTTATTGCCATGTTTGTTGGCTAAGGCCAATTGGGAAGGGTTGTAAAAATAATAACTTAAGTAATTCGGCCCAAGGTGCATATCTAGGGCGTGCTGGCTGCTTCTAAAGAAAATTTCTGGAATCCATTGACCTTTATTTTCAACCCACTCAAACAAAGAGGCGTTTTCAACTTTGGGTTGTACTTGACCCATCATGGTCATTGGACAAAACAAAAGAAAAAGGAGTTTATTCAGGCCTTTCAATGCAGAAAAATTGAAGGTCCAAGGTACATTTTTTTTCTTATTTTTCAGTCGGTTCAGCCCGATTAACGAATAATTAAGAAAAAAAATCAGAGCATTGCAACCTTATTGGGAATGTTCCCATCTGCTAAAATAAGACTGAGAAAGTGAACAAGCTACCGGATGAAAAAATAATACAAGCATGTTTAAAAAAGGATGCAAAAGCACAAAAGGCTTTTTACCATCATTTTAGTAGCAGCATGTATGCCGTTTGTTTGCGATACAGCAACAGCAAAGAAGATGCAAAGGATATTTTGCAGGATGGATTTATAAAAGTCTTTGCCAAGTTGGATCAATTCTCGGGGAAAGGTTCTTTGGAAGGTTGGATGAAGCGTATTTTTATTAATACGGCTTTGGAGCATTATCGGGTGAATAAAGTATACCAAGAGCAAAGTGATGTAGAAGCTGCTTATGCAGTTTCGCAGCCCTCAGTGGCAATTGGTAAGCTCACGCAAAAAGAGATACTGGCAGTGATGAACGGGATGGCAACGGGTTATAGGACCATCTTAAATTTGTTTGTGATTGAAGGCTACTCACACCAAGAAATTGCAGAGATGTTGGGAATAAGTGAAGGCACTTCTAAAAGCCAATTATCCAGAGCCAGGGCGCAATTTATTCACCTGTGGAGCCAATTAGAAAAGTAAAATTAGTATTTTGGAAAATAAAGAAAACATAGACGAACTCATTAGAAATGGCATGGAGGATTTTCATCCCCAGGCGCCAGATGATGTTTGGCAGGGAATAGAGCAGCAGTTGCAGGCGCCAAGTGCACCTGCAGGAAATGCGCTAATTCAAAAAGTGCTTGAGCTAGGTTGGCAAGTGAAGTTGGCAGCTTTGGTTATAGTGCCTGCCGCCATTACAGGATTGTATTTTTTGGTTCAGACCGAACCTAAACCTATATCCTTGAAACAAACTGAAAGCCCTATATACATTGAGTCGGCCACATTAGATAGGGTAGAGGCTCTCGCTAAAGAAAATTTGCCTGTAGTGACTACACCAGCAGAAAATAAGGACAAAGCAAACCAAGTTACCAGAGAACTTGATGTGGTAAGTCCAGTATTGGAGCCAAACACAACCGAAAACCCTTCGTCGCCAGTTGCACATGAAGCACCTGTGGCAAAAGAAAATAAACCAGAAAAAACAGAACCAGAGAAAGCTCCTATAGTTTCTCCACCTATACTTCCTACCTACAAAGCGGAAAATAACCCCGAAACAACTACAAATACTCAAAAACATAACGACCCCGAGTTTGGTAATTTTTTCAGTCCAAACGGAGATGGAAGCAATGATGTTTGGGAGATTAGAATTGACCCTACAGTTTTTTACCATCTAAAAGTAGTAAATATGAGAGGTCAGTTGGTATTTGAAACAGAGAAATCAGGCGATTTTTGGAATGGAGTAGATTATAAGACAGGTGTGGAATGCGAGAATGGAACCTATTCTTATATTTTTGATTATCAGTTTGATAAAAATGGGGCTATTCTAAGCAAAAAAGGATTTATCAACCTAATGAGATAGGCAATGGAAATTAAAGAATTAATTAGTAAGTTAGCAAAATTATAGAACGACAAATAGACAACAACAATACCATATGAAGAAACGATTATTTACACGACTAATTTTGTGGGGAGTATTTTGGCTGAGCGCTGGAAATGCTTTCTCCCAATCAATGGGTCTTGACGTATTGCCAAAGGTAATATGTTTGGGAAGCCCAATTCAGGTAGACGCCTTCTTAAGCGGAGTAAGCGTGAATGATGTAGACTCATTCCGATTCGATTGGGGAAATGGAGACGTAAACTTGAACACAACAGGATCACCTGTGTCAACCACCCGTACCTACCAGTACACTGCTGCTGGTATTTACAAAATTACGGTAGTGGCCATTTTCAAAAACAGGGCGCCAATAACGGCCTCTTTCTGGGACACGGTTTACAACCGTCCGGTGGCTAATTTTCAATTAACCAGTTTGGATTCCCAGTGCTTTAAAAACAATGTGTATTGTTTTAAAGACCTTACCACTGTGGCTCCGGCACCAAGCCTTCCACTAAATAGGTTAATTATCTCTTACGGAGATGGAGACTCTGATTTGGTAAATGCTGGTCAGACCATTTGCCATTCATTTGGTTTAGGAAATACCAAGTTTGATATTGCATTAACCACCACTGATATAGGGGGCTGTGAAACGAAGGCGTTCAAACGTATTTTTGTTGCACCTAATATTAATCCAAGATTTTCTGTGAGTGGTACACCTAAGTGTGATACCACCCCATACATTTTCGTAAACAATACACCTGTTTATACATCCAATTTATTGTGGTTTAGATGGGAATATGGTGATGATAGCGTGTATCAATCTTCAACTCCTATTGTAACAGCAGACTTGCCACGTTGGAGTGCATTTACCTATAAGTATACTAAAAATGGCGTGTTCAGTCCACGTTTAATTGTTCGCCATAAACTGTTCAATTGTGCTGATACTTTTGATTATACAAATTCTGGAAATCAACTACCAGAAAACATTGTATTGAAGTATGATATCCGAAGCAGAAGAAGCAATAGCAATGATACCATTGCAGACTCAGTTTGTTTAAGTAATTTAAATTCTGCAGGTGTTTGTTTATATAACAATTATCCTTTGCAAGGGGTGAATTCTCAAATTCAATTGTTATGGGATTTTGCTGATCCAAATGCAAACCCACCTGGTTCAGATAAAAAATTAAATGAGGTTACACCATGCTACCGATACCAAGGGTATGGTCATTATTTCCCTATTTTATACATATCATGTCCTGGTCAACCCATAAAGATAATCAACTTCTGGTCGCGTATAGATACCGCCCAGCTGAGCGATTCACAATATGTGCCACCTCCACAAGCCAACCCGCGTGTAAATACTATTAATGGATATTTCTTCAGACCTGTTGTAGATAGTATTGCACAATACAGATGGATAATGGGTGCAAATGGAATACCGCGTGATAGTATTGTTTCTTATTGGAAGTGGTTTAATGATGATCCTGCCAAGGCAAATGTGAAAAAGGTTAGGTCGCAATTGCAAGGATATGGTTTGAATATTATGGGACCATTGGTGCGTATTGAAAAAACTACACCTCCACCTGTATTGATTAAGCCTTATTTGAAGAATCAGTGTGGTCCAGAGTTTCCAGTTGAATTTGTTAATACAACTGAAGCTTATCAATCTAATAACTTGTACATCCGTTGGGATTTTGCAGATAACTTTGCTCCAAAATGTACTTCCTTCTCTCTTCCAAATCCAAGCATGCCAGGTGGTGGAAAAGAGCCTTATACCAATGCCAATGACATGTTCAATAGAACCTTGGGTAGATTTATTGCCGGTGGCAGAATATACCCAGGTAGAATGAACTGTAATTTCTCTCATGATACTTTGCCTATTCACCAATTTGAAAGATGGTCGAATATTTTCAGATGGTATTATTACGGTCATGACTTCCCACCTTTTGACTCTTCAGCCACAGGCTGGACAAAAGATCCTTCGCAAGTCACACCAGGAGGTAAAAAATTGGTGCATCCATTAGATTCCTTCTTATGGGGTAAACCAACTTTCTCTGCAGGCGTAACTCCATCAAGAACGGATACATTGGCTTCTATTTGGCCAGCAGATATTCAACCTAATAGAAGAATTACTTTGAATGGACCAATTCCTGATCCATTTGCGAATGCTAAAGGATACTGGCAGTTCAATATTCCTGCAGGAACACGTATTGACTCCAATGGATTTTTACAACCTCGTTTGAATGATCGATTACCTGATGGTACCAATCGAGGCAACTATAGAGGAAATATGATTCTTCCGGGTACAAACAAAACATTATATGAGTATTTCTTCGACCGTTCTGTGGCCGCATGTTATACCGTTAAGTTGTTTGAAAAAGATAGTTTTAATAACCAAAGTGGCGACCAATACAAAGGATTCACTCGCATTGACTTGGTGGGTGGTAAAATTATCATTCAGCAAGCCACTGATACTACTCCAGGTTCGCCTGTAATTCATACAAGTGACACCTTCACCTATACAAGTGTTCCTCCAGCAATTTATCCAATGGCTGATGAGGTAGTTGTTACCAATCCAGGTTCTGGATATACAGATGATATTGATGTGATGGTAACCGGTGGTTCAGGTACAGGTATGATGGTTCATATTCAAGTGAACGGTACAGGTGTTATTCAATCATTCTGGGTGAAAGATTATGGCAGAGGTTATGCTGCTAACGATGTATTAACAATACCTGGTGGAGATGGTGCTGCCAGATTATTGGTTAAAACAGTAAACGAAGGATTGATTTATAACTACAAAAAATATCCTATTTACCAAGATGGAACTGGTAAGTATATCCTAAAACGCGATGATGAATTCTTTGTAGATTTCTTTGATTGCGGATCTGAAGCTACCGTTCAATTGCCATTGGTTGGTGTTGATGCTTATGGTTTAGGTAAAAAAGGAAAAGAATGTCCTGGTTTGAAAAATGGTATTAGTGGTGGTGATCCTCAAATTGTATTTAACAATAGTGCGGGTAACCCTGGTACATA
>CAILJQ010000148.1 GCA_903834625.1 uncultured Bacteroidota bacterium
GCATTAGCATTAACTACAACTCTTGTTTTTTCACTACGCAATCAAAAATTAAAGAAGAAGTATTACCAGCAAACATATGAAATATTGCACAACGAAAAACGAATTGAGCATCTAGAAAACGCCAAATTAAAATTAGATATCGATTTGGCAAAAAATGCAATGGAATCCCAGGCAAGAGATGCGCTACAAAAAGAAGCACTCTTATTAGAAGCTCAAAAGGTGAAACATTTGGAAAACGAAAATCTAAAGCAAGAATTACAACTAAAAAATAATGAGCTTAGTTATTTATCATTAAATGCCATGCACAAAAAAGAGTTGGTATTGAAACTTAAGGAAAAGATGTCAAATTTAATGAAGTCAAACCTTGAAGGGAATGCCAGAGCTTACAATCAAATATTTAGTGAAATTTTAAATTTTGAAGACGAGTGGATTGTATTCAAATCTTATTTTGAACAAGTCAACCCAAGTTTTTTTTCCAACCTTAGCAAATCTTGCCCAGCATTGACCCAAACAGATTTACGACATTGCGCATATATAAAAATTGGATTGCAAACAAAGGAAATTGCTAGCTTGCTTAATATTACACCAGAAAGTGTTCAAAAAAGTAGGATGCGATTGAAGAAGAAAATGGAAATTGGGGCAGAAATTGATTTGATATCCTATGTAAAAAATACCTTTTAATTCATAACTAATTGATTGTCAATTGTAAAATATATTTCATGTCCTAGCTTTGTCCTACCTAGAAATATCAATTCAGCAAACATTTTAGGTAATTTTGTCGTCTTTAGAAGCATGGTTCAAATACAATATTTTATAAAAATGACAAAGAATTTTACAAAAATGACCCAGAAAACTATTCAAATTTCAATTCTATTAATATTGTTTGTGGGTAGCTTTTCAACTATTTACGCTCAAGGTATTTGGACTTGGAAATGGGGATCGCCCACAAGCCAAACTATAAATTCTGTAGGGCAAGGTATTTTTTCACCACTTAATTTTCCTGAATCTCGTTATGCAGGAATGTATTGGACAGATAATAATGGTGGCTTTTGGTGCTATGGTGGTGGTGGTGCAGATTTGTGGAAATACGATAAAAACTTAAATCAATGGGCATTAATGAATGGGCCTTTGACACCTTCCTTACCAGTTTTTGGAACTCAGGGTGTTGCAAATGTGGCTAATAATCCTGGCACTGGGCAATATGGTGGTCCAAGCTGGACAGATAAAAATGGCAACTTATGGCTCTATGGTTTACAAAGTAGTAATGACTTGTGGCAATATAATACCACCTCCAATCAATGGACTTGGATGCATGGAAGTGGCACATCTACACCTGCAGTATTTGGTACACAAGGTGTTGCTAATAGTGCCAATCATCCAGGCATTGTAAATGAAACCAATTGCAAATGGGTAGATAGTAATAATAATTTATGGCTTTTTAATGACTTGAATGGCGTGCTTTGGAAATATTCAATTGCTAATAATATGTGGACATGGATGAAAGGTACACCAAATTCTTTTACACCAAACTATGGAACACTTGGTAATTTTTCTGCTACCAATGTGCCTAGTGCCTACTCCGCTTGTCCATCTGTAGGTGCTTTTTTTAATATGTGGCAAGATAGCAGTGACCATTTTTATTTTTTATTAAATAGAGATATTGGAGTTTCTGTTTTGGCCGAAATTTGGAAATACAGTATTGCCTTAAATCAATGGGCATGTATGCGAATAGATACTACCGGATTTGGTGATCCACAAACATGGACAACACCTTGTATTGAGTCGCCAACTATTGCACCAGTGGCAAGAACAGAAATGCGAGCCAATTGGGTAGATGCTTGTGATAATGTTTGGATTTTTGGTGGTGGTAATTTTTGCAATTTAGGAGTTTCAATTTACAATGATATGTGGCGTTATAATCCAAGTACCAATAATTGGACATGGATAAAAGGAAGTAATTCCCCAGCTAATTTTGGCACTATCAATGTGCCTAATAGTAATAGTATACCTAGAGCTTCTTATGGGCAACAAACTTATACAGACTCAGAAGGTTTTTGGATGAC
>CAILJQ010000149.1 GCA_903834625.1 uncultured Bacteroidota bacterium
GGTGGCAGGGCAAGCTATAATATTCAAAATATTTTGCCAACTCTCCTTGCCGGATTTATCAGAAATTTCAAAATTGAAGACATGCGTATTGCACTTCAAACATTCATTCCCGGACCGGCACAAACACCCGGAAGAATGAATATTTTTAGGTTCAGAAACTTTGAAGTAATGGTTGATTATGCACATAATGCAGCAGGATTCCAGGCCATCGCAGAAATGCTTGCCAAAATAGATGCTAAGCATGTTGGAATCATTGCTGGTGTAGGAGATAGAAGAGACGAAGACACCATTGCTTTGGGCACTTTGGCAGCCAAAATGTTTGATGAAATAATTATCCGTCAGGACAAAAATTTAAGAGGAAGAAGTGAGCAAGAAATTATAGACCTAATGATGAAAGGCATTAAGGATGTAAACCCCGATAAAAATGTGGTGATACTTAAGAAAGAAACAGAAGCAATTGATTATGCTATCAAAAATGCATCAAAAAACAGCTTCATTACCATTTGTAGTGATGTTGTTCCAGATGCCTTAGACCAAATTCTGAAACTTAAAGAAATGGACGATGCTGGCGAAATGGAGTTTGGACTTTCTTAATAGAAATTAAAATTATTGGGGGGTATTTGTGATATGCAATTGCCTTCCAATAATTGTTACAAAATATTGTTTTAATGGGCGGTCAGCAAGACCTTCGTATTGTGACCCATTACTGGCCACAAACTTTGAATTGCAGCAAGGACTGAACTTTCCGCCAGCCCCTGTATACTGTCCACATCGATAATATAACGTTGAACTATCAACGCTTACAATACTACAGGTGCTATCAACTTTATACGGACAACTTCTATCGAAAGCCACATATTGGTCTGGCCCAATAAAACCTGTGTTGTATAAAATAACTCCTCTTTGCTTATAACCCTGCCCCTTCTCGTAAACGTATCCATTTGGGAAATTTAGGTCGTTATAAAGTGGTAAATCTAAATTCACGTAAAAGTCAATTAAAACTGCAGGGAAAAAGTCTTGGTTCGAAACCAATTTATTGTCTTTTTTACACGCTGAAACAAGCACAAATGAAAGTAAACAGAATAAAAGAATTTTATGGGTACGCATAGTTATTTGTTTGAACCAAGTATTTTTTCCATTATGGTAACGTCTAAGAAGCTGCCAAACTTGTGCCCAACTTCATGCATGACGCCAACAATGGTAAAACCATTTCTTAAGTGAAGTCGAATGCTTGTATCATTGCCTTGTGTTATTCTAGAAAGCAGGTAATGTAATCCTAAAGTTTCGGCGGTCTGAACCAAATGGGTAAAAAGCAAAGAACCCAAACCTTTGGCTCGGTGATCTTTGTGCACATAAACAGATACCTCAGCGGTTCCATCATAAGCAGATCGGTCGCTCCATTTGCTTAGAGAAGCCCATGCCACCACTTCATTTTGGTAGCAAGCCACATAAATTGGATGTTTATAATCGTGGTTATTAAACCACTCGATGCGATCATCAATACTTTTTATTTCCGTATCAAAAGTGGCTACGCCATTTAAAACTTCATCGTTGTAAATATCTGTAATAGCAGGAATATCTGATAAACCTGCTTCTCTGATGAAAACATCATTGTAAGGATTAATATTCATAAAAGCCTCTTCCAGATTTTCTACCATGATAACCTGCATCAACCTTTTGTTGTTGAATTCTGCTAGGCCTAAACTTTCCATCTAAATGAAACAGGCCATAAATACTTGTGGTAACAGAAAAATTGGTATCAACCCCTATGAGGTCCATTAATCTAAATGGCCCCATTTTAAAGCCTGAGCTTTCCATTAATGCATCAATGGTTTCAAAATCAGCAACATTTTCTTCTAATACTTTTAATCCTTCCACATAATAATGCCTTGCCACCCTATTAACAATAAATCCTGGAGCATCTTTGGCAACAACGCAAATTTTCCCCATAGATTCAATCAGGGATTTACACTTTTGGGCAATTTCATCTTTGGTTTGAACCCCTTGTATGATCTCAACCAATTTCATAATTGGCGCAGGATTAAAGAAATGAATACCAAGCACCCTCTCTGGATTTGGAATTTTAGCTGCAATTTGCGTAACAGGAATAGAGGAGGTATTTGTTGCTAGGATGGTAGAAGGTTTATTAATTGCCGCAACAGATTGAAAAAACTGATGCTTAACATCTAGTCTTTCTACCACAGCTTCTATGATTAAATCGGCAATCAACTCATTGATGTTGCTTGTATAGCTCATTAAAGCCAAACTCTTTTGCGAAATTTCTGCCGTTATTTTTCCTTTTGTTACCAAAGTATCAAAAGTAGATTTGTGACCTAATTTAGCCTTTTCAAGCATTTTTGGGTCAATATCAAAAAGGATGGTTTTGAACCCAGACAATGCTGTAACTTGAGCAATGCCACTTCCCATTGTTCCAGCACCCGCAATCGCTATTGTTTGTATATTGGTCATATCGTTCAATTAATCGTGTCAAATTTACTTAAAATACTCAAAGGCTCTTGCATTCCATTGAAATTATTGCCTTATTTTTGTATCCAATATATTTGAATAACATGATAACAGTAAGTGAAAAAGCAAAACATAGAATTTCTGAATTAATGACTGAACAACATTATGATGAAAGCTATTTTTTGAGGGTAGGTGTTGAAAGCGGAGGTTGCTCAGGTCTTTCATATAAATTAGATTTCGACAACGAGGTTAAAACGGGAGATGAGGTTTTTGCCGACAATAATGTAAAAGTGGTAACCGATAAACGTTCTGTTTTGTACCTTTTTGGTACAGAACTAGATTTTACCGATGGATTAAATGGAAAGGGCTTTACTTTCAACAATCCAAATGCCTCACGCACATGTAGTTGTGGAGAAAGTTTTGCAGTTTGAGGATAATTTTCACTTGGACTTTTGATTTTATCCCCAATTACCTATATTTGCCCTCCCTTTTAGGAAGTAAAGAGGGAATATTACAAGAAAAGTATTTAGAAAATGGCAAACCATAGTTCAGCAAAAAAGAGAATCAGAAACAACGCTACCAAGCGTTTACGTAATCGTTACCAGGCTAAAACCACCCGTACTTTGGCAAAGCGTCTGCGTGAAAGCACCGTTAAAAGTGAAGCAGAAGCTTTATTAAAAGAAGTTAGTTCTATGCTGGATAAATTGGCTAAACGTAGCATTATTCACAAAAATAAAGCTGCTAATCAAAAATCTAAATTAGCAAAAGTTGTTAGTAAGGTTGGAACTGAAGTTGTTGCAGTAAAGAAAACTGTGCGCAAAAAGAAAACAGCTTAAAAAATATTGATTGATTAAAAAAGACCTCCTTTATGGGGGTCTTTTTTTTTGCAATAACTCCAATTATTCTGCTTAAAAGCTGTGAATTAATTAGCTTTTATTTCCAAAATTCTTCATTTATATTTTTCATTAACAGGGTCTTAAACTCCATCTGGTTATTATTGCCACATGGAGATAAAAGGAAAATTGGGTCAAAAATTAAAGGAATTAGCCGAAAATGAACGTCCGCGTGAAAAATTGTTACGCCATGGAGCATCTTCACTCTCCTATTTAGAGTTAATTGTTATCCTTATTGGCAGTGGAAATAAAAATATATCTGCATTAGAAACGGGGAAAAATCTATTAGCAAAAGTAAACAACAGCTTATCTGATTTAGGAAAACTAACCTTAAAGGATTTAATGGAAATTCAAGGAATAGGTGAAGCTAAGGCCTATTTATTGGCAGCTGCCATGGAATTAGGTAGGCGAAGGAGAGAAGAAGAGGCGAAAAAAATGGTGAAAATTGGTAACAGCAGACATGCCTTTGAATACCTCCTACCTAATGTAGAGGATATTCGTCATGAAGAATTTTGGATTCTGTTATTGAACCGAAACAACCTTGTATTATCCAAAAGGCGCATGAGTATTGGGGGAGTGGCAGGAACTGTGGTTGACCCCAGAATAATTTTCAGGTTCGCTATTGAGCATTTGGCAAGCAGTATTGTTTTGTGTCACAATCACCCATCTGGTAATTTATCTCCCAGTCCACAAGATATTGAACTTACTAAAAAATTGGTTGAAGGAGCTAAATTATTGGATATTCATGTGGTAGACCACATCATTATTGCAAACAACCAGTACTTTAGCTTTAGTGATGAGGGATTGATAAGACCAAATCAAAATATTTCTTAATCCATTCAGAAAATCTGAATTATACCTTTATTTTTGAGGCGAATGATCATTCAATTAATACAAAAATTCAGGGTTTGGATCAGGCAGTACCCTACCGCAAGGAAATTCATCAAGTTTGGAATTGTAGGAGCAACTTCAGCTGCGGTTAGTTTAGGTGTATTTTGGGTCATTTCAGCTCAATATCCTGCTATGAACCTTGTTTCAAAAGCAATTGGATATATAATGGGATTCTTTGTTGGCTTCACTTTAAATAAGTTTTGGACCTACATTGATCAAACAGAAGAGGATGAAAAATACCTGCTTAAGTATGTAATGGTATATGGTGTTACCTTTTTGGTTTATTTATTAATCAACTTTGTATTCGACCATTTTGTTCATCCAAACCAATGGTTTATTCTGGTTACCGATAGCTTTGAATGGAATTATATTTCCTTGTACCTCGCAGATAATGGACCATTGGTTTCCAATATCCTTGCGATTTTCATCAATATCTTCTTGAATTTCTTTGGAACCAACAAGCTGGTTTTTAAGGTGCCTGAGCCCGACCATCTTTTTGATTAATGTGATAAAACCCTTTGCAGAAAAAGCAAAGGAGTAGGAAAAAACTTCAATTAAAAAATTGATTTGAGTAAGTGACTTACTTACTCAAATACATACTCTTTTCTTTGTAAAGGGTTCTGAAATGTGGGTCTTGCAGGTCTTTGATAAACCTAATTGCTTCCCCAGTTGATTTCATTTCAGGTCCTAATTCCTTGTTTACATCAGGAAATTTTTCAAAAGAGAAAACAGGTTCCTTAATGGCATAACCCACCAATTTGCGCTCGAAGGTAAAGTCACTTAATTTGTTTACTCCTAACATAATTTTGGTGGCAATATTGATGTATGGAATTTGGTAAGCTTTGGCAATAAATGGCACCGTTCTACTTGCGCGGGGGTTGGCTTCAATTACATATACCTTCTCATTTTTGATGGCAAATTGAATATTCAACAAACCTTTGATGTTCATGTTTATGGCCAATTTTCTCGCATATTCTTCCATCGTATCTTGAACCTTTTGGCTCAAACCGAATGGTGGCAATACTGCTGAACTATCACCACTGTGAATACCTGCTGGCTCTATATGTTCCATCATGCCTATCACATGTGCATCTGACCCATCACATATCAAATCAATTTCTGCTTCTTCTGCTCTATCTAAAAAGTGGTCGATTAACACCCTGTTGCCAGGCAAGTCACCCAATAAATCTATTACTGCTTGCTCAAGGTCTTCATCATTGATCACAATCTTCATTCCTTGTCCGCCCAATACATAACTTGGTCGAACCAATACCGGGTAACCCACTTCATTGGCCACCTTAATGGCCTCTTCTGCATCTTCTGCCACACCATATTCTGGATAAGGAATAGCTAGTTTCTTCAATAAATCAGAGAAGGATCCTCTATCTTCGGAAATGTCCATATCTGCGAAGCTTGTCCCAATAATTTTCACCCCTAATTGCTCAATTTTTCTTGCCAACTTTAAAGCTGTTTGACCGCCCAATTGCACAATTACTCCTTCAGGTTTTTCCAACTCAATTATTTCTCTGAGTGTTTCCCAGAATACTGGTTCAAAGTACAACTTATCGGCCATGTCAAAATCTGTACTTACCGTTTCTGGATTACAGTTTACCATGATAGCTTCAAATCCTGATTCTTTTGCTGCAAGCAAGCCATGTACACAACTGTAATCAAACTCTATACCCTGACCAATTCTATTAGGGCCTGACCCTAAAACAACTATTTTCTTCTTGTCACTTACTATACTTTCGTTTTCTCCATCAAAGGTTGAGTAAAAATAATTGGTAGGAGATGGAAACTCTGCAGCACATGTATCTACCATCTTGTAAATACGATGGATATTCATAGATTTTCTCAAATCCCATACTTCATCTTCAGTAGTATCTCCACCCAATAGGTAAGCAATTTGAATATCACTATATCCTTTTTGTTTCAACTCAACCATGATTTCTTTTGGCAAATTCGATAGGTTAAAGCGCTTCACATCGCTCTCTAATCTTACCATATCGCTAATTTGAGTAAGGAACCAACGGTCTATTCTGGTTATTTTCTCTAAGGATGAAATGGGCATTCCCAAGCTTAAGGCGTCTTTAACTGCAAAAATTCTATCCCAACTTGGATTCTTAAGTTTTTCAACAATATCCTCTAATTTTCTTTGTTGGTAACCATCTGCACCTAATCCATTGCGTTTAATCTCTAAACTTTGGGTGGCTTTTTGTAGGGCCTCAATGAATGTCCTTCCTATTCCCATTACCTCTCCCACCGATTTCATTTGGAGTCCTAGCGTTTTATTAGAACCTTTAAACTTATCAAAATTCCATCTTGGGATTTTTACGATTACATAATCGAGTGCTGGTTCAAAATAGGCAGAAGTAGTTTTGGTAACAGGATTTTTGAGTTCACTTAAATGGTAACCGATGGCCAACTTTGCTGCTATTTTGGCAATTGGGTAACCTGTTGCCTTACTTGCCAGTGCTGAAGAGCGAGACACACGTGGATTTATTTCTACAGATATGATGGCTTCATCTTCTGGGTTCACTGCAAATTGAACATTGCAGCCTCCAGCAAAATTTCCTATAGAGCGCATCATGTGAATGGCCATGGTACGCATTCTTTGAAATACGGTATCGCTTAATGTCATGGCTGGAGCAACTGTAATGGAATCACCAGTATGTATGCCCATTGGGTCAAAATTTTCGATGGTACAAATGATGGCTACACTGTCATTTTGATCTCTCAACAGTTCCAATTCATATTCTTTCCACCCAAATACTGCCTTCTCTACCAATACCTCATGGGTAGGTGATGCAGAAAGGCCGCGTTGAAGCGCTGCATCTAATTCTTCTTTTACCCAAACAAATCCACCCCCAGTTCCACCTAGTGTGTAAGATGGTCTAATTACCAATGGAAATCCAATCTTTTGTGCAATTTCTTTTCCTTCTAAAAACGAGTTCGCAACCTTTGAATCGGCCACAGGTACACCAATATCTATCATCTTCTGGCGGAACTTCTCTCTATTTTCTGTGGTGTCAATGGCTGCAATATCAACCCCAATCATGCGCACATTGTACTTTTTCCAAAGTCCCATTTCATCGCATTCAATAGCCAAGTTCAGAGCTGTTTGCCCTCCCATGGTTGGCAATACCGCGTCTATTTGGTGCTCTTTTAAAATTTGTTCTATCGATGCTGGGTTCAATGGCAAAAGGTATACATGATCGGCCGTTACGGGGTCGGTCATAATTGTTGCTGGGTTGCTATTGATCAAGATGACCTTGATACCCTCTTCTTTCAATGAGCGTGCTGCTTGACTTCCACTGTAATCAAACTCACATGCTTGACCGATGATGATTGGACCGCTTCCAATAATTAATACTGAACGAATGCTGGTATCTTTAGGCATAAACTATTTGCTAAGGTTGAAAGATTTTATAGGTATAAATTATGCAAATGTAGTTTGAATTAGGAATAAGAAAAACATTGTGCAAATCTTTAGGGTAATGGCAAATAAAAAGAGGTAAAACTCAAAAATGTCGCACTCTAAAATTATCACGTATTTACTGGAAAAATGTACCCATAAGTGGAATAAATAATACCGAAAATAAGGTCAAAATAAGAAAATATGACCAGCCGCTACTCAAATAAATTTATGTCCAACTTAGGTAACTTTATGCACAAATGGAAAATTTCGATTGTCTCAAAATGAACCAAAAATAGCAAATTATTGGGGTTGTTGACTCGCCAAAAAAAGCTATGCTATTGATTTTGTGCGAAATAAAAAGTGCGACATGAATGACTCTTTTTAAAAAATAGGGTAACCATTGGGAAAGGTTCTTTCAAAAAAAACTTTAAGGCCATTTTTAGGCCAAATTTGGGTTTAGAAACAGAATTAGTAGCCGAGAACGACCAAAATTTGAAAATATGGCTAGTGGCTTTTTTTTTAGGTTAAAGCGCCATTTTCCTATGTGTTCAAAAAAAATGTCGCAATACCATCCAAAAATGGGATTAAAAACCAACAATGGTTTAAATAGGCATCTTAAAGCCTTTCTATTGACATTCATATAATTTGAAGAAATAGCGAAAGAATCAAACCTATTTTAGCGTCCCCAAAACTACATGACACGCGTTTTATCCATATTCTTATTCATTGCCATTTCAATGGTTGCCACTTGGTTCATTACAGAACGCATGAAGGCGCCTGAAGATTCAATGGTGGGTTTGTATGAAAGTCATGCCAAGGCGTGTATGAACTATTGGACTACAGACACTTCCTTTAGAGATACTGTTAGTATGCAGGCACAAGCAATGAAATTATATGATCAAGGCGAGTATCCTTTAGCACTTGAGGCATTTCAACGTTTTGAGCCAGAAGCGAAGGATGAGGCTTTGTATAATTTGTACATGGGTATTTGTTATCTAAAATGTGACTTTGCTAATATGGCTATTGTACACTTTACGGAAGCGAGTGATTTGTTCAAGAAGTTTGAGATGATACAATTGAGTAAATGGTATCTGGCCATGGCTCATCTTAAGGCTGGCCAAGAGAAAGAAGCGGTTGAGAATTTGCAATCTATTATTGCCGTAAATGGTCCACAGAGATACAAATCAGAAGAAATTCTGAAGGAAATAAATGTGGCAAGTAACCCTATTCAAGGTTTCATTTTAGCTTTTAAAGACTAATTATAATTAGTAAATAAACAAAAAAGGATGAAGCAAATGCTTCATCCTTTTTTGTTTGTGCGCAAGAGGAGACTCGAACTCCTAAGGGTTGCCCCACTGGCTTCTGAGACCAGCGCGTATACCAATTCCGCCACTTGCGCTAGGCAACAAAAGTAAGGAATCTTTCAAAGGCGTCAAAAAAACAGCTAGTTACAATTGAAAGGTAAGTGTGACAAAATAATTGCGCGTAGCAGTGGGCATGAATAAAGGTGTTTGACCCCTATTACCAGCGTTATCTATGGTATTCATTCCGCTCATGCTGCCTGCAGGTGAATACAAATTATTTAAGGCATTGTTTACCCTAAATTGTATCATTCCAGCATGAGTGGGGAACCATTTTTTAAGGTTCAGACCGAAAGAAAAATCAATGGCATGGTAAGAAGGTATTTTACCTAAACTATTTTCTGTGTTGTCTAGAAATTGGGCGCCTACAAACCTAAAAGCGGCATCTGCAAACAACAAATCTTTTAACCAATTACCATTAATTCCCACGTTTTGCATTGTCTTTGGACTCAATAATAAGGTGGTATTTTGGAATGTGATAGTTTGACTTAGGTTCTGGTCTGTATTAAAAAATATTTGGTTTAAAGATTGGATGCTATTGGAGGAAAATACACCATTATACCAAACAGATAGGCTTTTGTTGAGCTTGGCTTTGAGATCTATTTCAAGTCCACGCCTAACACTTTTGGCTACATTACCAGTGATGGCATATCCAAAATTGTTTAAAGCACCTGTACCTATAATTTGGTTCGAAAAATTCATTGAAAACAAGTTAACTGAGCCTTGAACTCTCTTCAAATCAATTTGATAACTTAACTCAATGTCGACTACTTGTTCAGGTTTTATTTCATTTTGTTTGATATCCCTAGGTGCAAAATCATCTTGAAAATAATCAAATCTAGTTGGTTCTCTTTTACTGAATCCAATAAATCCGTTCAAAGAATGTTGGCTATTTAATTCATATCTACCACCTAATCGCGGGTTCAAGAAAGTCCAACTCATATCATCTACCTTTCCATCGTTCCACCTGTATTTCATTTGCTGCGAACTGTATTTGAAACTTGCATTCCTTATTTGCACATCACCAAAAACAGCTAATTTCTGAGATAGCTTATAGTTCAATTTAATAAAAGCACTTTGCTCTGACTTCACACCTGTATTAGAATACACCAAGTGTTCAGGAAAAATGCCTGTTGGAACTGAATTGGCCCACAATACATTCATGTAATGCATTGAAGAAAAACGATTGGCATGAATGCCTGCATAAAATTCTACTTTTTTATGGATATAGGCATACTGAATAAAGGCGCCCAATAACCTTTGGTCGAGTTGATAGGAAGTCATTACATCTCCAGGACTGAATAAGGTATCAGTGCCATTCAACGCATAGCTGGTTGGTGACATATTGAAGAAATCGAAACCATAACCCCATACCGAAGGAAATAAAAATTGAAACTTGGGCGCTGCGCCTCTTACATAATAGGCAGAAGTAGTTAATGATGCGTGTTTACTGATATTCAACGAATATTGAATTTGGTTAAAAAACTGTTTAAAGGCATCCGATTCATTATTCACAAAAGGATTTAGTTTTCTATTGCTTTGCAGGGTTGCCTTATCAATTCCTAAATAGGCCAATTCATTTTGCGTATTTCCACCAAAAAAATTGAATCTAAGGATCGACTTTTCACCCATTCTTCCAATAGAGAATTGGTATGATTGCACTTGTGCAGCTGAATTGTCTCTATATCCATTGGTTTTAACCTGACCAATTCTGGAATAAACCATCCATTTATTTCCTAATAAACCTGTTTGTACTTCGGCAGAAATTCGGCTCGAACCAAAAGAGCCGATACCTAATACAAGATTTGCATGTGGTGTTTGAGAGAGATTCTTCAAGGTAATTGCCACAGAACCTCCAAAAGAGGATGTACCAATGGTAGATGTTCCCACGCCTCTTTGAATTTGAATCTCTTCGGTACCCGATAGAAGGTCGGCAAAATTATGAAAGAATACCCCTTGATTTTCTGGATCATTGACAGGTATTCCATTGATGGTAGTGTTGATTCGCGTTTGATCCATCCCTCGCAATCGGAAGAAACTATATCCTATACCAGTGCCATTATCACTGTATGCATTTACAGAAGGACTTCTTTGAATAAGGGTTGGCACGTCAACACCATAGTACATGGTAGCCAATTGTTTAGAAGTAATTGACGTAAAAGGGATGGGATTTTTTTTACTCGTTTGAATCCCTTTCACAACAAGTTCTTGCATTACTTTGCTGTTACTACTTGAATCTGAGTTTACTTGGGCTTTGGCCTGAATGAACCAAAAAAGGTTCAACATTAAGATTAGTTTTTTCATGTTCGGATTAAATAAAAATGATAAGCAGAGGCGGCTTGTCAATCAATTACTTCCCGAAACCTAAGCAGGTTAATAGTAGGTGCCAATAGTTGACACCAAAAATATGCTACTTTTCCCTTCGCAGGCATTATCCTGTTCAGGTTCCGAGGGTTTGATCTCAGCAATTATTTGAAGGCTCAAATAACGCACCCCTAAAGACGGTTCGAAAATAGGAAAGATTTCAAAAAATCAATGAAACTAAAAAAAATTTGTTAATTAAACCTATTTGAACCAAATGAATCAAAAACAATGTCCATTTTTGTGCCCTCTAATAAAAACACTTTGAAACAGTACTTATTTCGCCTTTGCACTATTTTACTTTTAGGAATTTCTACAACAGCCTCGGCACAAACATTTGTACTTAGTGGTAAAGTTTTTGAAAAAACAAGCATGCAACCCGTCATAGGGGCAAGCGTATCCGTTAAAAAACAAGCTAAATTGGTGGCAGGATCAAGCACCAACGAAAAGGGGTTATTTACCATAAACAATCTTTTGCCTGATACCTATGATTTGAGTATTAGTTATATAGGCCTCAAAGCAAAAAATATCAGGGTTATTGTAGCTGCTGATAAATACTTGGGTGGCGTATTCTTAGAGAACTCGGATCAAAAATTAAATGAAGTAACGGTTGAAGGAACCCAAATAAGGGTTGAGCAAAAGGGAGACACAACCAGCATCAATGCAGGTGCCTATAAGGTAAATCCAGATGCAACAGCAGAGGACCTAGTTAAAAAAATGCCTGGCATAACTGTTGAAAATGGGACGGTAAAAGCCCAAGGAGAAGATGTAAAAAAAGTATTGGTTGATGGAAAGGAGTTTTTTGGTGATGATGCTCAAATGGCATTGAAAAATTTACCTGCTGAAGTGGTAGATAAGGTACAAATCTTCAATAGAATGGGCGACCAAGCTCAGTTCACAGGATTTAATGATGGGAACACAGACAAGACCATGAACATCACCACCAAATCGGGAAGAAACAATGGGAAATTTGGAAAGGTGTATGCAGGTTATGGAACAGATAACAGGTATCAAGTAGGTACCAACATGAATATTTTTAATGGGGAGCGAAGGATAACTGTTTTAGGTATGTCGAATAATATCAATCAGCAGAATTTCTCGATGCAAGATTTGTTTGGTGGTTCAGGTAATATGCCTCGTATGCCAATGGGCGGTGGTGGTGGTGGAAGAAGTTATGGTGGAGGAGGTGGTGGAAGTGATATGAGTAACTTTTTTGTAGGGCAACAAAATGGTATCAGTTTAACCAATTCTATTGGCATAAATTACGCTGATAAGTGGGGTAAAAAAACACAAATAAGTGGGAGTTACTTCTTTAATAATAGTTCCACCAATACAGATAAACAAACCTTACGTACCTATATTATCAATGCTGAAAATACTCAGTTAAATAATGATAGCACGGGTAGTTTAACAGATAATTTCAACAAC
>CAILJQ010000150.1 GCA_903834625.1 uncultured Bacteroidota bacterium
CTTGACCCAGTTGCAGATGTGGTACAATTGGCAACGCCTTTATTGGCGCCCATGATAGAGGAAGGTTTTTATAATAACAAGATCAGTCAGACAATTATTAACAGTTACCTCAGCAAATCTAAATTGAGTAAAATTGATGCTTTAATTTTAGGGTGTACACATTATCCTTTGATTAAAAATGAAATCAGGAAATTTTATGGAAAATCAGTGGAGGTTATTGATAGCAGTGAAATTGTTGCCAATTATGTGAAAAATGTATTGGAAAAGCATCAATTATTAAATTCAGAAAAATCTGGAAAGTTTGGTTTTGGCAAAAAATCACAACAATTTTTTGTCAGCGATTTTACCCAGAGTTTTGAGGAAACCAGTAAGATTTTCTTTGATGAAAAAGTAAAATTGAAACAGTTTAATATTTGGGAAGAATAGGTGTTTATCTTATTCAATGATAATTTTTCCGCTTCTTTGGTTTTGGTTCGAACCGAACCTAAAGAAATATAATCCTTGTGGCCAGTTTTGAATGTTAAGAGAGAATTGATTTGGAATTCGTTGTTCCCAAACTAATCTTCCATTTATATCATAAATAGCTAAATTATTTTCTGCTATGCCATTATAGTCAAAGTTAATTTGTAGATGGGCAGGATTTGGAAATACCAACAAATTATTTAGAGTTTGATGTGCTTCCTCAGTAGAGGTATGAAAGCGGCCACCCATGGCCTTGTAAATATCAAGTCTTCCATATCCAAAATGGTTATTTGGTGCGTTACCAAACTTAAGTACATTGGTATCTACAATGGCATTATTTATTATTGCTGATTTTAAATTTTCAAAACTAACATTGGGGTTTTGTTCCAAATACAAGGCTATGGCACCTGTTACCACTGGGCAGGCTATGCTGGTACCGCTTGCGGCTACTGACCGTGCATCAACCATACTAAAGCCAATTTTAGGTGCTTCTCTTCCGAGCGATGAAATAATGTTAATACCAGGCGCTGAAATATCTGGCTTAATTCTACCGTCTGTGGTTGGACCTTGGCAGCTAAAGAATGCAAATGCACCGCTCGAGTCTTGGTTATAATTCATCCCATAAACCGTTTGTGAATTTACATTCTTATAGGAAGGTCTTCCAACATGGGCTCCAACTGAAATGGTTTTATATCCGCACGCCAAAATGTTGGTGGCATTCTTATCATCTGAATTTCTAAATTGATTATTGGTATAATGATTTAGAAATTGAGAAGGGTTATATAAGAAATCTACTTGGTATTGTTCCCACCATGCGTGAAAAATTCCTTTTCCTTTTATTTGTAAACGTGCTGCGGCAAAAGTGGATTGAGAGTCGTTTTCAAATACTTTACCTTGTTTGGTAAACAATCTCAATTCGGTTCGATTAGCATCATAATTAGCTGCCATTAGTTTAAAGGAAATGGCAGTATCTCCGTTCCCATAAAATTGGGAAAACTGAATACCATTGGATGCATTTTTAATGGCGCTTAAGCTAATCCAAGGACTTTGGCTAATACTTTTTTGGAAGGTTAGTAGTGACCAATCTTTGGAAGAGGTAGATAAACTATCTGTACAAAAAGAAATTAAGATACTATCATTAAAGGTGCTATTAAAAATACCATATAACATTCCTGTACTCATGTACGTCCATATTGAATCACTCTTCAATTCAAAGCCGCCAAAGTGCCCTAATTTTTCGTTTTCATTCCCTACGGCTATAGTTAGAAAAAATTTAGGGTTGTTGCTCACAAGGTAATCAAAGGCTTGTTCAATAAGTGTGCTTCCATCTCGGGCACCACCAATATAGTAGCCTAAACTTAAATTAACCACGCAAGGTTTACCTGCCAAGGCTGCTTTTTGTTTGATATAGGTTACACCATCTATGATATTTTTGGCATCTTGAACCACAGTTGAGTCTGAATCCCAGTGGATATCGCCTTTAACGAAAATAATTTCAGCCTCAGGTGCCATTCCCCTCAGTCCTGCCGCTGTTCCAGTAACATAAGTTCCATGTCCTGAATAATCATGTGTATTAATGGTATTTGGATTGTTTAAGGCTGCATTTAATTGTGCTTGGGTAAACTCAGTGCCATAGGTGTAATTTTGTGGTTTGTTACCAGTATTTACATTTTGGTCCCAAATAGAAAGGATACGTGTTTGAGAATTGTCATTTTGTTTCCTGAAATCTGGATGTGCGAAATCAAGTCCAGTATCAAACACTCCAATAATCACATTTTTTCCTGTGAAAGCCAATCCTCCAGGTAAGCCTCCTAAATTCACCTTGTCTGCCCCTGTTAATTGGCGAGCTTTATCATTTAAAACCTTCACATATTTTGAAGCTTCAATTTTTTCAACTTCACTCAAAGATGCAAATGGAAGCAAAGATTGGTATGGAATAATTGCTGTGTAAATATTTCCTAATTGGGTATGAACTTCACCTCCTAAGTTTTTTATTTTTTTTGATACCTCTTTACCATTGGCTTTAAATAAGATGGCTACCATCGGATTTGAAATTGGACCATTTTTAAAAAGCTCTTGATGTGATATAATCAACTCATTTGGTTCGGCTATCCATAGCTTTAATTGGCTATCTATTTTATCTAATCCGATTTGTGCAAAAGCTCCAAAGGAATACATTAATAGGGCTAGGGCGGTAATAAGATGTTTCATAAAAGGCAATTTATAGGGTTAACAATTATAGCATTTATAATTAAACTTATAGCCATGATATACTTATCACAGCTATTAGGTTACAAATCCTTTTATATTTAGTTTTTCTTTAACAAGGTGGAAACAGCTCCTAACAAAACGGCTTCTCCTAATAAAAAGAAAGGCCAGTTAAATTGTTTAGGAATAAGTGAGCGGATATCACGCAATAAATCAAAATTGTGATTGGCTTGAGATACTTCTATGAGAACCTTTGCAGAATCTGCCATAAAGGTGTAAAGCATAACCGTGAATCCTAAGGCGGATAATAACCAAAAAGTACGATGTAAAATTAGTGTAACTCCTTGTTGTTTTTTGTATATGATGAGCAGGTAAATTCCAATAAGGGTAAGTGAAATAATACATGGAGCTAGCACCGGGCCGATCCAAGGTATAGGTAATAAGAAGAGCAGGTCCCAATCTAAAATGTTAGCAGGCCAGTTTAG
Organism: uncultured Bacteroidota bacterium; assembly: GCA_903834625.1. Lineage (GTDB taxonomy): Bacteria > Bacteroidota > Bacteroidia > UKL13-3 > UKL13-3 > B1. Next base: position 3,156 of record CAILJQ010000150.1, read on the forward strand.
GAAAACCTTAAGGAATACATAATAAAAGATATCCCAAACCCCAAAGCTAAAGAAGAAGGCTCCTATTCTTTCTGTTTTTGTTTCTCCGTTCATGTAGCCAATGGTGGCTAGCATAAGAAGAGTAGCTAGTTCTCTAAACAACTCGGTAATAAGTATGGTTGAACCTAAGGTTTCTACCGGAAATTTAAATCCTTGAGGGTAATACAGGGCCCTTAAATAAATCACCACTGCAGATTCTAGCATGGCCATTGAAATGCTAAATAGGGTTAATACAAACAAATTCTTTTTCATGTTAAAAGTTAAATGGATTGCGGAAACTTGCAAAAATGTTGAGGTAGTGTATAGCAGATTGATTGGGCAATTGTTCTGCTATAGGATGGACCAATTCATCTAGCTCGCGATAGGTTTTGCAACGGGCATAGTTGTAAGATTTCCAATTGTAGTTTATATCCCTAAAGGCTAGGTTATCTATTATGTTTGAAATCAAATAATAGTTATGGCTATTATCTATTTGAACAGGGTTTGTAGAAGGTTTTTTAGTTTGGTTTACAAGGTAACCTACAATACTTGGATAGGCTTGGTAGGAGAGGGAACATACATAATTTAAATCTGCTTCTCTGTTGTTTGCAATTGCTTGAGAGAGATGGTGAGTTGTTATTGCTTTATCCCAATTTACACTCACAGAGCAAACCAATAAAACATACCATATAAGGGTATTGGTTCGAACTAAAAAATAATTGCTGAGTTTATACCTAATTTTAGCAAAAGTGAGCGCTAAACCTAAGGTTGCACAAAATAAAAATACATACACTCCAATACGTTTATACGTGAACAAATCATATTCACTTATGTACATATGGTTGCGAATGGCAGCGCTTACTACCAGCCATAGGTTCAGGCCGATCCAAACATAACTGAGATTTTTGACGCTGTTGTTTGTATTAAAATTCTGACTGCCTCTAAATACCCATAGGATAACTGCAATCGCCAATAATATAGACCAAATGAGCGCGCCTACACCTTGATGAACGTATTCTGAATAGCTCATGTTTTCTGGCAATTTTCTGTTTATGATAAATTCAGTATCAAAAATGTTTACGAGCATAAGGAGTAGGTTCAAACCGATAAAAATTACTTTAGCCAATAACTTTTCTGTGTCTTCTGTGATGTTTAAACCCGTGAATGAATAGGCGGTAAAATTTTTATACTTGAGGTGAATTTTTTGATTCCCTTCGCGAGCTTCTAGCTGTTGCAAAATGTATGGACGAAAGAATGTACCAAGTAATACTGCACCAATGGTGTAGTGGAATAATACAGGGATAGAAATAAAGTCGAAGTTGAGGTTAAGAATGAATTCATTAAACCCAGCGCTCATATGTCTGTAGAAGCTGATAAATAAAATGAAGACCAAACTACTAATAAATACAATGGCTGTTTTGTTAATTCCCATTGGTTTCTCTGTTTCACCTTCTGTGGCTTCCTCTTTTTTCTGAAACAATTGCAAAAGTTTATGAATGGGAGAAGTACTGTAAGCATATAAGCCCTGAACCAATAAACTGGCAACGGATGCATTTTGTAGGTGGAGGTTTACAGAAAGAAAAATGAGGGATACAATGTTTGTGATTATTGATAGTGCATGTCCGTGTACAGCAACAAAAATGGCTGATACAATAGCCCCGATGGCAAACAAATAGGTATAGGTGTTTTTACTTTTTTCTTTGTGAAGAAAATATAAAATACCTAATAGGATAAGGTTAAGCAATAGCACATTTATTCCTGCACCTTGTTGGTACAACAAAAAGCTGTACAAAATGGCTGTGATGAATGAAATAGATTTTGTTTTCATATAGATAAGGGTTAAAAATGGAAAGGATTTTTTTAAAGAATGTTGTTTAGCGCATGGCCAAAATCTTTGCTGCTAATGAAGAACCAAAAGAAGGCAATAGCAGTTGGTAGAATACCTGCGAATCCCAATACCATTTGGTCTTTTAGCTGAAAATGTTGGGCCTGTAAAAGTGCAATTGAATGGATGGAATAAATGGCCAACAACACAGTAAATAAAGGGGCAATGACCAAAATGCCAATTATTGGAAATAGTGAAACAAGTATAAATCCGCTGAGTACAATGAATAAAAACGGGAGCACACTAATGAGTAGCAAGGATACTGCACTCACAAATACTACTTGCGCGGCCAATACTGAGTTGTGTTTTATGAGTACTATTTTGCTAATAAAATAACTCAAGGCGGATGGCACAAATACCCATAAAATAGCATAGAGTAATATGGGTGGATAAAACTCCATATCGTTTCCCGGATTTAAATCGCCAGAGGGTGTGGAAGAACCATTTATCCAGATACCAAAAATGGGACAAACAATTAGAAAGATAACTTCTAAAGCTAACCATTTATTCATTTCAGTGGGCTTTGTTTTCGCAGTTTCTATGCTGCGTAAGAGAGCGATTATGACATATCCTATCAAAATAATTTGAGGGATTGCGAATACACCAAGGATTAAAAATTCCATAATTTAAAAGTACTTTGAAATGCAAAGTGAATAGATAAAAAAATATAGGTTAAGATTGTTTCAATAATTTTTCGAGGGCATTGAGGTGTTTTTGGAAAGCTATTTTGCCTTCTTTGCTTGCTTCAAAAAGCGTGTTTGGTTTTTTGCCAATGAATTGTTTTTTCACTTCTACATAATTAAGTTTTTCAAGTGCGCTCATGTGGCTAGCTAAGTTGCCATCTGTAAGATCTAATAGTTCTTTCATGGTATTAAAATCTACCTGTGCGTTTACCATTAGCACCGACATGATGCCCAAGCGAATTCTGCTTTCAAAAGCTTTATTCAATTGCTCTATGTTAAACTTGTTTGACAAGGTATTTGCTAATTATCTTTTTTCAAAAGTGAAATAAGCGATGATACCATATAAAATATGCGCAACACCAAACCCCAATGCCCAGAATAAGAGTCCGTGATTGAGGAATATACCCGCCAATAACCCTAAACTTATTTGAGTAAGTCCCAAAAACTTCACATGTTCAAAAGTGTATTTACTTGCATGGATTAAAGCTAAGCCATAAAATACTAGAGTGGCAGGAGCAACCATTCCGGTATAGCCATTTGCTACCATGCTTATGCAAAATATACCACCTGTAACCAATGGTATGGCCATGTTCCACATTAACCTGCGCCCACTAGCTGTCCAAACTTTTTCTCCTTGTCGGCGTGCTTTTCTTAAAGTTAACCAAGTTGCCACCAGAAGTGATAAAAACAAAACAGATAAAGCATCTATTAAAAAGAAGGCCAAAAAGGAAAGATTCATTTCTCCATTCTCATTTTTGGCATATTCAAAGTAGGGCAAATTGCCTTCTTTGCTTTCAATATAAACATAAGCAACAATGGCGCCTGCCAAAGCAATAAGTCCAACAAATATTCCCGATAGCCCGTTAAGCGAAAGGAATCGCGAGGAGCGCTCCATCATGTTGCGAATGTCTTTGAGGGCTTCTAATTGTTCTTCTGGATTTGACATTTTAAAAGTACTTTGTATGGCAAAGTTAAAATCTATTTTATCAAATGCAAATTATTTGCAAGAAAAAAATGAGAAATGCGTTTTAACGGTATGAATAAAATGCTCTTAGTTGTTTTATTGGGATTGGTATTATCGTGCACGCATGATGCGCGGGTTCAAGGGAAAACAGAATTGTTAACCTTGGCAGAGGATTCGATTATTCCCATTACTCAGCGGTACCAACAATTGAATGACAGTGTAGCTGAAATGAGAAAACAATGGCGGCATGATTTGTCCAAAGGGGTTTCGGCAGAAGTGGTAAGAAAAAAAGCGCAGAAGGCTTTTGTTCAATTAATTTATCAATCCTATTTTACCTTTTGGGATGGAACGCCATGGGCATTTTATGGAACAAGCACTACACCACAAAGGGGAACTATTGCTTGTGGGTATTTTGTAACAACAGTATTACAACACATGGGGGTAAAAATTGATAGAGTAGCCATGGCCAAAACCTATTCAGAGCATCTCATTAAAACAATGGTAAGTTCGAGTAATATCAAAAAATTTGTACCCTTTAACTTACCCGCATTTGTTGCAGAAATAGAAAAGGGAGATGACGCTGTTTATTTAACAGGTTTAGACAATCATGTAGGCTTTGTGGTTAATAAAAACCACAAAGCCTACTTTATACATAGTTCGGTTATTAGTCCGGGTTGTGTTGTGCGCGAAGCGGCCATTGAATCGCCAGCTTTACAAATGAATTACTACACCGTGGTGGGTAATTTCACTGCAGATATAAAGGCGATGGATAAATGGATTGCTAACCAGTAATTAACTCAAATTTACAATTTCACCATTTACAAAATCAATGATATTGGCAGCAGGTTCTTTAGGCAAACCAGGCATGCGCATGATTTCACCTGCAACGGCCACCACAAAGCCAGCACCATTGTTTAATACCAAGTTTTCAATATGGATATTAAACCCTTCTGCGGCACCTACTAATGCTGCATTATCAGTAAAACTAAATTGTGTTTTAGCAATACAAACGGGCATTTGATCTCCACCCATTTCTTTAATTTTCTTCATGGCTGTTTTGGCATTTTTGCCATAGGTAACACTAGAGCCTTTGTATACTTTGGTAACAATTTTCTTGATTTTATCTTCAATGCTATCGCTGAGTTCGTATGTATGAATGATAGGTTTAGAAGGATTGTTTTCTACAATCTCCACTACCTTTTTAGCCAAAGCCACGGCACCATCACCGCCACTTGCAAAACCTTCATTGATGGCAAAATGGGCACCTTTTTCTTTGCACCAATTTTCAATAAAACTAACTTCTTCATCGGTGTCAAAACCAAATTTGTTTAGGGCTAAAATTACGGTCTGACCAAATTGCTGTAAGCTTTCAATATGGCGCTCCACATTTTTGATTCCAGCTTTGAGGCCATCCATATTGGGTTGTTTGATGAGTTTCTCATCTACCTTGCCATGAAGTTTAATAGATTGGGTAGTGGTAACTAACACACATGCTTTAGGCGCAATACCTGCGGCCCTGCATTTGATGTTTAGGAATTTTTCACCACCAAGGTCTGAACCAAAACCAGCTTCGGTTACGGCATACTCACCAAATTGTAAAGCAGCTTTGGTTGCCATAATACTATTACAGCCGTGGGCAATATTGGCAAACGGTCCGCCATGAATAAAGGCTGCTCCGCCTTCAATGGTTTGAACCAAGTTTGGTTTGATAGCATCTTTTAATAGGGTAACCAAAGCACCGGCAACACCTAAATCTTTCACATAAAAAGGAGCGCCATCATATAAGTATCCAATCAAAATATTTTCGATGCGTATACGCAAATCATCCATTGAGGTTGCCAAGCAAAAGATGGCCATGATTTCACTAGCTGGCGTAATATCGAAACCTGTTTCGGTAGGAATTCCATTGCTAGAACCATGCAATCCACTGACCATAAAACGTAAAGATCTATCATTCACATCAAGCACCCTACGCCAAAGGACTTGCTTTAATCCTTTTGGTCCGGTGCGGTTAAAATATTGGTAATTATCAATCAAAGCGGCCAAGGTATTATTGGCTGTTGTGATTGCATGAAAATCTCCAGTAAAATGTAAGTTAATATCTTCCATTGGTAATACTTGGCTATATCCACCACCTGCCGCGCCGCCTTTCATACCAAATACTGGTCCAAGACTAGGTTCTCTTAATGCCACAATAGCTTTTTTGCCAATTTTATTTAAACCTTGAGCCAAAGCTACAGATGTAGTTGTTTTACCCGAACCACTTTTGTTAGGAGTAGTGGCAGTAACCAGTATTAAATTTCCCTGAGCAATTTTCTCATGGTCCATTATGTATTCAACCTTGGCTTTGTATTTACCATATTGCTCTAATTGGTCATCATGGATACCAATTTGCTCGGCAATTTTATGGATAGGATGTAATTTAACTTCTCTAGCTATTTCAATATCTGATTTCATAATGGTTACAATTATTTTTTGCTTATCTAAACAAAGTAATAGGGAATATTTGGTAAAAGCAATGAAATGCACCATTCAATTCCTGATATTTGTCATTGGCCTTGCTTCAAATTTGAAGCTATTTTATTAGCTTTGATAAAATTCATTTTATGGAAATTTTTCTCATCCTGTTGGTATTGGTCATTGTAATTATACATTTCAATGCCTCTTCTAGCAAATTGGAAACCATTCAACGCAAACTCGCTGAGGTTGAAAATAAGTTGAGTAAAATACAAAGTTTCTCCTCGGTTCAAACCGAAGAAAAAACGGAAAAGGAAAAAGCTCCTATAATAAGGCACCAAAGCGCGGAGACAAAACCAGTTAAGGAGGAAGAAGAGCCTATTGCAGTAACACCTATACTAACAGAGCAGCCAGTAGAAAGTACATTTATAACATTGGGTTCGTATGAAATAGCCTCTGAAAGTGAAAAAGATAATTGGGATGAACTTGCTAAGGAACCAGTTATAGAAGAACCTCGAGAAAGTTGGGGAGAGAGGTTTAGTAGGAAAAATCCAGACATAGAAAGGTTTATTGGTGAAAACCTCATTAGTAAAATTGGTATTGCCATTTTGGTTTTAGGGATTGCCTTTTTTGTAAAGTTTGCCATTGACAAAGATTGGATCAATGAAACTGCCCGTGTTGGAATAGGTGTTTTAGCAGGAAGTATTGTGTTGGGAGTTGCGCATAAATTACGTGCCAACTACCAAGCATTTAGTTCTGTATTGGTTTCAGGAGGAATAAGTGTGTATTATTTTACGTTTGGC
>CAILJQ010000151.1 GCA_903834625.1 uncultured Bacteroidota bacterium
ATTTCTATCCATGCCCTAATGAAAAAATTATTTTACCTGCTGTTATCGGCACTTCTTTTTCCTTTTTATACCGCTTTGGCGCAAGAGGTAGTAACGCCAATCGGTTTGAACCGAAGCCTACAAAGCAGCGTGGAAGTAAAGGCTACCAATTTACAAAAGAAGGCCATTGGAGTAGTACCTATTGTTGATTTTTTTACCCAAAATACGTTTAATACCAATAACTGGCTCAAAGGCCATTGCAGCATTAGCTACCGATGGGTAGTTTTTAATGCCTTAGATAGTACTGGCGCAGCACATACTTCTTCAGATTCAGAAGTGTTAACGAGCAAAGATTGGAACAGCAGCGGTGTACAAAACTTGTTTGTGAGCTTCTCTTACCAAAGAGGTGTAAATGCTACTGATGACGATTCTTTGGTTTTACTGGCTAAAAACAATGTAGGCGAATGGGTACCTGTTTGGCGTAATCCTAATTCAAGTTTTCCGTCTACGGAGGTAATTGTTGATTTGCCTGCAGGCCTTTATGCCCATACCAATTTGGCTTTTCAATTTGTGTCCTATACAAGTAATTTGGTAAGCAACAATACCCTAACATTTGCAATCAGCAAATTTGTGGTGGCCAATAAATGGAAACTTAATACCTACGAACATTTGCGTGAACTGGTGTACCCAGATTCTTTGCCTACAGAAAACCACTTTGCAGCACCCGATGTAAAATTGGTTCAGGGCAATGCCGTTGATTATGTATGGGGTAATTGTGCGGTGATTGACAACCGCGATGTTGCGGGTAACGTGTACGGTTTGCCTGCTATTACCTATGGTGGCGCAGATACCATCTACTCACATCCAATTCCGGTAAGTGCGCAGTTGGGTGCCGATTCTTTGTTTGTGAGTTTTACCTTAAAGGCCGCACCTGTAAATACACCGGGCGATAGTTTTATTGTAGAGTTTTATAATAATTTAGGTCAGTGGGTAAGGGCGTTTGCTATAAATGGCAATGCACCTACCAACTTTACTACCTATACCTTTCCGGTAAACAATGGTCGAAACCGACATGCCAATTTTAAATTCCGACTCTACGGCAAAATGCGCTATGATGCACCCAATCCTGCTTCATGGTTGGTGAGTGGATTTAGGTATAACAAAAAAATTAGCTTGCCGTTTTTTGATGATTTTGCGAATGCCCGAACCAAAGTTTCTGCTGAACGTTGGCGCGACACCTTGGTGTTTGTGAACAACGATTTTCCAGAGAAACACCCAAGTATCAATGTGGCCACTTTTGATGGTTTAGATGCCTTTGGAAATGCCTATTCTAAGTTTGCTACCAAGGGCGTATGCGATGTGCTTACCTCGCATGGCATGAACCTAAAAGGCTTAACTGCGGCAGATTCTGTGATACTGAGTTTTTATTTTCAATATGAACCCCAAGGTACCACTAACCAAATTTATCCAGATGATGTTTTGGTGCTTGAGTTCAGACACAGTGCCATGGACCCTGATAGTTTTACCACCATTGCAGAGATTGAGGCAAACGATACCTTGTTATTTAAGTTTACCAAATTTCAGATAGCCCTTACGCAAGCAAAATACTTTCATGAAGATTTTCAGTTCCGCCTCAAAAATATTGGAAGCTTAACGGGTAATTTAAGTCAGTGGCATGTAGATTATATTCGCTTCAACAAATCGCGTAAGCTCAATGATCCGCTCAAAGATCTAGCTTTAACCAATACGCCACCAATTATGTTGGGTGCCTATACTTCTATGCCTTGGTACCAATATGAAAACAACAAAGGCAAGTATGGCAATGGTGCAACTGGCTTACGTTTGGTAAACCACGATAACCAAAATTACGCGGTAGATTATTTCCGCTCGGTTATGAAACCAGAGGGCGATACCTTAGATAAGTTTAACAATATTTTACCTTCTATTAAAGCACTTTCAGATTCTGTGGTGCCTGTTGCTAAACCCTTTAATTTTGCTACCGCGGTACAGGCAGATAGCCTGGTGTTTCAAACCCGTTACCGCATTAAAATTAGCGGCAACCAAAACGATAATGTGACAGGCAACGATACCTTTTCTGTTCCTACCATTTTTAGTAACTATTATGCTTACGATGATGGTACGGCCGAGGGCGGATATGGCATTAAAAACAAAACCAATGTAGGTGCTGCCCTCAAATACGAGGTAGAGGTGCCCGATTCTATTGTGGGCTTTTATGTCTTCTTTAACCAATCGGAAAAAGACGTGAGCGTACAACCTTTCTCTTTAAAAATTTGGAAGAACATCTCTCCACGTTTCTTACCTGCTACCAGCGATGTATTGTTGTACAGTCAGGAAATGAGTAAACCAACCTATACCAATACCCTTAATGGTTTCACCGCTTACCGTTTGTTGCAAGCTGTGCCGGTTAGCGATTCTTTTTTTGTGGGCTGGGAGCAAACTTCCGCTTTTGTATTAAATGTAGGTTTAGATAAAAACTATAGATTCGGTTTGAACCAAAATATGTATTATAAAATGGATGGTCGCTGGTATCCTACCGAAATTCCGGGTGCTTTGATGATTCGTCCTATCATGAAAAAATTCCTTGGGTCTGCTACCGGTTTTGAGGCGATGGAGAAGTCCTTGGTTCAGACCGAATGGAGCGTTTACCCTAACCCTGCCAACGACGTATTAAATATACTTATAAACGATTTGAACCAATACGAGATTCGTTTGTTTGATATCATGGGCAAACAAATGCAGTTACCTACTAGAATAGAAAATACCCTTTCTGTGCAAGATGTTCCTGCAGGATTTTACCTGCTCTCACTTACCCACCGCGAGAGCCAACAAACCTTGAGCAAAAAAATAATTATTAATAAATAAATACATATGAGCGACATTACTGTACAAGAATTACATGACCGTATGCAAAAGAAAGAAGCACTTAATATCATAGACGTGCGCGAAGTATACGAATACGAAGAATTTAATATCAATGCCAAAAACATTCCTTTGGGCGAACTACCAGGAAGAATGAGCGAGGTTTCTACCAATAAAGACGAAGAAATCATTATCCATTGCAGAAGCGGCGCACGTAGCGGTCAGGCTAAAATGTATTTGATGAGCGAAGGATTTACCAATGTGCGCAACCTCCTTGGTGGCATGTTGAGCTGGCAGAGTGAAATAAACGACTAAACCTTCCTTTGAAAAAAGCCATACGATTTTCTTTTGTGGCTGCCTTGTTTTGCTTGGCACTGCTCAACTTGTATTGTGGCCAACAACAAACTGTAGAGGCAGATCCTCCGTATGTAAACCATTCGGATACTGTTACCTATGTGGGTAAAGAAGCTTGCAAAAACTGTCACCCCGCCATTTACGAATCGTTTAGAGAAACAGGCATGGGTATGTCGTTTGCGCCTGCTACGAAACAAAAATCTGTGGCTTCTTTTGGTGCGCACCAAGTTGTGCACGACAAAGTGCGTAACCTCAGCTATTATCCTTTTTGGCGTGGCGATTCTATGTATATTACCGAGTTTCGCCTGCAAGGAAAGGATACCATACACCAACGTACCGAACGGGTAGATTATATTATTGGTTCAGGCCAACATACCAACTCACATCTCACAAGCATCAATGGCTTTTTATACCAATTGCCTTTAACATGGTATGCACAAAAAGGCAAGTGGGACCTTCCTCCGGGTTTTGAAAACGGTAGAAATGTGCGCTTTAGTAGAGGCATTGAATACGAATGCATGAGCTGTCACAATGCCTTACCTACCATGGCTCCGGGCTCGGTAAACAAATACCTATCGGTACCTTCAGGTATAGATTGCGAACGTTGTCACGGTCCGGGTTCTGCGCATGTGAACGAAAAACTAAAGGGCGTTTTTATTGATACAAGCAAGTACATAGATTACAGCATTGTTAATCCACGTAAACTAAGTTGGGAAAGGCAAATAGACCTCTGTCAACGTTGCCACTTGCAAGGTAACGCCGTGTTAAAACCTGGCAAACAATTCAGCGATTTTAAGCCGGGCATGCGTCTCAATAAAGTTGTAGATGTATTCTTGCCAAAGTATACCGGACAAGAAAACGAATTCATCATGGCTTCGCATGCGCAACGTTTGCAAGAGAGTCAGTGTTTTATTCAATCCAACAAATCTGTAAAACCTGTAGAGGGAAAAAACTTTGCTACTTTAAATCTTACGTGCATTACCTGTCATAACCCACATGTAAGCGTGAAGAAGAGTGGGGTAGAGCAATTTAACAATGCTTGTATCAACTGTCATGGCAACAATGGTTGCAGTAAGTTAGAAGATCCTATAAAGATTACCCTCAAAAACGATAACTGCGTATCTTGTCATATGCCGGGTAGCGGCGCAACAGACATTCCGCATGTGAGTGTGCACGACCATAAAATTCGTATTCCTGTAACTACAGAGGCCAAAAACAATATCCGCACATTTGCCGGACTTACTTGTGTAAACAATACCCAAGTAGAACCTGCACAACGAGCCAATGCTTTCCTAAACTACTTTGAAAAATTTGAAGGAGAACCGGTATCGTTGGACTCGGCCAATGCAATATTGAAAAACTCGTCTGCTTCCGACCTTACCCTTAACCTCTACATCCATTACGCCTACTTGCGCAATGATTGGCAGGAAGTACGTTCTTATGCATCAGAACTTAAAAATAAAGAGCAGAAAGATCCGTGGTTATATTACAGAATTGGTCAGGCATGCCAGAATGTAGCAGATTATGAATCGGCTCGAACCTATTACCTGCAAGCATTGGCCCTTGCGCCAGAGAACTTGCAATTCTTAAATAAGTTAGGCATTGTGTATTCTCAATTGGGTTTATGGAAAGAAGCAAAAGACATCCTTACCGCTAGCCTAAACAAACAACCCAAGCAAGAAGACACTTGGGTGAATTTAGGTTTTGTATACGTTAACCTCAACAACAAAGTTGTGGCTATGCAGCATTACAATCAAGCTTTGCGCCTCAATCCAGATCACACACAAGCACTCCTAAACCGGGCAGCACTTCACAACCTTAACAAGAACATTCCCGCCGCTCGTGCCGACTTAAATGAAATACTTCGTATTGAACCGAATAATGTGGAGGTACGTGCATTGTTGGCAAGATTAGGATTTTCTACGAAGCCTTAGTTTAGGTTGATAGAGTATTTAATTATGAGTTATGAATTATAAGTTATGAATTACGTATTGACAGATTTGCGATATGGCGAAATTTGAAGCAGATTGTTAAATCTAAAACTAATCCCGCCATATCTGCAAGTGTGCTTTTATGTAATGTTATTCAATGTCATTAATTTATAAAATCAAAAGAAGCAGTATCCAAGAACCCCAGCCTAAGGCTTCCATTCCAATAAGTTGTCCTTTTGCTTTTTTCTTGTAACAACTTAAATATTCAGGATCACTAAATTGATCTTTGTTTTTAGACATCATATAAGTTTGTTTTCCTCTATCAGGTGTTGGATTTGATAAGGCAGTTCCAATCATTGCAAAAGGACCAAATAAAATACCTAATGCAAAGTGACCACCATTTTTACCATGAAAGTTTTCAGCATCAAGTCTACCATTTAAGCATTTGTTTGGGTCACCATCTGCCATTTTCATGTATTCGGTATATACTTTATCTGCTGTATTTTCAAATTGCAATGAAAATATTTCAGATGATGGAACGATAAATTTTTTCCCATCTGCTTTAAAAACAACTGTACAATCTTTGATTTTTGTTACTTTTCCTTCAAAGATCATTTCGTTATTCAATGTTAAAATGTCGCCTGCATAGGAGGCAATTACGAATAGAATCGCTGTAAAAGTCAATGTTATTTTTTTCATTTTTATTTGCGTGGTCGCCACTTTTGGTTAATTATTTTTCATTTTTTTGAGTGGTTTTTTGTCTCCACTTTTTTGTTTTTATTTTCTGTCACATTGGATGGTCAGTCCTCTGGCTTTCGCAGACCCTATAGATATTTAAACTATCCCATAAAATTTCAAATTGTATTATTAGAGTATTAGAAATGGTACAATGAATGCTGCTACCAAGCTTACCAATACAATAGCTACGTAAGTGTTAGTGGCTTTTTGTACATTCTCTTTCTTAGTTTCTTCCTGTAACTTGGTTTGATTAAATGATGCGCAGGCTTTTTCAGTTTCTTGAAAATAAGAAAACTCACGATCTGTCATCTGATTTAGTGGCATATTTTTTAAGGCCAAATAGAGACTATCATTACAAGGATTTTGAGCTTTAGTACTAATAGAAAAAATAAATAGTAGAACTATTAAAATGTATTTCTTTCTCATGAGTTGTAGTTTTTTTGATTTCATTTTTATGCTAAAAATTTTATCATTCAAAAGAAATTAACTTCTCTGCCAAGTAGGGTCAATCGTTTGGCTATCATTTAGTAATTGACTTTATTTGGCAAACATTTTTACAACATGTTCAATCAGAATAGAATTTACCGACTGTTTCAGCTGATAAATTACCTGAAAGCTAAACCAGCGAAATCGGTGCGGAGTATTATAGACTTTCTTGAAACATCTGAGCGAACTGCCTATCGATACTTAGACTTATTAAAAGACTTAGGTTTTCAAATTGAGAAGGACAATAGGAACAAACTGTTCATTGCTGCTGGTTCCGAAATTGATCAAATACCATTTACCCCGCAGGAGGCGGATTACCTTAAAAAATTAATTGTTTCTGTTGGTAAGAATAATAAATTGGCAGATAGTGTTTTGCAAAAGATTCAGAAATCAAGCGAAATAGAATTAGGTGCCGACAGTTTGTTTAAAGCACACTTGGCAAAAATAGTGGAGCAAATTTCAATTGCGATTATGGAGGGGAAACAACTTTTAATCAAAGAATACCACTCGGCCAATAGTCAAAGTATATCCGACCGATTGGTTGAACCTACTTGTTTTACGGAAAATTACGATTCTGTTTCTGCTTGTGAAGTAAATACAGGGCTCAACAAATACTTCAACATTGAGCGAATGACTGGTGTTGAAGTGCTTGAAAGAGCGATGGAATATGAGGCAAAACATGAATTTTACAAGCCTGATATTTTTGGCTTCCAGGGGAAAAGTATGTCCAAAGAAATTGAATTACAAATGAGCATGCGCGCTTATTTGGTGCTAAAAGAGGAATTTCCAATGAGCACAGCTTTCCTCAAACTAATTCCTGAAACTGGCCAATATTATTTCAAAGCCAAAGTTCAAAGCTTTAAAGCACCTTCCCGTTTTGTATTAGGATTTTTGGAGGAAGTTCAAGTAGTAGGTTCAAAAGAATTTATAAAATATGTGCAAGATGTAATTTCGAAAAATTTGTAACAATTTCTACCTCCTATAATTTCTACTTGATTGAAGTGCTAGACTATAACTCGTTGATTTTAGTTCTCAATCAAAATCTTAAATCGACCTTTGAATTGCATATACATTTTTTAAAAACCTTGAAAAACAAATCCCCGCAATCTCCTCTAATCCAGCGAAATCTGCGTGAGATAAAAAGTATCCACTTATCGTTGCACATCCAAAGTTGGATGCTTTGGGATTGTAGAGTCATGGATAATTCTGCTCATAAGAATAAGTTGCGGGTTGCCCTCATCCCGTCACAAGTGACGGGACTCGTGCGGGTTGCCCAAGAAGATTTTAAGGTG
>CAILJQ010000152.1 GCA_903834625.1 uncultured Bacteroidota bacterium
TTGAAAGTTTTCTTCGGGGTTCCAGTTGAGGTTGGGAAATCCGCCCGCATAACAATTGATTTGAAAGGAAACCAATTGACCTTGTTGGTTGTAATAAAGGGCTTGCAATGGCTGTGCGTGGTTGTTGATTTGTTCCGCATAAAGGCTGGTATCGAAAGAGGCGAGGAACTTGCGGTAATTGCTATCTAATGCATAGGAATTGCCAGAAGGAATATGGTATTTGTTTGCCTGTTTTACGATGGCATCTGTTGGCAACGATTTTAGTGTTTTGATGCCATACATACGCATGCAACTGGTGATGGAAAGGCTGCAAGCTAAGAGAAGAAAAAAGGTTACCTGTTTCATAAAGCCAATATATGAGATGTATAACGGCTATAGGCACAAATTGTTTAGGTTCGAACCGAACCCAATAACTTATTGGAAATAAGTAAGTGCAAAGTAGTTTAAGCTAAGGTAAGCTCTACCCCCACTTTTTGTAGAATTTGGTGCACCATTTCTTTGGAAAGCGGCTTCACATAAAAGCCAGAAAGCAATGGCGATGCGTTGGCGCGCTTTTGGTCGTTAGGGTCCATAGAAGAGGTAAGCATCACAATAGGGTATCTTTTATTCAATAATTCAAAACGGTTTAAAAATTCCCATCCGTTGATACGCGGCATGTTGATGTCGAGTAAAATAAGGTCGAAATGCTCTTCTGTAGTCTCTAAATATTTAAGGGCCTCTGTTGGATCGAGGAAATTGGTGATTTCAAACGTAAGTCCCAATTTTCTCATGAGCCTTTCATTGGCCATGTTGTTGATGAAGTCGTCGTCGATTTGGATAATTTTGGTGGTCATATGGCAAAGAATTATTGGATAAAGGTTGGTGGCCGATTCTTCTTTTATTCTTTTTGCTCGAGCCACAATCAAATTTATATAATAATTATGGAAAATTTGCCAACTATCATGAAAAAAATGTTGCTCACCATTTTTTAAATGCCACCCAAACTGCTAAAAGGATGAGGGCAAAAGCCAAAATATGGTTCCATTGCAGTTTTTCTTGGAAGATTAAGGTATTGATAATCAAGAAAACAGTGAGGGAAATTACCTCTTGTATGGTTTTGAGTTCAAAGATGCTGAAGGCGCCCCCATGGCTGATATGGCCCAATCTATTGGCAGGAATCATAAAAGAATACTCTGCCAAGGCAATGAGCCAACTAATGAGCACCAATCCCGGCAAGCCCCATTTTTGAACGATTCCCCACTTTTCAAATTGCAGATGTCCGTACCAAGCAAAGGTCATAAATACGTTGGAAATCATTAGGAAACTGATAGAAATCAAAGTTCTGCTCATGTTTATTTTTGTTTAAGTGTGAAATCAGGTTAAAAAATATAATTTTGCTGCCACAAATAAACAACATGAAGCAGATTATTGATAAGATCAAAGCAGAACTCAAAAAAGACGGATTTAATGCGGCAGCGGTTATTGAGTTATTGAAGGAACTGAGAGAGAATTTCAAAAGCAACTTGAAAGAGCCTGGTTTGGTTCGCATGATTCGCTTGGCTTACGAAGATATTGAGGCCAATGATTCCTATACGTTTTTGTATTTGGAAGAAGATGGTGGCAAAGAGAACTTAGAATACCTTATAGATTTGTTGGGCGACTATAACAACAAATACAACCGTGAGGAATTACAAGACATCCGAAACCTAATGGAAGGCATTGTTCCAGAGGAAGAGGAAGAACAAACAGAAGAAGAATAATTACAAATATGCAGAAGCCCCTTGTGGGCTTTTGTTTTTTACAAAGCATACAATGAAAACATTTCAAGAATTTATTGACGATAAGAGCCAGCCAGCCGTAGGCATTATCATGGGCTCTGATAGTGATTTAGAAGTAATGAAAGAAGCGGCAAGGGTATTAGAAGAGTTTGCCATTCCTTTTGAAATTACTGTGGTAAGTGCACACCGCACCCCAGAGCGCATGTTTACCTATGCCAAAGAAGCAAGAGCAAGAGGCATTCAAGTAATAATTGCAGGAGCAGGAGGTGCAGCGCATTTGCCTGGCATGGTGGCTTCTATTACTACCCTACCTGTGATTGGTGTTCCGGTGCAATTAAAAACTTTATCGGGTTTAGATTCTTTGTTGTCTATTGTGCAAATGCCAGGCGGTGTTCCGGTGGCAACGGTTGCCATTAACAATGCCAAAAATGCGGGATTACTTGCCGTACAAATATTAGGCTTGGTTCATACCGAGTTAGGAGATAAACTACAGGAGTACAAAAACAACATGAAAGAAGAAGTGTTGAAGAAGGCAGAGGTAGTAGAGCAAGGTAGAAAGCGCATAGGTTTTTAAGACATTTTGGTTCGAACCAACACATGAAGATAATAAGCTATAATGTAAATGGAATTCGCTCTGCATTGAGCAAGGGGTTACTTGATTTTATGCAATTGAGTGGTGCCGATGTATTTTGTTTTCAAGAAACCAAAGCATTACCCAACCAAGTAGAACCTTATTTGTTTGAACTTTCTGGTTACCCTTTTAGTTATTGGGTAAGCGCCGAGAAAAAAGGGTATAGCGGCGTGGCTATTTATAGCAAAACAAAACCAGATCATGTAGCGTATGGTTTTGGGGTGCCCGAGTGGGACAATGAAGGCCGCATTGTGCGTGCAGATTTTGGTGAGCTGAGTGTGATAAGTGTATACATTCCAAGCGGAAGCAGTGGTGAAGATAGGCAAGCATTTAAAATGCGTTGGTTAGAATTCTTTACAGGTTATATCAATAACCTACGTAAGGAACGTCCCAATTTAATTGTGTGCGGCGATTACAATATTTGTCATAAACCTATAGACATACACGACCCCATTGGCAACAAAAACAGCAGTGGTTTTTTACCAGAAGAACGCGAGTGGATGGAGCAATTTGTGCAAGCCGGATTTACAGATAGTTTCAGAAGTTTGTACCCACAACCGCATCAATACAGTTGGTGGAGTTATAGAGCCAATGCACGCAACAACAACAAAGGCTGGCGCATAGATTATTGTATGGTGGCTGAACCCATAAGCAAAAGAATTGTAGATGCGGGCATCATGCCCAATGCCAAACATTCCGATCATTGTCCGGTTTGGGTTGAACTCAACTAGCTTAATTTTCTAAGAGGCCTACGGCTTCAAATTTATCGAACACATTTTCATTGTGTGGGGCATCGGGTAATTCTGCAGTAAGGTCTTGTCCGGCCCAATGCTCATAATGTTTGCCATTGCGCCATAGTCTGCTTCTCCCCACATCATAAATTACGCCACGAAAGGCTACCCAAATTTCGTTGCGATCTTGTCCATTTCTTAAAGCCAATTGCGCGCGGGTATAGGTGGGAAGGCTCATGAAAGCAATTGGTGAGTAAGCAGGTATTCGGCAATTTGTACGGCATTGGTAGCAGCACCTTTTCTGAGGTTATCTGATACTACCCATAAGTTTAAGGCATTGCTTGTACTTTCATCGCGGCGTATACGACCCACAAACACATCGTTTTTTTCTGAAGCCCAAAGTGGCATAGGGTAGATGCCATTGCTTGGATCATCTTGCAAGGTGACACCCTCAGTGTTTGCCAATAAGGTTTTGATATCAGTTAATTCAAAAGGTTTGTTGAGTTGAAGGTTCACACTTTCGCTGTGTCCGCCCATTACCGGAATACGCACGCAAGTAGCAGTAACTTGTATGCTGTGGTCCATCATAATTTTTTTGGTTTCGTTCACCATTTTCATTTCTTCTTTGGTGTAACCGTTCTCCATAAAAACATCTATTTGTGGAATGGCATTTTTATCAATTTTGTATTTGTAGGCCATTTCTCCCTCTATGCCTGCGCGCTCATTTTCTAATTGGGTAACAGCCTTAACTCCTGTACCCGTAACACTTTGGTAGGTTGATACTACTACTCTGCTAATGCCATACTGTTGGTGAATAGGATGCATGACCATGACCATTTGAATGGTAGAGCAATTGGGATTGGCAATAATTTTATCGCTTGCTTTAAGGATGGAACCATTTATTTCTGGCACTATTAAAGGCTTGTTTGGGTCCATGCGCCAGGCAGAAGAATTATCTATTACCGTTATGCCTGCCTCGGCAAATTTGGGTGCCCACTCTAGTGAAGTGCCGCCACCAGCAGAGAACAAAGCAATGGCAGGTTTGGCAGCAATGGCTTGTTCCATGCTATGAATGGTATAAGGTTTTCCTTTGAAGGAAATTTGTTTGCCCACAGATTTTTCTGAAGCAACAGGAATTAATTCACTCACCGGAAAATTTCTTTCTTCCAGTACTTTTAACATAACGCCACCTACTAACCCAGTGGCTCCAACTACGGCAACTTTCATGGTATATAATAACTCTCTGGAGTTCGATCTGTGGAAAAATTACAGCTTACTTTCGCAACTCCTTCAATTGGTTTTAGGTAGCGCAAAAATATACTATTCAAACTGTTGATACAGATTATTTTTGGGGATGTTAAAAAAAATCTACCCCTTCTTTTTGGCTACATTTCTGTGTGGTTTTTCTCCCTTGTTTGCCCAAACATATGATGATTTTGCAGATGGCAACCTTTCCGTTAACCCTACTTGGGTGGGCGATGATAGCTTGTTTAAAGTAAATGCCTCGGGCCAATTGCAGGCTTTGGTTTCGGTTCGAACCGAAAGAGCCTTAAGTACCCAAATAGATACAGGCGCTGAAATGCAATGGCAGTGTTGGATGCGCATGGCCTATAACCCAAGTAGCTTAAATAATGCACGATGGTACCTGTTAACAA
>CAILJQ010000153.1 GCA_903834625.1 uncultured Bacteroidota bacterium
ATGGCTTTCATGATGCTGCAAACTCTATTGCCACCATTGTTTCAACAAAGGTTCTCACTCCTTTTCAGGCGGTAATTTGGGCAGCATTCTTCAATTTTGTGGCTTTTTTCATATTCAAAGACCACGCTGTAGCCAACACCATTGGCAAAACTGTACACAAAGAATTTATTACTTTGGATGTAATTTTTGCTGGTCTCATTGCTGCTATTATTTGGAATTTATTTACTTGGTGGTATGGAATTCCATCCTCTTCATCGCATACCTTAATTGGTGGATTTGCAGGGGCTGCAATTGCCCATGCTTACGCAACCAGTGATGGTATTACCATTCCAGGTATTGTAGAAATGGATAAAATTACCAAAACAGTTTTGTTCATTTTTATTGCTCCTTTAATGGGTATGGTTATTTCTATGTTTATTACCTTAATAACCATTATGCAAAACCTGTGGTACCGCATAGGGGTAATTGTGTTGGTAGCCATTGGAACTTTCTTTTTGTTTAATCAATTAGAGCAAAGTAAGCTATCAGATAATTTAAAAAAGTACTATAACATTGAAAAGTTAGGTAAAGAAGTTGCTGCTAAACCAGAACTTCAACCAAAGCTTGATTCTGCTAAACAATTTATGGCTGCAGCTAAACCACTTTTGGTTCAGTACGATGCCTTAGGTTCAGACAAATTAGCGGGTTTAATTCAAACAACGGTTGACCCAACTGCAGATGTTAAAAAGCTTTCCAAAGAATTAAAGAAAGCAGATAACTCGGCCATTGTATGGGGAATTATGTTTGTTATTTTACTCTTTATTTTGACCTATATTTATGTTGAAAAGGTAAAAACACCAACGGCCTATAGAATTGCCAATATGTTTAAGAAGTTGCAATTGTTATCCTCTGCAGCATTTAGTATTGGTCATGGTGGAAACGATGCGCAAAAAGTAATGGGTATTATTGCTGCTGCCATGGTAGCAAACGGTAACATTACAGACATCAAACAAATGCCTGATTGGGTACCTTTGGCTTGTTATGCTGCTATTGGCCTTGGGACATTAAGTGGTGGTTGGAAAATTGTAAAAACCATGGGAACCAAAATTACCAAAGTAACGCCACTAGAAGGAGTTGCGGCAGAAAGTGCTGGTGCATTAACCTTATTTATGACTGAACAAATGGGAATACCTGTGAGTACAACTCATACCATAACAGGTTCTATTATTGGTGTTGGAGCTACCAAACGTTTATCTGCGGTAAGATGGGGCGTAACTGTAAACCTTTTATGGGCATGGATTTTAACCATACCTGTTAGTGCCCTTTTAGCAGGTTTAACTTATTATATTTTCATGTTTATTAAATAGACAAATGAGATTAGCAGCTTTAATCATCGGACTTATTTTTATCTATTCCTGCAATAACGACCCAAGGGCAAAACTGCAAAACTCAGGGATGTTTGGTGAAGGCTTTACAGTTGGTACGGGATTAATGCTCAATGATACCTTGCCTATTTCTGATTCAGGCTTAGTTTCCTTTAGCTATGTATCTGGTGTGGTTGAGAAATATTGCACAGGAGAAGGTTGTTGGTTGGTGTTAAAAACTGAAAGTGGACAAACCGTAAAAGTACTTACAAAAGACAAAGCTTATGTTTTGCCACGTAATATTGATGGCAAAAAGGCCGTTGCTCATGGTGAGTTTTTACCCCTTGATCCTAAAAAAGATAACAAGTTAATTTTTGAGGCAAGTGGAATTCTGATAGAATAAAGTTAAAAGTTAAAGCATAAAAAAAGAGGCTGCTCATTAGTGAGACAGCCTCTTTTTTTTTAAACTTCTTCTACTGTTGACCTTGCAGTTTTCTCTGAATATTCTAAAATCAGTGCTACAGAGGTAGGTGATGGTTCAGCCTCTAGTTGGTCCATCACAGCCATTCCGGCTTTAAGATGTGCCAATGATTGGCTAAGTGTTTTGTTGGTGAGCAAGGCAGATTCTAATTGTTGAACCTCCGTTGCCTCCATTTCACCATACAAATAGAGAAGTAAATCGTTTTCGGTGTAATGTTTGGCCATAAGCATTTTTACGTTTGTATGATAAAAACGCCATGGCACAAACATTTATTTTTTGCAAAACCCACCAAATTCAATTTAGTCCTCAAAACTTAAGTTAGTTGGTTGATTTTGAGGAGCATTTTCTTTTGGATACGGAATGGTTGCTGGAACCGATTCATCCACAATTTCAAAAGTTAGGTTATCGAACCAAAGTTGACCACCACCACTTAATAAGGCACCATAAGCAATGTTGGTAGCTTTTTTGGGCACATCAACTATGATTTCACACAATTTCCAATCGGTGGTACCTTTTATTTTGCGGTTCGACATATTATCAAAAACATAAGGATCACCTGCTTTAGCTCCATCAATTCTTAACCAAAACCCGCCCCAGCCTGCAACATCTGCAGTGCGAATATACCCCGACATGCGCAGGCGTTTTCCTGCAAAGTCGCCGGGTTTAAGGTTTTGAACCAAAGTTCCAAATCCACGAACGCGGGTTCCCTCTGATCTGATTGTAGCTGCATTTGTTCCGTCCATACCGGCACCTTTATCGATACCGATCTCGTACTGATCTGGATTACTTCCGGCTTTGTACCAGCCTTTAGGAACCTCGAAGGAATACAGTGCTACCAGAACCACCAGTAGCAATGCTGCTTGTGCTTTTACTTTCATAACAATAAAAATTAAGGGTTTATAAAATAGGAGTTGACTTTTACGTGCAAGATCTCGTTAGATCTGAACGCCTTTGGCAACCATCATTTTTCTCAAGTTGTTGAGGGCATAGCGCATACGCCCTAAAGCTGTGTTAATGCTCACACCAGTTTTGTCGGCTATTTCTTTAAAGCTCATATCGCCCCAATGCCTCATGATTAGCACTTCTCGCTGTTCTTCGGGCAAAAGTTTGATAAGATTTTTAAGCTGACTTTCACTTTGCATTTGAATGATTTTGTCTTCTTTGCTTTCTTCTGCAATGATGAGGTAATCAAAAATGCCATTTCCTTCACTGTCGGTAATGGTTACATCGCGCTTCATTTTACGGATGTAATCAATGGTAAGGTTACGGCCAACGCGTACGGCCCAGCCACCAAATTTTCCTTCTTCGTTGTAGTTACCTGAACGAAGTGTTTTAATAATCTTAATGAAGGTCTCTTGAAAAATGTCTTCGGCAAGCGGACGGTCACGTACGATTAAATAAATCGCAGAAAAGATACTACGCTTGTGGCGTTTAATTAATTCTTCGAGAGCAACCTGAGTACCGGCCTGGTATAGCTTTACCAATTCGTGGTCACTAATTTTCTGCATGTTCATGGTTGTTGGATTTAAAAGGTGAAACCAGAAAGAAATATTAGTGTAGATTTTTATCTATAAGCTATATGTGTTTTGTGTTATTTATTTTGTCTTGCTGAGAACGAATTTAGCCAAAGAAATGAGAAAAACAAGCGTTAGGAAAAATTTTTGAAATTATTTTTTTTCCTGCCTGTTCATGTTTAAAC
>CAILJQ010000154.1 GCA_903834625.1 uncultured Bacteroidota bacterium
TACTATTTGTTGGTGAAATGGTGTTTGTTCCAAATGAGCCTTGAATAGAATTGGTTAAATTTTCAAGCCTAAACCCTGGTGTTATGCTCCACCTTTGGTTTATTTTGAATAGATTCTCTGCAAAGAATGCCACATTTCCTGTTTCAAAATTTTGGTCGATAGCTAGTGTATTACTTTCTGCACTTAAATCATAATTTTTTCCTCTATTTCCATTGTTATTTCTTATTCTAGAAGTATTTCCTTGATATAGTTTTATACCTGCAGCTAAATGATGTTTTTGTTTTCCTAGGGTATAGGTGTTTAGGTACCTTATTTCTGCGCCTAAATTTCTATAGGCATCTTGGTCAATTCTTCTTAAACCATACATTCCTGTGCTGGTAGATATGGTATCCGGAATATTGATGGCATTGAGGTTTCCAATGCTGTTTCTGTCTCCTGTTAATCCTGCAATTTTTATGGAAACATGTTGGTTGGTGCGAATATCGTATTCAAAGTTAAGTGCTGGAATGTTCCAATTAAGGTAAAACCAATTCCTTTCTCTCGTCGACAATTTTGGGTCTTGAAGAAACTGTGCTTCTGTTAACCCTCCAGGTTGATGTACCAATTGGTTCATACGGGTAAACTATGCACTTAGTTTCATTTTTTTGTTTATTTGATAGCCTAAATGAATATACCCATTTACTGTTTCATAATCATTGTTTACGCGCCATCCATCGCTTTTGCGGTAATTGATGTTTGCATAATAACTGAACTTTCCCACCTTGCCTCCAACGGCATTGAACGTACTAAATAATCCATTGCTGCCAAATGTTTGTACGCTTTCAACACTCACCTTTTTGTGACTAATTGATTGTTTCTTAATATAGTTCACCATGCCACCATATTGTGGACCAAATTGAAGTGATGCTGCCCCTCTAATTACTTCTATTCTATCTAATGATTCAACAGATGGTGTATAATAAGCCTCAGGATACCCAAATGGATCAGAGGCAATATCGTATCCGTTTTGTCGGGTATTAAATTCCCACATACGGTTTGGACTCAATCCTCTTGTGGCAATTCCCATTTGCACACCACTTCCATCACTTTCCCATACTTGTACCCCAGGCACTTTGGCAAAAATTTGTCGGCTGTTGTTTTGGGCTAAGTTGGCCGAACCGGTTGAAAGTCTTAATACCTCATTTTTTTTACCAGAATAGATAATATTATCTCTTATTTCTGGCATCCTTTCAATGTTTCTTTGAACGAATTTATCTGTAATGGTTGCTTCTTTTAATTGAATATTTTTTGAAATGGTAAGGGTGCCTAATGCGAGGTTTTGGTCTTTATCCAATAAAGAAAACTCGGTTACTTTCACCAATTGTTCTTGAATTTGTATGGATAGAACATAACTGCCTTGCATCAAACCTTTAAACTCGAAAACACCATTTGCATTGGTTTGGGTTTGGGCACCATTGTTTAAAAACAAGGAGGCGTTTTGAATGGGTTGCTGCATATCATCTTGTAACAAACCTTTCACTTGGGCAAAGCTTTTAGCCGAATAGATGCTGATGAAAAGGAGTAGTATGTTGAAGTGTTTGATGGCATTTTTCATGAGACAAAAATAAGTTATTTGTAATTAGTCTAAATAAAAATAATCTGATTTTTATCAGGAATTGACATGAAGCCACCTCTGGGGTCTATAATGTAGAGCAAAAAAAAACTGCCTCAAATATTCATCGAGGCAGTTCTATAAATTTGGATTATAAAGGATGTTAGTATTTACCTGGTTGGTATTCCTGCATCAATTCTAACAACCGGTCGTATATCTCTTCTGCATTGGGTTTGCTAAAGTAATCGCCATCGGTACCATAGGCAGGTCTGTGTGCTTTTGCAGTTATGGTTAAGGGTTTAGCATCAAGGCTAAAGTATCCATTTTGTTGTTCCAAAATTTGCTGCAAGATATATGCACTAGCGCCACCTGGAACATCTTCATCAATAACTGCCAACTTATTTGTTTTCTTCAAAGAAGCTGAAATGAGGTGGTGAATATCAAATGGAAGTAGAGTTTGTGCATCAATGATTTCGAGGGATATGCCTACTTCTTTAAGCATTTTCGCCGCGTCTTGAACTACTCTCAAAGTTGATCCGTATGAAACAACAGTGATATCATTCCCTTCTTCAATAATTTCTGGAACGCCAAGAGGAACGGTATACTTTCCCAAATTATCAGGCATTTTTTCTTTTAACCTGTATCCATTCAAGCATTCAATTAGTAAGGCCGGTTCATCACTTTGTATCAAGGTTTGGTACATTCCTGCTGCTTGAACCATATTCCTTGGGGTTAAAACCAACATCCCTCTTAAAGCATGTAAGATCATTCCAATGGGGGACCCAGAGTGCCAAATACCTTCTAATCTATGTCCGCGTGTTCTTACAATAAGTGGAGCTTTCTGACCGCCTTTGGTTCGGTATTGCAGTGTAGCCACATCATCACTCAATGGTTGCAATCCGTATAACAGATAATCTAAGTATTGAATTTCTGCAATAGGTCTTAAACCTCTGAGGGCATTTCCAATACCTTGGCCAATAATTGTTAACTCTCTGATACCTGTATCAAAAACCCTGCTTTCACCATGTTTTTCTTGTAGTCCGGCGAAGCCTTGGTTCACATCACCAATTTTTCCTACATCTTCACCAAATGCTAAAACTCTCGGATCATTGCTTAATAAGTGATCAAAGTATGCTACCAATACTTCTCTGCCATCAACCATTTTAGAGTCGTTTGAATAGACAGGTTTCACCTCATTTACACGAAGGGCACTATCACTCATTAAGTAAGAATTGTACCTATCTTCATTCAGGTTTTCGAACTCTTTTTTCCACTGTTGCAAAATAGAACGAGCGGCAGAGTTTTCTTTGGCAGTTAAGCGCAACACTTGATGCATGGCTACTCCAATATCTTTACGAATAGGTTCAGCAATAGCCAATAAATTATTTTTAATGTCAATTATGCCAGGAGATTGTGCGCTTGCAGAAGCTACTGCTTCAATAAGTTCGGCACATTCTTGGATTTCTTTTTTGATAGGATTTAAATAAGATTCCCAAGCTTGTTTTTTGGAAACATTTACTTGAATTTTTGCTTCGTTTTCTATGCTCTCAAGTTCTGTTTCTGTTGAAATATTATTTTTAAGTATCCATTCTTTGAAACGTTTGATACAATCATTTTCAGCCTCCCAAGCCAGTCTTTCTTTGCTTTTATAGCGCTCGTGTGAACCAGAAGTTGAGTGACCTTGTGGTTGGGTTAATTCGCTTACATGTATTAAGCAAGGAATGTGTTGCTCTCTGGCAATTTTACCTGCTTGTTCATAGGCCAAACATAAACCAGGGTAATCCCAACCTTTTACGGTAAAGATTTGATATCCCTCACCTTTTTCATCTCTTTGAAAACCTTTAAGAATTTCAGAGATACTTTCTTTGGTGGTTTGGTATTTTGCATGCACAGAAATTCCATATGAATCGTCCCACACAGAAACAACCATAGGAATTTGCAACACTCCACCTGCATTGATTGCTTCAAAGAA
>CAILJQ010000155.1 GCA_903834625.1 uncultured Bacteroidota bacterium
AGATTGTGTTGTCTTGAATGAACCTGGTTTACCTGCTTATTTCTTCTTGGCTTTGGCAGCAGGTGTCTTTTTTGTTTCTGCAGGCAGGGCCTCTACTTTGCAGCTTTTGCAAGGTGTGTATCCTTGTTTTTTGGCTTCATCTAGGGTCAATCCCTTTTTGCCTGTTTTGGCTAAATCACAATTTTTCGCATGGTACTTTTTACCTGAACCTGTAACATAAACTGTTTGGGCAAGGCTTTGGGCAGCAAATGTGGTAAGTAAAATAGCACATAAAATGAATAGGCGAAAGAACTTTTTCATGTCTGTTTGTTTTAGGGTAATAAATAGCTGATTGAGCCACAAATATGCTCATTTTCTATTTTCATAAAAATTTCTGCTCCAAAATCTTTCTATTTGCAATTCATGACACAACAGGTTAAGGCAAAGAAGCATTTAGGACAACATTTTTTAACGGATTTAAACATTGCAGGCAATATTGTTGAAGCCCTTGCAACAGTTTATCCTAAGGGGGATGTTTTGGAGGTTGGTCCGGGTATGGGCGTATTAACACAGTATTTATTAGAGAAGAAGTCGCTACGCACATGGGCCGCAGAAGTAGACAATGAATCTGTTACCTATTTAATGGCAACTTACCCCCAAATAAGTGAACGCTTGTTGTCTGAGAATTTTTTGGAAATGGATTTGGGGAAACGTTTCCCTGACGGCTTATCTGTGATAGGCAATTTCCCTTACAATATTTCCTCTCAAATAGTTTTTCATATTTTGGATCATAGGAATTCAGTGCCCTTTATGGTTGGAATGTTTCAAAAGGAAGTGGCAGAAAGAATAGGGGCAAAGCATGGTGGAAAAGAATATGGTATTTTAAGTGTTATTACCCAAGCCTATTATGATGTAGAATATCTTTTTACTGTTCATGAACAAGTGTTTAATCCACCTCCAAAAGTTAAATCAGGTGTGATTCGAATGACAAGAAGGGTTGAGCAATTGGCTTGTGATGAATCATTATTTAAAAGGGTGGTTAAGACAGGGTTTAATCAAAGAAGAAAAAAATTACGCAACGCACTTGCTGTTTTTGGTTTGACAGATGAACAGCTTGGAATATATGCTTCAAAACGTGCAGAAGAATTAAGTGTGTCAGATTTTGTTCAATTAACAAATTTGGTTCAAGCCGAGCTATAATGGAAAAGATACAGGTAGATAACGCGCTTATAAAACAATTTCATGTTTGGTTCAACCAAAATGATTTAGCTCCTATGCACGAGCAATTGGCAGATATGTATCCGCAAGATATTGCTGCTGTTATTGACCGTTTAGAAAACGAACAGGCACGCAGGGTGATGATGGCCCTTGAAAAAGAAACAGTGGTAAAAGTTTTGGTTGAAATGGATGAAACCCAACGAGAATCCTTTCTTTCTGCCTATACACCTTTTGAAATTGCAAACGAGTTTATTGAGAACATGGATTCTGATGATGCGGCGTATGTGCTCAATCATTTTCCAAACGCGATAAAAGAAGAGGTTATTTCTCAATTACAAGATATCGACTATGCAAGTAGTTTACTGAACCTCATTAGTTATGAAGAGGATACTGCGGGTAGCTTAATGGCGGTAGAATTGATAAAGGTTAACCGCAATTGGACCGTATCACAATGTATTGAAGAAATTAGGTTACAAGCAGAGCTTGAAGATAATATCTATGCAGTATATGTGGTAGATGATTTGGAACGATTAGTGGGCTTGATAACCCTGAAGAAATTGATTCTTTCTCAACCAGATACCTCTGTTTCGGAGGTTTATAATGAGGAAGTTATTTCTGTTCCAGCTTCTACCAAAATTGATGAAGTGGCCAATGTTACCAAAAAATACGACTTGGTTGTTCTGCCTGTGGTGGATCCTTTAGGTAGATTAATTGGTCGAATAACTGTTGATGATGTAGTTGACTTGATAAAGGAAGAAGCTGATGAAGATTATCAGTTGATGTCGGGTATTACAGAAGACGTGGATGCCACAGACAAAGTTTGGGTTTTGTCTCGCGCGCGCTTGCCTTGGTTGCTCATAGGTTTATTTGGAGGCATAGCAAGTTCAAGGTTCTTGGGTTTGTATGAAAATCAAATCATGATACATCCTGAGATGGCCTTTTTTATACCTCTTATTGCTGCTATGGGAGGTAATGTGGGGGTGCAATCTTCTGCTATTGTGGTCCAAGGTTTGGCCAATGATACACTTGGAACCAACAATATTGGGCAGAAAATTCTTAAAGAATTACGGGTTGCACTTATTAATGGAATTAT
>CAILJQ010000156.1 GCA_903834625.1 uncultured Bacteroidota bacterium
AGGAAATGCCATGAATTGGTTCATGCCACCCCAAAACAAATACCCAGATGCACCAAGCCTTAGCTTTAGAGGGGGAATACAGTTTGGTTTGAGTTACCATTTTAATAAGAAATGATAAGACCCATCCTACTCTACTGCTTGCGTTTTTGCTGCTGGCTTATGTTAAAAATCATGGCTGACATACTCAAGCTTGTTAAATGAAAAACTTGTTCTATCATGATTCCACTACTTCGTCCTCCGAAGCTTTAGCGTAGGTGAACCGCAACACTCTTTTTAGGCAAAATTAAAACCACAGAAACTTTTTTGTCCTAACCTGTTTCTATTGTTGCCTCTCAGGCAATTACTTTTGAAGGCCTTACTTTTATTATTTTTTTAACTTTTGCAGATATTTTAGACTGCATTTTTCTTTGTTTCAAAAAGTCACTTATTGCTTTTTCATCCTCTTTAGTTAATGACCTTTCACCACCAATAAAGTCAACGTCTAATTCTACTTGTCTTCTCTTGTTCATAGATTTATTTATTTTGAAGTCAATTTACATTATTGCTACTCAAATTATTGATTTGGGAAATATTTATTGATAAGTTTGAGAGCAGCTTTCGTTTCAATAATCATTCTTTGTTTGCCAATATGAATTGCACCTAATTTTTCGCTATAATGGTCAATGAGTTTTGTTTTTGAGAGAAAGGACACATTTCCCTCATATCCATGGTTAAAAGAAAACTTTCATGCATATGCAACTAAATTACCAAGAACTCCTGCATAAACTTTTGTTTTCCCCTTGTTGAAAGGAGCACTTTCAAGTAAATGCATATAGACATGATCTGTTTTCTCCTCTAAACTTACTAAACCCTGAATAATAGTAGAATTATTAACTATGGTTAGTTTATATGTATCCCTCGACGGATTCTTAAACTCGGACTTCCAGTCAAAAAGCCAACCATGTGCTTTGCTTACTTTCTCAAGGTCATCTTTATTTAATATTGAAATTTCAGTGGCAAAACTATCCCCTGTTACAACATTCTCTATAGAATTAGTCAATTTATCAATTATGAAATCTAATCCTATTTCTTTCTTGTTTTTCACACAGCTAATATAAGAAAAATTGTAGTCTAAAACAACAAAACATAGCTTAGAAACACTCTCAAAACATTGGCCAAAACAGCATATTTTATGAACCACCCAATCATGAAAAAATATGTTTAATTTCTATTTATATCTCATAAACACATACAAACAATCATAAAGAAAAAATGAAGGCATATATTTTTTGTCTTTCGGCAGCTGCTTAAATGAAAAACTCGTTCTATCAAAATTCCCAAAACATTGTATTCCCCGAAATCATCCCACAAAAGACAAGCTTTGGTGGGTGCTGTGTAGCAAATTGGAAATGACAGCGAAAGAGGTATAATTTTTCGAGTTTTCAGCTATCTTCGCCCCATGAATTTTCCTATTATCGCTCCTTCGGTATTATCGGCCGATTTCGCCAACTTGGGCAGAGACATTGAAATGATTAATGCCAGCGAGGCAGATTGGTTCCATGTAGATGTAATGGACGGTGTTTTTGTTCCCAATATTTCTTTTGGCTTTCCTGTGATTAAATCATTGCAAAAATTGGGTAAAAAACCGTTAGATGTGCACCTAATGATTGTTCAACCAGAACGATACATCAAAGATTTTAAGGCAGTTGGGGCAGATATCCTCTCGGTTCATTACGAAGCCTGCACCCACTTACACCGAACCATTTATGCTATTAAAGAAGAGGGCATGAAGGCCGGAGTGGCTATCAACCCACATACACCAGTTCATTTGTTAAAAGATATCATCAAAGACATCGACTTGGTTTGTATGATGAGCGTGAACCCTGGTTTTGGTGGACAAAAGTTTATTGAGCAAACCTATGCCAAATGTTACGACCTAAAAGCCATGATATTAGCAGCAGGTTCAAGCTGTTTGATTGAAATTGACGGCGGTGTAAATGCCGAAACTGCGCCGAAATTGCTCAACTCTGGTGCCGATGTTTTGGTGGCAGGAAACTATGTATTTGCTTCTTCAGATCCAGTGTCAACTATTCAGTCCTTGAAAAACACAGGGAAAGATACTACGTTAGCATCTTAATCGTTAGTGAACAGTTGAATTCTAAGGCCAGCCATATATCCTTCCTTTTGCTTTTGCTCGTATCTCTTGCTCCTACAAGTGCATGGGGACAAAACACGGCCATTATATACGGAGAAATTAAGGATTCAATTGGTCAGCCTATTAGCGACGTAAACATTACCGTTACAGGTAAAAAAATATTAGGTGGCAGTAATGAAAAAGGATACTACCGCATGGAGGTCCCTTCTGGCATGGCCCTCGAATTGGTTTTTTCTTATGTAGGCAGGCAGGCTTATGTTGCCAATGTGGCTGCCTTAAATCCGGGAGAAAAACATTTGCTTGATATCCGCATGAATTATGGCGTATCAACACTTAAAGTTTTTGTATTTACAGAAGAGCGCGAACGCGAGAAAGTATCAATGTATGTGATTGATCCAAAACGTACAGAGGCTTTACCTAACGTGAGTGGCAGCTTTGAACAAATTCTGAAAACCTTGCCAGGTGTGGTTTCTAATACAGAACTCAGTTCACAATACAACGTACGCGGGGGAAATTATGATGAGAACCTCATTTATGTGAATGATATTGAAATTTACAGGCCTTTTCTTCCACGAAGTGGGCAACAAGAAGGTTTAAGTTTTATCCATACAGAAATGGTTCAAAACATCAAATTCTCTGCAGGTGGATTTGAAGCACGATACGGAGATAAAATGAGCAGCGTGTTAGACATCAAATACAAAGACCCTAAAAAGTTTGCAGCAGGAGCAGATGTAAGTGTGTTGGGCGTGCAATCACATGTGGAAGGCGCTAGCGACAACTTACGTTTTACCTATTTATTAGGTGCCAGATATTGGAGCAATAAATACCTATTAGGAACATTAGATGCCAAGGGCAGCTACCAGCCTGTATTTTACGATGTCCAAAGCTTGCTCACCTATCACCTTACCGATAATTTAAGCTTAAGTTTCTTGGGAAGTTATGCCCAAAACAAATACAATTTTATTCCTGAAGATAGGCAAACAACCTTTGGTACTGTAAACCGCGCGTATCAATTAACCATCTATTTTGATGGAGCAGATTTAATGGAATACCAAACGGCAACAGG
>CAILJQ010000157.1 GCA_903834625.1 uncultured Bacteroidota bacterium
AACTCGCACATCTGTGCTTTTTCCAAAACAAAAAAAGCTGACTCAAATGAATTAGCTTTCTTTCGTACTCGGGGCGTTCCGATAGCTATCGGAATGAACTCGCACATCTGTGCTTTTTCCAAAACAAAAAAAGCTGACTCAAATGAATCAGCTTTCTTTCGTACTCGGGGCGGGACTTGAACCCGCACATCTTTAAAGGATACAGGATTTTAAGTCCTGCGTGTCTACCAATTCCACCACCCGAGCTTATTCACCATAAAGTAAAAGAAGTTACAGAATTACCTATAACTTCCTTTCTTTTGAGCGAAAGACGAGGCTCGAACCCGCGACCTCAACCTTGGCAAGGTTGCGCTCTACCAACTGAGCTACTTTCGCATTTCCCTTTTGGGGAGTGCAAATATATGTAAGAGCCTTTTATTTGCAAGGCCTCCACCTTAAAATTGTGAAAAAAAGTACTTAAACCTTGATTTTCAATATAAAATTATCGTTTTCATCCCACCATTTATCACTGAAATAGAGCAAATGGCCTATTTCTAATCTGGTAGAGGAATTTTCCTAAGCCCCTAACAATTAGTTAACGGTAGCTTTATATTTACATAGGATAGCAATGGCAATTTTGCGCAAACAAGAAAGCAAGCCATTGCAAAAACGTAAAGTGGATATTTTGGTTATTTCAGATATTCATCTGGGAACCTATGGATGCCAAAGTAAGGCACTACTCAATTATCTCAATAGCATTAAACCTAAAAGGGTGGTTCTTAACGGAGATATCATCGATATGTGGCAGTTCAGTAAAAAATACTGGCCTAAGTCGCACATGAAAATCATTCAAAAAATAACCAAATGGGTTAGCCAGGGGGTGAAAGTAACCTACATCACCGGAAACCATGATGAACTATTGCGAAAATTCGCAGGATTTAAAATGGGCTCCCTCAACATAGAGAATAAATTGTTGTTAGAGTTGGATGGTAAAAAGGTATGGATTTTCCATGGAGATGTGTTTGATGTAACCATGAAGCACTCTAAATGGTTAACCCGTTTAGGTTCCCATGGTTATGACTTATTAATACTAATCAATGCCCTGGTCAATTGGGTTTCTGAAAGATTGGGAAAAGGGAAAATATCTCTTTCTAAAAGCATTAAAAACAGCGTAAAACAGGCGGTTAAATTCATCAACGATTTTGAGAAAATTACTGCTGAGATAGCTATTAGAAATGGATATGATTATGTATTGTGCGGACATATTCACCATCCTGAAATGAAAACCATTGAAACCGAAAAAGGAAAGGTTTCCTATCTCAATTCAGGCGATTGGATTGAAAATTTAAGTGCCTTAGAATACAATGAGGGCGAATGGACCCTATTTAAATACAATGAATCAGATTTCGTGGATGTAGAGATGGAAGAAGATAAAGCAGTGCATGATTTGGTGATGATGGATAGTGGACAATTGTTTAACCAAATGCTGCAAGATTTTATGATTGAACCTGCAGGAATTAGTCCTAAAAAAGCATGAGAATATTATATGCAGTGCAAGGTACCGGTAACGGACACATCACCCGTGCCATCGAATTGATACCCCATTTTAGTAAATACGGCGATGTAGATATATTGTTAAGTGGGATTTCATCTGACGTTGAATTGCCCTTTCCCGTTAAATATAGATATTATGGATTATCCTTTGTTTTTGGCAAAAAAGGGGGAGTTGATATTTGGAAAACCTATTGGAAGCTTAAGAGCAGAAAATTATATAAAGAAATAAAATCGCTTCCCATTCAAGAGTATGATTTGGTGGTGAGTGATTTTGAACCCATAAGTAGCTGGGCATGTAAAATGGCAGGAAAGGCATGTATTGCCTTAAGCAATCAAGTAGCAACCTTGCATCCTATGGCACCCAAGCCAAAGAAAGCAGATTTTTTTGGAAGAAAGGTATTACAGTATTATGCACCCTCAACCCATGAATATGGCTTTCATTTTCAATCACTCGACCAACATATTTTTACCCCAATTATCCGAAAGGTGGTTCGCGAAACACCTGTAAGTAACCACGGGTATTTTACGGTTTATTTGCCTGCCTATTCCGATAAAAAAATCATCAAATTTTTAAGTCGATTAGAAGGAATCAATTGGCAAGTTTTTTCGAAGATAGCCAAAGAAACTTATTCGGTTGACCATATCACTATTTCACCTATCGAGACAGAAAGCTTTATTCAGAGCATGGCTGGTGCTGCTGGTGTTATTAGCAATGCTGGATTTGGAACCACAAGTGAAGCATTATATTTGGGAAAAAAGCTCTTGGTCATACCTATGAAAACACAATATGAACAGCAATGTAACGCAAGTATGTTAGAGGAAATGGGTGTTACTGTGGTGAAGAAATTAAAGAAGCGATACCTAGAATCTTTTCAGTATTGGATACAAGCAGGCTATGCAGTTTCAGTAGATTACCCCGATAATGCTGCTGCCATTGTAGAAACCATTGTGTCGCAGCATACCAATGAAATTCAAGATTCAGAAATTGCTATCAACAAAAAAGCCTTTAAAAATATCTTCAAACAAATTTAATGAAAACTACTCCTGTAGATTCAAAGGCTGTTCATGCAAAGGATTTCGGCAATCATTTCATTTGGGGCGTTTCAAGTTCTGCATTGCAAACGGAGGGAGCGCACAAAACAGATCAAAAAGGACCTTCTATTTGGGATGCATTTGCAGATAAAGGGAAAATCAAAAGCGGTCACCATCACTACCAAGCCAACGAGTTTTATTATAGGTATTTACAAGATATAGACCTTATCCAACAAATGGGAATACCTAATTTTAGATTTTCCTTGAGTTGGCCGCGTTTGTTGCCAGATGGGGTTGGTAGTCTGAACCCAAAGGGTATAGATTTTTACCATCGTGTAATTGATGCTTGTTTAGAAAAGGGAATTGAGCCTTGGGTAACCCTTTACCATTGGGATTTACCCTATTTGCTTGAAAAAAAAGGAGGGTGGACCAATCGAGAAGTGATAGATTGGTTTTTAGAGTATACCCAAAAAGCTGTAAAACTATTTGGAGATAAAGTAAAACACTGGATGATTTTAAATGAGCCTTTAGTGTTCACAGGTGCTGGATATTTTGGGGGGGTGCACGCGCCAGGAAGAAAAGGTTTGAAGAATTTTTTACCAGCCTCCTTGCATGCTTCTATATGCATTGCCGAAGGATTTAGGTTGGTAAAGGACATGCAACCCAAAGCACAGGTTGGTTCAACCTTTAGCTTTTCTCATTTAACTCCCTATTCCCATGCACCCAATCACCTTAGAGCTTGCCATAAAATGGATGCTCTGCTGAACCGAATGTTCTTGGAACCGACTCTTGGTTTAGGTTACCCCACAGAGGAAATACCTGCTTTAAGAAAGATAGAAAAATACATGAAGGCGGGTGACGATGAAAAATTGAAAGTACCACTCGATTTTATTGGTGTGCAAGTGTATACCCGAGAGGTGGTAAAGTCGAGTTTATTTACTCCCTACCTCAGAAGCAAATTGGTTCCAGCTAACGAAAGAAAAGTTTACCACACTAAAATGAATTGGGAGGTTTATCCCAAATCAATCTATGAAATTGTAAAGAAAGTTCAAAGTTATAAAGGGGTAAATCAAATTATTGTTACTGAAAATGGGGCCTCTTTTGAAGATGAATTGTTTTTAGGAAGGGTTGAAGACTTACATCGTATTCATTACCTCAAACAACACATGGAAGAGCTATTCAAAGCCAAACAAGATTTCCATAAATTAAATGGGTATTTTGTATGGTCGCTTACAGATAATTTTGAGTGGGCAGAAGGATATCACCAAA
Source organism: uncultured Bacteroidota bacterium (assembly GCA_903834625.1). Classification (GTDB taxonomy): domain Bacteria; phylum Bacteroidota; class Bacteroidia; order UKL13-3; family UKL13-3; genus B1. The sequence continues at coordinate 3,835 of CAILJQ010000157.1, forward strand.
GATTTGGCTTGGTTTATGTTGATTTTGAAACCCAAATGAGGTTCACCAAAAATTCGGGTTATTGGTACCGCGACTTCCTTTCTGGCGCTGGAAAATAAGCCCTGTTTTTCTAAATTGAAATTTTGCCTTATCATTGAAAAGTTGATTATTAAATCAATTATTTAAAAAATTATGACCTCAGACTTGCTTATAGCCCTCATTACCCTTGTTTCATTAGAAGTTATCTTAGGAATAGATAATGTTATTTTTATTTCCATTCTTTCAGAAAAGCTCCCAGAGGCGCAAAGAGATAAATTGCGCAAAACGGGAATTGGGCTTGCCATGGTAATGCGTTTGGTTTTGCTTACTGCCATTTCATATATCATGAAATTAGAAAATAACTTATTTCATATTGCTGATATTGGGATTTCAGGTAAAGATATCATTCTGATAACGGGTGGTTTATTTTTAATGTATAAAAGCACCAAAGAAATTTACCATAAAACCGAACACGATGGAGAGGAAGAAGCCAATTTAGCCAATACAAAAGCTGCAACTTTTAGAGATTTATTGCTTCAAATTTTGGTATTAGATATTGTGTTTTCTATAGATTCCATCATTACAGCTGTAGGTATGGTAGACAATATTTGGATCATGTACACCGCTGTAATTATTTCAGTGGGTATCATGTTATTGGCCTCGGGCGCAATCAGTAAGTTCATTCATGAACATCCTTCTTTTAAAATATTGGCCTTATGCTTTTTAATTGTGATTGGTATTTCATTAATGGCCGAAGGTTTCGACCAGCACATACCAAAAGGATATATCTACTTCTCTATGGCATTTGCCTTCTTGGTAGACGTGATTCAAATGAAAACCACCAAGCCAAAGAAGAAGGCAAAACACTAACTACCTAATAGTTAATTCCTAAATTTTTGTATACAAAGCCCAAAAGCCAAGCTGGACCAATCAACAAAAACTGAAGGTCCTTTAAAAATGATGGCTTTTTCCCTTCTATGCGGTGCCCATAAAATTGGCCAATCCATGCCAATACAAATGCAGAGAAGGCAATAACAAATAAATTATAGCCAGCTTCAGAAATATACTCCGCTAAGCTTAAACATGCCAATGCGAACAAGATGGTACTTATGGCTAATTTCCAACTTAGTTTGATATAAAATAACGAAGCAAAAACCAAAACAACCTGGGCCAAATTTATCTCTACAGAAATGGGCAAGGGTAGGGGTACCAATGACAACAATGCTACCACACAAAAAAAGATAACCGGAACACAAATCCAATGTATGAGCTTGTTTGTGGGGTTTTGATGACTTTCACCATAGGCATCAAACCATTCTTGTATTGTCATAATGCAATTGTTTTTAACGGTTAAATTTCAAACGTTTTCCTTTGTTACTTTCATCAAATACCCCGTTTTCAAAAACCAAATTTCCATTGACAAAAGTATGGGTAATGCTGGCATCAAACTGCGTTCCTTCAAACGGACTCCATCCACATTTATACAAAATATTGCCTTTACTTACCGTGTAAGGTTGGTTCAAATCAAGCAATACCAAATCTGCGTAATAGCCTTCTCTCAAAAATCCTCTTCTATCGGTTTCAAATAACATGGCTACGTTGTGACTTGTTTTCTCTACTATCTTTTCCAAAGATATCTTGCCTTGTTTGTATAGTTGTAGTAATGCCTGCAAGCTATGCTGAACCAAAGGTCCGCCAGAAGGTGCTTTTAAATAACTTTGGCTTTTCTCCTCTAAAGTATGTGGCGCATGGTCGGTAGCAATTACATCTATTCTATTGTCAATTACTGCTTGAAGGATTGAGTCTCTATCATGTGCCGTTTTAACAGCAGGATTCCATTTGATGAAATTGCCCTTACTCGCATAATCTGCATCACTAAACCAAAGGTGATGCACACATGCTTCTGCCGTTATTTTTTTCTCTAGTAAAGGGATATCATTCCTAAATAAATCCAATTCTTTGGCAGTGCTAATATGTAAAATATGTAGGCGTGTGCCATGTTTCTTAGCCAATTCAACTGCAAATGACGATGACAAATAACAGGCTTCCTCACTTCTAATTTTGGGATGAAATGAAGCGTCAATTCCTTCGCCATATTCAGAAATTGTGGCAGCCTGATTTTGTTTAACCAATGGGTCACTTTCACAATGGGTGGCAATCAAAGTTTTTACTTGACTAAAGATATTTTCTAATGCTATTGGGTCGTCTACCAACATATCTCCTGTACTTGAGCCCATAAATATTTTCACCCCACAAACTTGGGTCTCATCTACCTTCAACAATTCTTCTAGGTTATGGTTGGTAGTACCCATAAAGAAACTATAATTAGCTAAACTACAAGCCGCAGCTCTTGCGTATTTTTGTTCAAGCAAATCAATGGTAACTGCAGAAGGTGAGGTATTTGGCATCTCCATATAACTTGTTATGCCACCTGCAACTGCAGCTTTCGCTTCTGTATATATTTCTCCTTTATGGGTTAATCCAGGCTCTCTAAAGTGCACTTGGTCGTCAATTAGGCCAGGTATCAAATATTTACCTGCTGCATCTATCACTCTATCTGCATGCATAGAGATTCCTTGGGTTTCAATTTTTTCAATAAAACTTCCTCTGATGAATACATCAGCATGGAAGATTTTACCCTCATTTACCAATTTGGCATTACGAATTAATGTTGTTTTCATTCAAGTGCGAACTTAGTAAATAGGGTTAAAATTAACGGCATACAAACTGTCAGAAATAAAAATCAAATCCAAATCAATCGTTTCCTTTACCTTCGCAACTCACACCTATACCTTTGACCAAACAACCAAAATTCGTTGCCTGGCTAGCATTTGCAGCTGTAGCCCTTTTCTGGGGGACAACTTTCTTAGGCATAAGCATTGGCGTGAAAACTTTTCCACCACTTTTAATGGCCTTCTTTAGGCATACCATTGCTGGGGTTTTAATTATCAGTTATTTTTTGCTTAAGGGATATAAAATACCAGAATGGAAAGCCTTAAAAACATATGGCATCAATGGAATACTTATGCTTGCTGGTGGCAATGGAATTATTTCTTGGGGCATGCAATATGTAGGTTCAGGCCTAACAGCCCTTATTTGCGCTCTCACACCTGTTTGGATTGTGGTAATTAATCGCCTGAGTGGGAACATGGAAAAACTCCACCCATTGGCAGTTCTGGGTTTCGTGATTTGCTTGGTTGGACAAGTAGTTTTGTTCAAAGACAAAATCAGTTTGTTTGAAAATGATATGTTTCTTTGGGGGATTATAGCGGTGATTTTATCCAATTTCCTCTGGTCATTGGGTACCATTTATTCCAAAAACCATAAAACAGATGAGCATCCTTTATTTGTAGCCGGACTCCAAATGATTCCCGGGGGATTACTTTTACTCATTATTTCCTATTTCAGGGGCGAAATGGTTTCAGTTCATCCCGCCCCCGAAGCAATTTACGCCTTGGCTTACCTCATTATCTTTGGGTCAATTATAGCATACGGCTCATATATGTATGTGATTAAAGAACTCCCTGCAACCATTGTTTCAACGTATGCCTATATAAATACTTTGGTGGCTATTGTTTTGGGTTGGTTTTGGTTGCATGAAGCCTTAGATACCAGTACATGGATAGCAGTAATTTTCACCATTATTGGCGTGTACTTAGTAAGTAGAAATTCCAATTAAGTCATTATTGCCCTTGTACTGCAGAGAAGGCTTGTTTGCCATCAAACTGATATAAGTTTTCAGTTTTAATGATATCAATTCCTGCACCCAAAGCCTCAGTTAACATTCTTGCTGGCTCAGTTTTATCCATTAAACCGCCATCTTTGGCCATAAACCGGCAGCGCCAATGGTCTGTGCATTGCGTTTCTTCAAAACCTTCAGGCCATACTTTAATTCCACGATTGGTAATCATTTTTAGGTGCGACAGAGAATTATCTAATTTCTTTATTAATTGAGCCAATTCTTCAGGATTCATGCCTTCCCAATGTACGAACAGATCTATCCCTAAAAGTTCTTTTTTGGCAGCTTTTCTTCTAATATAGGGAGGAATAACAATAGGTCTGTCTTCTCCCTCTCCGGTGGCTTTTAAAGTTGTTGGCACGCTTCCTAATCTTTCAATAACAGCAGTGGCAAATTCTTTCGTTCCAACTTTTTCTTTGCTCATTTTTTCCTTGTAAATGTCGCCAGTATGAATGCCATCTTCAATGGTTTTTAACCACGCATTTTCAATTTTACGGGCTATATCGGTCTGACCTAAATGGTTCAACATTAATACGGCTCCATTCAATAAACCTGAAGGATTTGCCATGTTTTTGCCCGCAATGTCTGGGGCTGAACCATGAATGGCTTCGAACATAGAACAAGTTGCTCCAATATTCGAAGATCCAGCCATACCAACAGATCCGGTCATTTGTGCTGCCACATCAGATAAAATATCGCCATATAAATTTCCCATGACAATCACATCAAAATTCTCTGGGGTAACAGCCAATTTTGCAGCGCCAATATCAATAATAAAATGGTCGTTGATAATATCTGGATACTCAACTGCAATCTCATTAAACACCTGGTGAAACAAACCATCTGTTTGCTTCATAATATTGTCTTTTGAGAAACAGGTTACCTTTTTTCTTTTGTTCTGACGGGCGTACTCAAAGGCATAACGAACTATGCGCTCGCAACCAGGTCTACTTATTAGTTTTAAACATTGTACTACCTCATCCGTTTGCTGATGTTCAATGCCTGCATATAAATCTTCCTCATTTTCACGAATGATCACCAAGTCCATATCTGGATGTTTGGTTTCTACGTATGGACTCAAACTTGTACATGGTCTGACGTTGGCAAATAAGCCTAAAAACTTACGCGTACTTACATTTAAACTCTTATAACCTCCTCCTTGGGGAGTGGTAATCGGAGCTTTTAAAAACACCTTATTCCTTCTTATGGTATCCCATGATTCCTTGCTAATGCCAGAGCTATTGCCAGATAAATAGACCTTCTCTCCAATTTCAATTTCCTCTACAGCTATATTTGCTCCAGCGGATTCAATAATTCTAAGAGTTGCGTCCATAATTTCTGGACCAATTCCATCACCACGTGCCATTGTTATAGATCGG
>CAILJQ010000158.1 GCA_903834625.1 uncultured Bacteroidota bacterium
CCTTTTTCTGTTGAATAGTTTTTGAATAATTTAGGCAATACTACATAAATCATAAGTAGGCTTAACCCCAATAAAGATAGGATTATGATCCAATTATTTTCTAGTTTTTGAAATTCCATTGAGGTTCATTAATTGAAGAAATTTTTCATAGATTTCTGTATTTGGATAAATACCCGCGAATAACTCGGCACCTGGTCCGTACGCAAAAACAGGAACCATTATACCACTATGGCCGCCTGTTGAATAATTAGGCGTAAAGGTGAGTTTATCGTTTTTGTTTTCAAGTAAACTTAACCCGCCAGTTTCATGGTCTGCAGTTACCACAACAAGGGTATTTCCATCGCGCATGGCTTCATCTAAAACTGAATTGATTACTTCGTTAAAATCTAACAATTCAGCTTTCATGTATTCGAAATTGTTGTCATGGCCACCCCAATCAATTTGGGATCCTTCCACCATAAGAAAATACTTGCCATGATATTTTGTAAGGTTATTACAGGCCATTTGGGTAGCTTTTTGTAAATAATTTCCTCTACCTTCTTGCATTGTTTTCATGCCATTGGGAGAAAGTGTTTGTATATATTTTTTGGCGTCTATTTTCTGTAATGCACTATCAGTACTAACATAGAACCCTGAAGCCAATAACTCGGCTATGAGATTTTTTTGGTCTTTTCTGTTTTGAATAAACTTAGTTCCACCTCCCACGGCAATATCACAATTGTTTCTAAGCAAATAACTGGCAATATCTTCTTCAGATTTTCTTGAGGCTACATGTGCGTAAAATGAAGCTGGTGTTGCATGGGTAATAGAGGAGGTGGCAATTACACCAGTTCCCCAATTGTTCCTTTTCAATTTTTCAAATAATCCGTCTTGTTCTTTTCCTAAACTATCTACCCCAATTGCGCCATTAAATGTTTTTTTTCCTATTGAAAAAACGGTAGCACCTGCACCACTATCTGTAACATAATTGTCTGATGAGCTTGTCTTACTGAGTCCTATTACAGGGAATCTTTCAAAAGCATTCCTTCCTTGATAATTGGCCATTGCGGCAGTGATTTGGGCTAATCCCATTCCGTCACCTATTAGGAAAATAACTTTCTTAGGCTTTTTACTTTCTTTCTTTTTCGGTTCAGGGCCAGCAAAAATGCCATTTTGAACGACTACAAATAATAAGAGTAAGCAAATTTTTCTCATGAGAACATGCGTTTTATAAGGCAAATATGGGTTTTTCTTTTGGTAACTTTTAATCAGTTTAGTTCAAAGGATTTTCCTGGCAACGACCTTAGTATTCCCAGAAATTCTAATTCTAGTAGTTTTAAGGACAAATGTCCGGGGTCTAGATTTAACTCAAAAGCTATTTCGTCTAAATTGGCTTTCACTTTTCCTCTTATAAACTGTGCAATTTCCTTTTCTTCTTTAGGTAAATTTTGAAACAAATCTATAGGATTGTTTCTTTTGTTTTTATCTGACCAACCCATGAGTTCTATGAGATCATTTGGTTCAATAAGCATATGTGCTTTATGGTCTTGAATGAGGTAATTGCATCCTTTTGAATAATAATCACTGGTTCTGCCCGGAACTGCCATTACTTCCCTGTTATATGAATTGGCAAGTTCTGCTGTAATTCGAGCACCTCCTTTGATGGCGGTTTCAACAACTACTAACACATCACATAAGCCAGCAACAATTCTATTTCTTTTTGGGAAATTTTCTTTTTCTGGTTGTGTTTTCGATGGGTATTCTGTGAGGAGACCTCCACATTCAAGCATTTTTTTTGCAAGCGCCTGGTGCTGATTTGGGTACATTTGATCAAGACCATGTGCTAGAACACCAATGTTTGGTATATTTTTATCTGTACATGATTTATGAGCAATGCTATCTATGCCAATGGCTAAACCACTTACAATTTGAACACCGTGATTTTTAAGTTCCTCTACTAAATTTTGAGTGAAAACTTTTCCATATTCTGAGGCCTTACGGGTACCAACGATACCCACCATTCTAGTTGGATTTAAATTTAAATTGCCTTTACTAAATAGAAGGGAGGGAGCATCTGCAAGCTCTTTTAACCTGAATGGATAGTTATCGTTTAAATAACAATGGGTTTGAATATTATTTGACTTAATAAATTCAACTTCCTTATTCGCCCTATCGAAGTTTTTGAATTGATAGATAGACTTTGCCAAAACCTCACCAATTCCTGGAATCAAGATAAGCTTCTGTTGTTTCTCCTGAAAAACTGCCTCAGCACTTCCGCAATAGGCGATTAGATTTTTCATTAAAACATCGCCAATGCCCGGCACCAGCTTCAGTGATATTTGATAGATCAATTCCTTATCGGGTAGCATTTTTACAAGGATTCCAGTGTATAACGTATAGTTTTTTCAATGGTAGCTTGTCCATTGGCACTAAATTCATGGGTAATTCTATTAGCCACAATGGCATTTACAGCTATTGCCCTGAACCCAAATAGTTTACTTAAACCCAAGATGGCGGCTGTTTCCATTTCAAAATTAGTAACCCTTTTGCCTTCAATTCTTAGGTTTGATAATTTTTGGACGAATCCATAAGATTTTATGCCAGCCCTTAAGGCCCTTCCTTGAGGTGCATAAAAACCTGCACATGTTGCGGTGATTCCTTTTATGCTTTTTTCATCAAACTTTGACAATAAAATCGGATCAGCTTTAAAAATATAAGGTTTCAGAAAGTCGAGACCAAGCTCTTGTTTAATATTTATAACATCCATATCTGGCTCAACTTCGTAATACCAAATCAAATGGTCAAGTCCCAAGCCATGACTTGAAACCAAAATACTATCAACTGGTATGTCTTCTTGCAAGGAACCACTGGTGCCCACGCGGATTAAACTTAAATCTCGTTTACTTGATTTTACCTCTCTAGTTGACAAATCTATATGGGATAAAATGTCAAGTTCATTCATGACAATGTCAATATTGTCTGTTCCAATTCCCGTAGATAAAACGGTCATTCGTTTATTGTTGAACCAACCCGTATGCGTTATAAACTCTCTCTTTTGTTTTTTAACCTCAATTTTATCAAAATGGGCTGATACTTGGGAAACACGCTCAGGGTCACCTACTAAAAGCACAATATCTGCAAGGTCTTCGGGGTGAAGATTTAGATGATAAACAGACCCGTCCTTATTTAGGATGAGTTCACTAGATGGAATTTTGTTTGCCATTGTGTATTATTGTAGATTACTGCTATATAAATCAATTACCTTTGTAAACCTAAAACAAACGCATCTAATATGGAAAAGAAAAAAAACATCATGTTGGTTCCTATTGATTTCTCGGAGATTTCATTAAACGCATTGCATCACGCGGCTCAGGTAGCCAAACATTTTGATAATGACTTGGTGTTATTAAGCATTTTAGAAGAAGATTTTTTAAGTAATATTTTTAGCTTTAGCAAAAGCGAAACCAAAGATAGCTTAGCCAAGGAAGCGCTAACAGCCAGGTTAACTGAAAAGGCCAATGAAATTAAAAACAAGTATGGCATTGAATGTAAATTAGTAGTTAAAGGTGGTAAAGTATATAAAACTATCATTGAAACGGCCGAAGAGTTTGGTTGTGATTGTGTGATCATGGGTACCCATGGTGCGAGTGGTGTTGAGCGTGTTATTGGAAGCACTGCATCAAGGACAATTAGTTATTCAACTATGCCGGTTATTGTGGTGAAAACCGATAAAAATCCAAATGCATACAAAAATATTGTATTCCCATTAGACTTGTCAAAAGAGTCGAAGCAAAAAATGAAATGGGCTATCCATTTAGGTAAAGCATACAACTCAACAATACATGTGTTAAGTTACAAGGTAGGTGATGAGTTCCTAGATAATAAACTTGTTGCCAACCTTAAGCAAATTCAAAACATTTTTGATGAAAATGGAGTAGCGCATACAGAAACCATTTTAGAAAGTGACAATGATTTTGCAAGAAAAACATTAGAGTTTGCTGAAGCCAAATTTGCTGATTTAATCATGATTATGACACAGCAAGAAAATGATAAGTCAATAAGGGAATTTATTATCGAAACCTATGCACAACAAATTGTAAATGATGCTGGTCATGTGCCTGTGTTCTGTGTGAATCCGCATTATGAAATGTACAAGAGTGAATTTGTGATTTAATAAACTTTCAGGAATCATAAAACAAAAAGCCGTTCATTGAAAAATGAACGGCTTTTTTATTTTGTAAAGATTGGCGCGAGGCCGAATTCAGTTTCTCCGAAGAGAGTTAGAATCGTTGTGGTTACTAACTACTGTACATATACTGAGCCATTGCAATATTGTGCTCATTATTAGTGTCTTATGTTTTTAGCATTCTCTTTTTGTGATTCAAAATGGGATAATAATTTGTATTTTGGGAAAAGGAATACAATGTTTTTATTGAGAACTTGTAGAAAATATCGGCAAAGTTCATTGGTTTTCTTTTTATTCGGTTCGAACCGAAAACCTTTTCTCTGTATGCATTAATAGGTTTAGGATTCCAAATTTTGCATATTTGAGTATTAAGCTAAAACTATATGCAAAGATTTCTCCTTCTCGTATTTTGTTTTTTACTACTCGGAAACACACAGGGTCAAATTGCAAAAACACAAGTAGTAAGAGTGAGTGCACTGGCAAATGCTGATGGCACAATAACATTATCTTGGCCTCCTGAAACTTATACTGGTAACTTTGATGTGTATAAACGCATGAGCCAAGACGCTGCAATTTGGGGAAATACGCCTTTTGCTACCGTTGCTGGAAACATTAATTCATGGACTGACCAAAGCGTTAAAGCAGGGGATGTGTATGAATATATGATTATAAAAAGGAAAGGTTCAACCAATGAGGCTTTAGGATATATCTACGCGGGAAACAAAGCCCAGGAGCAAATGAATTTTGGTTCAATGATATTATTAGTTGATGAAAATTATTTGGTTCCTTTGGCCAATGAGATTAGTACCCTTAAAAATGATTTAACTCGGGAAGGATATAAGGTCATTCAATTAAGTGTCAAACGAGGCGACACTGTATTATCGGTTCGACAAAAAATAGTGCAAGCTTATATGGCTGAAGAAACAAAACCTAGTGTGCTCTTTCTATTAGGACACATACCCGTGCCTTATGCAGGTTATTACTCTGGAACGGGAACTGCCCCGCCCCCAGATGGACATGTAGAAGGTAGTGGAAACCATACTGGAGCTTGGCCTGCCGATGCCTATTATGGGATTATTTTAGACGGCTTTACAGATGAGTGGGTAAATTGTACTACTGGAAGTCAAACCAGGCATCACAATGTTCCTGGTGATGGAAAGTTCGACCAAACCAAATTGCCTTCACTTGCCGATCTTGAGGTGGGTAGAGTAGACTTATTCAACATGCCAAGTTCAGGAAAAAGTGATACTCTTTTGATGCGTAATTATTTGAATCGGAACCATCAATGGAGGATAGGGGAATGGAAGGTTACTGAAAGAGCAATCATTGACAATAACTTTACCAGCTTAAATCTGGCCTCAACAGGCTATGCAAACTTTGCTGCTATTATAGGTCCAGACAGTGTATTTGATAACCGGGATTATTTTACCTCGCAAAAAAGAGGTTCTTATTTGTGGAGTTATGGATGCGGAGCAGGATCATACACTACCTGCAGTGGAATAGGATCAACCAGTAATTTTATGAATGATAGTTTTGAGAACGTATTTACCATACTTGCTGGTAGTTTCTTTGGCGACTTTGATATTCAAAACAATTTCCTACGAGCTCCCTTAGCACAAAAAAGTTTGGCATCTTTCTGGGGAGGCATCCCTAAATGGTATGTGCACCACATGGCAATGGGGGATAGAATTGGTAAAGGAACCAAGTTGAGCATGAATAATACCGATTTTTATTTTTCTGGCTTATTTAATGGGTCGTCTAATTCTCTACATATTGCGCTTATGGGTGACCCAACTTTGAAATTAAAAAATATTGCCCCTGCAGGGAAATTGACGGCCGTTAGTGAAAATAAAGTTGTTAAATTATTTTGGGAA
>CAILJQ010000159.1 GCA_903834625.1 uncultured Bacteroidota bacterium
ACTGCATCGTAATGTGAGCGTTGTTCAATAACATCTTTTTGGTGAATCATATAAGGCCCTACAAATCGCCGGCTTTCGCGCTTGCCCGGAAAAAGCCCAACCCATTCGAGTGTCATATTATCCGCTTCGGGAAATTTACCTGAATTTTTAATATAATCCCATATTCCATAAGCAACACTCCAAAGCTTATATTTTATTTCATTAACACCTACCTCTAAAATTTTACAATGAATGGTGTCGGCCTTTGCGCGTAAAAGAATTTTATCTTGGGCCTTGGCAAGAGTACCTGTTAAAATTAGAATACCTAAAATGGCTATATTTTTAATCGTTTTCATATACTTATGGTAAATATTATTTAATATTTATTTCTTGCTTGTTTTTGTTCCAATAAGATAACCTAACTTCAAACCAACCTGACCTGTAATTGATATCTCGCCGTAATAATTAGTCCACATACCAATTCCTAACGGACTGTCTGTTTCTGGCGTGTTATAATAATTGTAGGGATACGAACTAGAAGTGTAAGTTGTTTTAGTCTCTGATAGAGTTGCGGTATTGCCTCCTCCTATTCCAATTCCTGTAAAAATATCCACTGCAAAAACGTCTGAAAAAACCCATTGTTTTCCAAAATTTAGCATCAATGAGATAGCAGAATATTTGGTTTTGGAATCAGTTCTTGTAATGGTATAGGTATTATTTGGCCATGTTCCAGTATATGTATAGTCCAAACTAGATTCTGTTGCATTAAAAGAGGTAAACACCAATTCTGGACGAACATAACTACCTTTCATGATGTGGGCATAACGCATGCCACGCATATAATAATCTGGTGTATGGATAAACTTATAACCAGCTCTTACAAAAACACCTGAACGTTTACCAAATTCCTCTTTATTGAATCCTGCTCCTATGATGCCAAGTCCAGCCTCCCAGCTTCTTCCGGGCTCAATACTTTTTTCAAACGCTAAAGAGGTTGTACCAAACATGGTAGAGAGCATATCTATCTTAACCACCATTTTCCTTTGATCGGCGTAATTTGTTGCATCTACAAATTCATTTTCTGAAAACTTCATTACGGTACCGTTTTGGAGAATTATTCTTTTGATGCGGTCTTTACTCTCAACCATAATGGGCATAGTCTCATCAATTGGCCAAGTACGGTACTTAATTTCTGTCACACCAATTTCCAACACTTTAATTTTTATGGAATCAGGCTTATTACGCATAATCATCACATCTTGCGCAAATACTTTCATAGAACTCATCGAAAGAGTAAGAAAAAATAGAAATCCAATAACTTTTTTCATAAGTGATTTATTAAATTGGTAGAACAAAAAAACGAAAAAAAATGAGTATTTTAATTTTTACCATTAAGATTATCAAACAAATAATATGAGTTGTCTAATTTTCTTACATCAAATGTAAAACTAAAATAATCTCTACCCAATTGGGTTTCCGTAAATGAGTTGATTAAGTTTTGCATTTTTTGCAAATACTCCTTAAGGCATGTGCACAAATTGCAACTCATTTTTGATGTTACAATCATCTGAAAAGTTTCATATTTGTTGCCATGGAAAACCCAATTTTGGTTGAAGTTAACAGAGGTGGCTTATTGGAAAGCTTTCATAGAGGAGCGGTTTGCATCGTAAATAGCAAGGGTGAGATTGTGTTTGAGCTTGGAAATTCCATGCAAATGTGTTACCCCAGATCTGCCATGAAATTTGTGCAGGTTTTGCCGTTGGTTGAGCTTGGAGGTATAGAAAAGTTTGAATTTACAGAAGCTGAATTGGCAGTTATGTGTGGCTCCCATAACGCAGAAAGTTTTCACTTAGAAACGGTTAGAAGTATTTTACATAAAATTGGCTTAAATGAGCAACATCTTGGGTGTGGTGCGCAATACCCAAGCAGTAAAAGATATGCCAATGCTTTGGTTCAGACCGGAACCAAACCTACTGCTATTCATAATAATTGTAGTGGAAAACATGCAGGAATGCTGGCTATTTGCCAATTATTGGGATACGATACCCAAAATTACCTTGACCCACACCACCCTATTCAACAGCTAATTTTAAACTATGTAGCAGAAATGTACGAATGGCCAGCCTCTAAAATGGTGTGCGCCTTAGACGGATGTACTGCGCCTATTTATAGCATTCCAGTATACCACCAAGCACTTTGTTTTAAAAATTTGGTTGACCCAATACAATTTTCTGAAAAGAGGCAAAAGGCTTGTAAAACTGTTTTAGATGCTATCTCAAAATACCCGGAAATGGTGGCCGGTACCCATAGGTATTGTACAGATATGATGAAAGAAACTGCGCCTAAAATTATAGGAAAAACAGGTGCTGAGGGCATTTTCTGCATGAGCTTTTTAGACCAAAAATATGGTGTATGCATTAAAATTGATGATGGCAAAATGCTTCCCCAGTACAATGTAGCCCAAGCTATTTTAGAAGCAAGTGGTTTATTAAGCATAGAACAGGAAACTAAACTTCACCATTATTGCACAAGTGAACTCAAAAATTTCAACCAATTGATTACCGGAGAAATTAGGTCGAAAACAGAATTATTCGCTCCATTAAAACAACTTTTTTAGTGTATTTATTTTTTAAGTCATAAACTTGGGAAAACTTGTGGAAAAACAGGTGTTTTAAGACCTTGATTTATTTGGTTCAGACCATGTTTTAACCTACTTTTACGCTTTCAAAAGAATTCAGTAAAAGATGAGTAACGAAGCAATGGAAAACAGACAAAATTATGGTGCCGATAATATTCAGGTGCTGGAGGGACTGGAAGCAGTTCGTAAACGTCCGGCCATGTATATTGGCGATGTAGGAGTAAGAGGTTTGCACCATCTGGTGTACGAGGTAGTTGATAATTCAATTGACGAGGCGCTTGCAGGTTATTGTAAGAATATTTTTGTTACCATTAATCCCAACAATTCCATTACCGTTGAGGATGACGGTCGTGGTATTCCTACTGGAATGCACGCCAAAGAAGGCAAATCTGCCTTAGAGGTTGTAATGACCGTATTGCATGCAGGTGGTAAATTTGATAAAGACACTTACAAGGTATCTGGAGGTTTGCATGGTGTGGGTGTGAGTTGCGTAAATGCTTTATCAACCCTATTACGTGCTACAGTTTACCGCGAGGGAAAGGTATTTCAGCAAGAATACAGCTGTGGTAAGCCCCTATATGATGTAAAAGTAGTTGGTGAAGCAGATAGAACAGGAACAACCGTATATTTTGAACCAGATTTAAGCATTTTCACTGCCTCTGAATACAAATACGAAACCTTGGCAGCGCGTATGCGTGAATTATCTTTCTTGAACCGAGGAATTAGTATTACACTTAAAGATACTAGACCAGATGAGGCAGGAAACTTTAAGGAAGAAGTTTTCTATAGTCAGGGTGGGTTGCGTGAATTTGTTAACTACCTTGATGGTACACGCGAAAAACTATTGCCTGAACCCATTTACGTGGAAGGTGAAAAAGGAGGTGTTCCGGTTGAAGTAGCCATGATTTATAACAATGGCTATACTGAAAACCTACATTCATATGTAAACAATATCAATACCATTGAGGGTGGAACCCACGTGGCAGGCTTTAGAAGGGCCTTAACACGTACTTTAAAGGCATATGCTGATAAAGAAGGTTTGTTGAAAAATGTGAAGTTAGAAATTAGCGGAGACGATTTTCGCGAAGGTTTAACAGGCGTAATTTCAGTAAAAGTTCAAGAGCCTCAGTTTGAAGGTCAGACCAAAACCAAACTTGGAAACAGTGATGTTACGGGTGCTGTTGACCAATGTGTAGGTGAGATGTTGAACAATTACCTAGAAGAAAACCCTAAAGAGGCTAAGTTAATTGTTCAAAAAGTAATTCTTGCAGCCACAGCCAGAGCAGCTGCCAGAAAAGCACGTGAAATGGTGCAACGTAAAGGTGCGCTTACTGGTAGCGGTTTGCCAGGTAAATTGGCTGACTGTCAGGAAAGTGATCCAAGTTTATGCGAAATTTACCTTGTAGAGGGTGACTCTGCAGGTGGAACAGCCAAGCAAGGTAGAAATAGAGCAAACCAAGCTATTCTTCCATTAAGGGGTAAAATCCTGAATGTAGAAAAAGCCATGGAGCATAAAATCTACGAAAACGAGGAGATTAGAAATATGTTTACTGCCTTGGGCGTAACAATTGGAACTGCCGAAGATGCCAAAGCATTGAATTTAGCTAAACTGAGGTATCATAAAATCATTATCATGACGGATGCCGACGTGGATGGTTCTCATATTCGAACCCTTATACTTACCTTATTCTTTAGGTATATGAAAGAGTTAATTGAATTCGGGTATGTGTACATTGCTCAGCCACCTTTGTATTTAGTTAAAAAAGGGAAAGACGAAGAATATTGCTGGACTGAACCACAACGTGATGAAGCTGTGATGAGATTGGCAAAAGGCGGAAACCCTGATACAGTAGGTATTCAACGTTATAAAGGTTTAGGAGAAATGAATGCCGAACAATTGTGGCAAACAACCATGAACCCAGATACCCGCACCTTGAAACGTGTAAGTCTTGATTCTGCTGCAGAAGCAGACCATGTATTTAGCATGTTAATGGGTGATGAAGTGCCACCTCGTAGAGAGTTTATTGAGGCAAATGCTAAGTATGCAAAAATTGATGCATAAGCTTTTCTAATACCTGTGTACCCCCACACACGATGGGGGAAGGAAATAATCGAAAGGTTATTTATATTGAAGTCCTGCAGCGAAAGTTGCGGGACTTTCTTTTATACACAAAGGTCAAATCACAGATTGAACCGAGTACAACAAAACCTATTGCCATAATAGCAATAAAAAAAATTGCGAAATATTTGAATGAGAATTACTGTTTAGAAACAGCAAAAAATAAATTCTATTTTTTCCAGATAATGGGCGTGCCCTCCCCTTCTGTTTCGGGAAAATCGATGTCCATTCCATCAAGAGTTTCTTCTATAGCGTCCTCTAAAAATACTGAGGTTACCATGGCTTCATTTTCCCAACAATCATCAATAGCACCCTTATAAGCTAATTCTCTTTTGCGGTTAAATAAAAACACTTCTGGATTTTTGGTAGCGCCAAACTTCTTTGCAACCTCCTGCGATTCATCTTGTAAATACAAGAAGTGCATTTCATCTAGGTTAAAGTGTTCTGCTGCGCGAATCATATTTTCAAAACTGTCTTCAGGAGATTGGCTGGCATCATTAGAATTGATACCCACTATACCCATGCTATCCTCTTCGTATTTCTCAAATAAACTTAACAAACGCTTGCTATAAGCTTTTGAAATTGGAGAGCTGTTGCAAGTAAATATTATAGCCAAGGCATATTTATCAGCGTAATCAAAATGAGTATAGAATTTACCATCAAATCCTTTTAAATTGAAATCGGGTAGCTTGTCTCCAATATTTAACATAGTAGTGTATATTATGTTGTGCAAATTAGTCATTTCCCTACAAATGCGCAAAATACTTGCTTGTCAAATCAAATATAGAAAGTGAAATTTGCTACAAATGCAGGTATTAGAAGTTAATAACAAGGTAAATGAATGGGAGTTTCTTTCTATTAGCAAGAAACTTTACCAAAACGACCCTGAATATATCATGCCCCTATACAAGGATATACAAGATGTATTTGATCCCAATATTAATTTATATTTCTCAAAAGGAAACGCCCGTAGGTGGTTGTTAAAAAGTGAAAATGGCAATACTCTTGGCAGGATTGCGGCATTTTATATAGACAAAAAGGATGGTAGATGGGGAGGTGTTGGTTTCTTTGAATGTGAAAATAACCAGGGTTCTGCCAATGCTTTATTCCGTGCAGCTAAATCATGGCTTCAAGAACAAGGATGTACATATATGGATGGGTTCGTAAATTTTGGCGAAAGAGATAAATACTGGGGTGTTTTGGTCAAAGGATTTAAAGACCCATCCTATCAAGAGAATTATCATCCACCCTATTATCAAAATTTAGTAGAACAATTTGGATTCACAAAAACATTCGAGCAAACCACCTCTGAATTGGGTTTGGGCGATTTAAAACTAGAAAGATTCATTCGACTTTCTGAGAGAGTTTTCTCTAATACCGATTATCATTTTGAACACTTTCGTATGGCTGAAGTGACACGGTTTGCAAAAGATTTCATTGAAATTTATAATCAAGCCTGGGCTGCTCGTCTAGATTTTAACCCAATAACGCAAGAGGCATTTGAAAGTACCCTTCATTCTTTGAAGCCCATTCTTATTGAGGAGGCTATTTGGTTCGTTTATGCCAAAGGAAAGCCAGCTGGATTTTATGTAAGTGTTTTAGATGTAAATCAAATTTTCAAGAAGCTTAATGGTAAATTAGACTTTTGTGGGAAGATAAAATTTCTATATTACCGTAGATTTGGAAAAATAGACCGCATTCGTGGAATTGTATTTGGGATAATTCCAAGTTATCAGAATTTGGGTTTGGAGGCAGGAATGATTATCAAAACATTTCAGGCAATGCGCGTTAAACATCCAGAAATTGTAAGAACTGAACTGTCATGGATTGGTGATTTTAACCCTAAAATGCACAGTCTTTTTGAGGCTCTTGGCGCGCGAACCACAAAAATTCATTATACTTACCGCTATACTTTTTAAACGCATACTAAGTTTTATACTCGTGAAAAAACACCTACTCATTTTGCTCATTTTATTTGCATGTATTGCTACAGTACAAGCACAGAATTCTTATAAGATGAGGAAACTCTCACAATACAATAACCCAAACTTACCAAAGGTTGATGGCACTGATATTTGGAATGACTTAACAGGTTATTACGATCCCATTAAAAAGCGCGAATATATTATTTGTGGTAGTACTGATAGTATTTACTTTTTTGATATTACCAATCCTGAAAACATGGTTTTGGTAGACGTTGAATATGGGTCGTCATTTTTTGCAAAAAACAGAGATTTTGAAACCTATAAAAATTACGTGTACTGTGTTTCTGACCAATCTAGTGGGATTGGTGGCCTACAAATTTTTGATTTAAATTATTTACCAGACTCGGTGCATAAAGTATATGAAAGCAATGTTTTTGGAACCAAAACGCACACCTTGTTTATCGATACAATAAGCGCACGCATTTACATGTGTTCGAACCTAAAACCAAGCGGATTCTCTGCAATGGATGTCTTATCAATAAGCAATCCTGTATCTCCAACTTACCTCGCTAAACTTAAGGTACCCACACGTACAGATGGCTTTCCCTTGTTCAATAGAGTTCACGAAATGTTTGCAAGAAATGATACCGTTTATTTGAGTTGTGAAGAAGCAGGCTTGTTTATTTTTGACTTAAGAGATACTGGCCAACAACGGCTTATTGGTTCAATAACTTCATACCCCGACCAAGGTTACAACCACAGCAGTTGGCTTGATAAATCTGGGAGGTATATTATGTATACAGATGAGAACATGGGATTAGATGTGAAGATTTTTGATATCAAACAAATGAGTAATCCGCAATTTGTAAGTCAATTTAACAGCAATGCACAAGCCACGCCGCATAACGCCTATTGGTATGGAGATTTTGCATATGTTTCTGCCTATCATGATGGTGTTAGGGTATACAATGTAAAAGACCCAGGAAACCCAATACCTGTTGCTTGGTATGATACCCACCCAGAAACTCCAGAAATATATGGAGGATATAAGGGTTGTTGGGGAGTATATCCCTTTTTGCCAAGTAAGCATATCATTGCAAGTGATCTTACCTCAGGTATTTTTGTTTTTGAAATTGATAGCACCTTAACGGGAGGTGAAAATGCTTCAAAAGAGGTATTTAATATTGAACTATTCCCGAACCCAGGTAAAGATTGGGTTCAGCTCAAAAGCGATGCTACCATAACACAAATTGAGATTTTTGATGAAACAGGAAAAAGTATGGAAGTAATTATATGCAACCAAAAGGATCCAAAGATTAAAACACAAAATTTATCTCAAGGAGTTTACTATTTGAAATTAATTTGTGGGGAACAAATCATCCTTCGAAAGTTTGTAAAATGCGAATAATAAACCACCTAAAATTTGCTTTAATTGCTTGTGTTTGTAGCATGGGAGGAGCTTTTGCGCAAGTTTCTTACCAAGTAGATTTATTAGGCCATTGGGATAAACCATCCCTTCCACGTTTAAATGGTTATCAAATTTGGAATGACATAACAGGGTATTATGATTCTATAAAAGGTAAAGAGTATGCCATAGCCGGAAGCACAGATAGTATATACTTTTTAGATGTAACAAATCCTAAGCAAATCATCCAATGTGATGTAGAAGATGGTAAGGCGCGTGGTGTGGTAAATAGAGATTACGAATGTTTTAGCCATTATGTTTACTGTGTGAGTGACAATGGCGCAAAAGGAAGTTTGCAGGTGTTTGACTTACAATATTTGCCAGATTCGGTGCATAAAGTTTATGATAGTGATTCTATCTCTTACAATACCCATAGTATTTTTATTGAAGCCAAAAGTAAGCGCTTGTATTTGTGCATAAACCGACTCACCTCTGGTGGAGTTGCAGCAATGGATATTATGGGATTGGAGAATCCCGAAAATCCACAGATAATAGGTAGATTACAAGTTCCAACCTTTGGTGATGGTGTTTCTGCATTTAGGAATGTGCATGAGGTATTTGTAAGAAATGATACAGCCTATTGCTCTATTGAATACAAGGGTTTATGGATTTTTGATTTAAGAGATTTAAAAAAGCAACGCCTCTTAAGCGTTATTTCTGAATATCCAGAAAATGGATACAACCACACCAGCACTTTAGATGAAAGCGGTAAATACATCATTTTTACAGATGAAATTCCTTCGGGTACATCCATTAAATTATTTGATATACAAAATATCTTCAACCCAAAATTGGTCAGTTTATTTCGGTCGAACCAAGGAGCCACTGCGCACAATCCCTTTTGGATAGGCAGTTTTGTGTACGTTTCTTATTACCATGATGGCTTTTATATTTTTGATTTGAAAGATAAAACCAAGCCAAGCGTAGCGGGTTATTATCATACTTCACCATGGCCACCTCCTTCATACGAGGGTTATAAAGGTTGTTGGGGAATTTATACAAAGTTGCCTTCCGGAAATATTCTTGCCTCTGATATGGGTACAGGAATTTTTATACTGAGGCCTGATCCCAGCTTAACGGGCTTGGTTCAGACCGAAACCAAAGACCCTTTAAACCTTGTACCTAACCCATTTCAAGATAAGTTATTATTGAATAACCCTCAACAATTAGACCTTGAGTTGAAATTGTATAATGCAAAAGGTGAATTGATATTGCATAAGAATATTGGCACCACTACCTTTGAAACCGAAACGAGCCATTTGGAAATGGGCATGTATTTTGCAGTTTTGCAATCTGGCCAATTTCAAATGGTTCAAAAGCTTATCAAAAACTAATACACGGTGCTAAAAAGGACATTATTTTTATTTATCTCTATATGGTTCTTGCCGCATTGGGTATTGGGTCAGCAAGATTCTGCTAACGTAAAAAACTACCCTACCTCCTATTTCACAGAATATAGCCTTGACAGAAATCTAGATTTAATACCCGAAGATACCACCATGCTTCGGAATGAAATTTACCATCCCTATTATAGACAATATGGAATGTTTCAAGACCTCGGAAATATTGGCACCCCCGGTAGAAGTTTATTCTTCACATTTGATAGAAAAACAGATTTTTACTTAGGATCAAATCCATATCAGGTATATTTCAAAACACCCGAAACAACCAAATACTACCATACTAAAAAGCCTTACGCAGATTTTAAGTATACACAAGGTCAGCGCGATCTACTGCTTTTTGCTGGTAAATTTGCCATCAACCTTTCACCTAGGTTTAATTTTGGAGTTGATTATGACAGGGTAACCTCCGAGGGATTTTACCCTAGGCAATACACCAGTGGTTACTTTACCAATATGTTTACCAGCTATCAAAGTGAAAACAAAAGATATGGGGTAATAGGTAATATGATTTGGAATAGAGGCATTTTAGATGAAAGTGGTGGCCTGACAAATGATTCAATTTTTGAGACCTTGAGAGGTGTTAACAAAGCGGCACCAGTTAAATTAGAAAGCAGCCAAAGTAGGTTCAAAAACAAAACCTTTTTTGCCAAACAATATTACTACTTAGGCAAAATGAACCAATTGATTGAGAATGAAGATACCAGTTATTCTTTAAGTCGTGCAGGCTTTATTTCACACACATTGAGATACGACGATAACAACTTTTACTTCGACAATCCCAATGGTGAATTTGATAGTACTTTATTCCCTAAAGGTAATATTGATACTACAGGTGTTTTTTACGACTCTATTGGCTCAAATACTTGGATGAACAGATTGGCTTATGCCTATTGGACCAAAAGTAATGAAAGGCAACAAAGTTTTATTGAATTTGCAGTTGCACATAAGCATATCCGCACGCAACAAATGCTGCTAACAAACAGCTACAACAATGTTTGGGGTGAAGCCAAAATGGAAAGAATACCTAAAACATCTAACAATTTAGGAATCAAATTAGGTGGAACCTATTGTTTAAGTGGATACAATGCAAGTGATTTTAAATTTGAGGCCGAAATAAAATACCTGAATGATTGGGTAGACATTACTGCTGGTTTAAGTAATCAGTTAACGGAGCCTGACTATGTGTTTACTTATTACCAATCTGCCCCATTGAGCTGGACCAATAGGTTCTCAAAAATGAGCATTACCCATTGGAAGGCAGATATTCAAACCAAAAAATACAGACATAATTTCTCACTAAAATTTAACCAATATATTATAGCCAATTGGGTATATTTTGGAAAGGATATTTTGCCTGAGCAAACCAATAAAATTTTATTAATCAACACAATTGAAGCATCAAAAACTTTTCAATTAGGTTGGTTTAGGTTTGAAAATATCTTGTATTTACAGAAGGCCAATCAAGACATCATTCGATTGCCAGAATTGGGAGCTAACCTGAGGTACTATGTAAACGGACATATATTCAAAAAAGCACTTTACTTGCAAATGGGTGCAGAATTATTTTATAATAGCTCCTATTACGGCAATGCATACGCGCCATCTGCAAGGGCTTTTTATATTCAAGACCAGAACAGAATTGGTAATTACCCAATGGTTGATGTATTTTTAACTGGCCAAGTAATGACAGCTGTTATTTACGTTAAATATGAGCATGTAAACATGGATTGGCAAAATGTTGGGTATTATTATACCCCACACTATCCTTTACCAGTAAGGGCTTTTCGTTTGGGCTTGCGTTTACGATTGTATAATTAATTTAAATAATAGATTGTACCGTTAAGTACACTTGCAAAACTTACCCAAAGAATATAGGGAATATTCATATAAGCTGCTAAGGGATGAATTAGGTAAAACCTTCTTATCATGAATAAAATGGCTATCCACATGGCGATAATCTCTAAGAAAGCCCATCCTATTGCATGCCATTTAAAGAAAATTAGGCTCCAAAAGAAATTAAGGGTAAGTTGAATGACAAAAGTAAAAATTGCTGCTTTTTTTGTTGCGCTTGATTGATGCGTTAAGACCAAATAAAAAGAGACACCCATTAAAACATATAATGTACTCCAAACAGGCGCAAATATCCAGTTAGGTGGATTAAATGAAGGTTTTTGAATGGTAGTATACCAAGTTGGAATTGCTTCAATAGTGAACGCAGAAGAAAAGCCACCTATTATAAAAGGTATCAAAACACATATCGCAAACTTCAAATAATTATTCATAAGGTTTTTGGTTCGAACCAAATTATAAAAATCAATAATACATCATTTTCATACAAAACACACTGCCACCAGATTTCATGAACTCAGATGTTTCAAGTTCTATGATTCGATAATTGCATTGGGTCAAAACACTTTTTGCTACATTACTTCCCTTCTGTAGAATAGCAATTTTAGGAATGTTTGATCCATGGTTTATTACATGAGCATTTAAACAAAAAGTGTCAATTGCTTCAGTTGCTGGTATAACATAAATTGTCTCGAAACATTGTCGCAATATATCTAAACCCTCATCAGTAAAGGCTTCTTTACATATCATCACTTCTGTTTCAGACAGTGGAACAAAACATGTATCGAGGTGATAAAAATTATCATTGATTAATTCTAATACAATTATCGGAACACCTAATTCTGCGGCTAATTCGTCATAGGCTTTCACGTCGCTTCTATGTCCGTAACCACCATATAGCATTTGTTTTCCCGGGTGTGGAATAGTATCACCCATACCTTCAAATAGGTTAACATTTTTAAAATGTTTTGAAATATAACCTTGTTCTTGATACCAAGATTCAAAATGAGGTACTTCATTTTGTCTACTTGTGTGGCGCATTTTACTCATCCATACAATTTTGGTTCGGTCTGAACCTAACCAAGGAAAGCTTTGATTTGCGCAGAACACCATGTCTTCGCAATTTGGCACACCATTAATGACAGAAACTTCTTGAATGACTTTCTGTTCAACGAGTTCATCATAAACAGCTTTTAATTCATTCCATTGATGCATGGCCAATACTTTGTTCATTTGGCTTTGTTGACCCTCCATGTGTTTATTTTTTACATCAACAATATCAAAATAATCAGGGCTACACATAAGCACTTTAAGAGGCTCTTCTCTCCTCTTTAGGTCATTTATTTTGAAAGGTAATAATCCGTTTTTGTGTACTTTGAAAGTTGAAGAAGTTGTCATAAGTTCGAATGGTAAATAATGCTTCAAAGGTAAGCAAAACACTTGCTTTTGATGTTGAAAACCCAATTTATGAAATTAAAAAGATTAATAAGTGCTTTGTGTTTGTTACCCGGATTCATTGAGCTTGGAATGGCACAAAATGTCGCTAAACATAAAAAGCCAGCCTATCAAACACTTGAAGAAAAATCAATTAGGAATCCAACAAAAAATGAAGCTCTTTTTAAGTCGAACCTATATAAGCGCGTGCCAGCAGGAATTATACACCCGGGAGAGTTTGAAGAATCTCAAGCGGTTGCCATTAGTTGGTCATTTGATTATGATGTGAATGGTAACCCAAGTGGATTAGACCTGAGTTCTGAATATGCAGATGTATCTGCCAAACTTGCCAATTCCATACAAAAAGAATGTACTGTTTGGATAAGGGTATTACAGCACAGTGATACCACTTTGGTATTAAATAATATGATTGGTAGAGGCACTCCATTAACTAATTACAAATTTATAATAGCACCTGGAGATGATTGGTGGACGAGGGATTACGGCCCAATGGCTTTTTATTCAAACAATTTAGATAGTATCGGATTTGTAGACATGAAGTATTATGATGGCAGGGACAAGGACAATGTATTTCCTTCTCAACTTGCCGCTGCCATGGGATATAACAATTATGTTACTCAGTTAAATTCTGAGGGTGGCAATTTAATGACCGATGGATTTGGAAAAATGTTTTTTAGCTCTGTTGTAGTAGCTGCGAATGCAGATCCAAGTAATCACAGCACACCATGGACAAAAGCTCAAACATATGATACCATGCGCCAAATTTTCAATACGCCTGAATTAATAGATTTAACTACTTTAGACTGTGATGGTGGCACCGGACATATAGATTTATATGTGAAACTCATCGATGAGCAAACGATTATCATGGCACAATATCCGAGTGAAATAACAGCTCAAGATAGGCAAATCATAGAGGACAATTACCAATTAATAAGCGGCCTAAAATCAACATACAATAGGCCATTCAGAGTACTTCGAGTAGAGCATCCAACCAATGATGTTGGTGTACATAGCAGAAAAACGTGTAGTCAAATAGATGCCGATGCGAGGAACTTCATTAATGGATTAACAGTAAATGGAAGTTATATCTTTCCATCATATTATGACGGAAACACTGGGAATGCTGCGCAACACCAACGCATCATGGCTTTTTACCAAAGGTATATGCCTGGTTATAACATTGTACCTATAGACAGCAGAGATTTATCACCTTTAGGGGGTGCCATTCATTGTATAACCATGCAAATACCTATTGAAAATCCAATCAGATTCTGGCATCCAAGTATTGATGGAATTGTACCTGCCATGGATAAGTACCATATAATTTCAAAAATTGCCAATAAAAGTGGCATAAGCGAAGCCTCCTGTTATTGGAAAAAGAACAATGCAAGCAGTTGGAATAAGGTGCTTTTAACAGATAGTAGTGGCTATTGGGTTGGGGATATTTCAAACGCCAATTTACAAGGAGATGATAGTTTGTTTTATTATTTAGAAGCAAAAAGTGTGAATGGCAAAACAGCTACAAAGCCATTAAACGCAAGCAAAGGCGCATATTACAACATGAAGCTTCGTTATTTAACAGCCATCAATGATGTAGAAGTACCGAACTTAAACCATTTATTTACTGCCTTTCCAAATCCTGCCAAAGAAACTGTTACCATTCAATACAAACTTAATGAAGCATCTAATGTAAACATACAAGTATTGGATATCTTCGGAAAATTGGTTTATGAAAGTGGCGAAATGATGGGACAAGAAGGGATGTATGGAGTTCAAATCAAAACAACGGAATTACCAGAAGGAATCTATCTTTACCAAATGTTATTGAACAATGAAGTTCTGCAAAGCAAAAAATT
Source organism: uncultured Bacteroidota bacterium (assembly GCA_903834625.1). Classification (GTDB taxonomy): domain Bacteria; phylum Bacteroidota; class Bacteroidia; order UKL13-3; family UKL13-3; genus B1. The sequence continues at coordinate 14,692 of CAILJQ010000159.1, forward strand.
ACTCATCAAAAAATAAGTTAGTTAATCATGAAAACGAATCGCAAAGAATTTATTAAAGCCTCTGCTCTTATAGGGCTTGGAGCGCTAACATTTGGCGTGAAGGCTCAAGGAAATCCAATAATTGAAATACCTGAAGTAACAGATAATATCAAACCTGTGAATGGTAAATTTGAATTACCTCCATTAGGATATTCCTATAATAATTTAGAGCCATTTATAGATGCGGTGACAATGGAGATTCATTATTCTAAGCACCACCAAGCATATGTAAATAAATTAAATGAAGCCATTGCCAAAGAGCCATCGTTGGCAAATAAGAGTTTGGAAGACCTATTATTGAACCTATCCAAAATGCCTTCTACGGCTAGGTCGGCCATTAAAAACCATGGAGGTGGCCATTGGAACCATAGTTTCTTTTGGAAATCTCTTAAAACAGGAACGAGCATGGGACCAAAATTTGAGAAGTTATGTAACGCTTCATTTGGCAATATAGAAACCTTTACAAGTACTTTTGAAAAGGTATCAATGGGTGTTTTTGGCTCAGGTTGGACATGGCTTATTTTGCAAAATGGGCAATTAAAAATTAAGACATCGCCTAACCAAGAAAATCCGTTGATGGATGCTGCAGCGGTTCCAGAGATGATGCCAAAAGTTATCTTAGGAATTGATTTATGGGAGCATGCCTATTATTTGAAACATCAAAACAGGAGAGCCGAATATTTGAGTTCATTTTGGAAGGTTGTAAATTGGAATGAAATTGAGGCACTTCTGCCATAATGAAATATTTTTTTTGTAATTTATAGGTTAAATCCTAAATTCGCACTCCCAAAACGGTGGTTTTAGCTCAGTTGGTTAGAGCGTCGGATTGTGGTTCCGAAGGTCGCCGGTTCGAGCCCGGTATTCCACCCAAAAGAGGTTATCTATTTCAGGTAGCCTCTTTTTTTTAGGTCAATTTTGGCTTTAATGGCTTATTTAACTGAGTATTGCCACCTTTAACATCAATAAAAAAGCACTGTACCAATTCAAATTACCATAAGAATAATTGCATTTTTTTGACTTTCATTTTCTAAAAAAAATGGAGTAATTGAAGTTGTAAATTTGTGCAGTTACTACTTTGAAGACTTTTTATCACTTTCTTTTTTTTGCTTTTGTGTTGATTGGCCCTGAGGTATTGGCTCAACCCACAGTATTGGGCACCAATGCGATGAATTACCCTAATTATGCAACCTACAATTTAAATGCATATGGTAAGTTACGGACATATAGAGACAGTGCAAGAGTCTCTGCTGCAATAAGTCAGGGAAATTGGGAATTTGTTATTGGAAGTTCTGGCGCTCCAAATTATTCTACTAATTGGAGACCTTATATAGGAGGCCTTACGCTATTTGCGTTCGATAGTATTATAACACCGCATTCACCAAGTGCTACAGCTTATGCTTCCGCTCAATATAATACTGCTTCCGGTGGACAAAGTGGTTTACTTCCAGCAATTACTGCAGGTAGATTTTATACTTTTAATATTGGAGATTCTTCTGGCAATAATTATATGGCAGTTTGGGAAACAACATTCAACCCAGCTCAATTAACAACCTTAAC
>CAILJQ010000160.1 GCA_903834625.1 uncultured Bacteroidota bacterium
AGCCTGTAATGGTGGAATTTCTAATGCTATTGTTTATTGTGTGGAAGGTGTTGGAAGCAAATTAATAGCAGGTGTATCTAATGATGCCATATATAAATCTGATAACAATGGCAGCTCATGGACGCTTGCAAATACGGGTGTCATGGCCAGTTTGGTGCGCGGATTGGTTCAAAATAATAATTATATTTTTGCTGTTTTGCCTGGTGGGGTAATGCGGTCTGAAGACAATGGCCAAACATGGATTTCTAAAAGCACCGGTTTGCCTCAAGCTAACCTCAATGCCATTACCCAATCTTATGGGAATTTATATGTAGGCACAAGTGGTAATGGCATGTATGTATCTTATAACAATGGCGATACTTGGGCGCAACGACAGTCATCATTGAATAATCTATTAATTTCTAAATTAATCTCCGTTGACTCTATCCTAATAGCAGCTACCGATTGGGGTGTATACAGAAGTGCCAATTTAGGTGTTACTTGGAATTTGGTTGATTTACCTGGTAATACCAATTCTATATCAGCCTTGGAAGCCAGAGGTAGGGTAGTTTATGTGGGAGATTTTGGTGGATATTTATATCGTTCAGAAGATGCAGGAGTATCGTTTGATTTAGATGAAATACGATTAACCAATGCGGTTAATTATATAAATACTTTTTGTATTACAGATTCTGTAACCTGCTTTGCAACTGCTCAGGGGCAAGTGTACCTCTCAAATAACAATGGCTTATCTTGGCAACAAGATGGCATTGGCTTACCAGGTAAACCTATCAATGTATTAAAGGCTTACCAGCAATCTATAGTAATGGGAACCGTTGAGGGAGATGTTTTTATTTCTAATAACAATGGAAAGTATTGGAACCTAGCAACCCAAAATTTAGGATTAAGATTTGTTACCAGTTTTCTGCCATTGCAAGATAAATTATTGGCTGGTGGAAATGGGGTATGGAGCATACCATTGGCTCAAATGCCCATGTCTCAGGTTGAGTTAAATAAAAATATTAAGCCATTGATTTTCCCTAATCCTACCCAAGGAAGTTTTCAAATTCAATTCAACAACAACAATCATTTAAATAATAAAATTTGTGTAATAGATATGCTTGGGAAAGTTTTGTATACCATACAATCACAAGAATCTATCATTGATATAAATATAAGTGATTTACCTAAAGGGGTCTATCATTTGCAAATTATTGGAGATAAAATTCAAGCGACACAAAGTCTCATTTTACATTAATTTTGTTTGATGAATCCTAAAGTTAATTTCTTTTTTGAAAAGGAAAGTAAGTGGCAAGAACAGTATCAATTCTTGCGAAAAATTATGTTGTCATGTGGCCTAGAAGAAGAGTTAAAATGGGGCGTGCCATGTTATACTTTTCAAAACAATAATGTGTTGCTCATCCATGGTTTTAAAGAATATTGTGCTCTTCTGTTTCATAAAGGTGTGCTCCTTCACGATGAGCAAAAAGTGCTTATACAACAAACAGCAAATGTGCAGGCTGCAAGGCAAATGCGATTTGTAGATTTAGCATCGTTAAAGGCACAAAAAAACCTGATTAAAGCCTTTGTTTTTGACGCCATAGACTTAGAAAAAAACGGTGCCAAAGTAGCGTTAAAAAAAACCGAACAATTTGAAATGGTAGAGGAATTTAAATTGGCCTTATCCAATGAACCTATGTTAAAGGAGGCCTTTTATAAGCTTACACCAGGCCGACAAAGAGCTTATTTACTTCACTTTTCACAGGCCAAACAAAGCAAAACCAGGTTAGCAC
>CAILJQ010000161.1 GCA_903834625.1 uncultured Bacteroidota bacterium
GCATTTACATTCCCAAGAAGATGTTGCACATTTTTTACAACGTATGCACAAAGTTTTGAAACCAGGCGGAAAAATGGCAATAATTGGTCCCAATTTTAAATATTGCTACAAAAATTATTTTGATTTTGCTGATCATAGTGTCATACTATCCGAACTTGGCGTTGCAGAACATTTATATGGTGCTGGGTTTAAAATTAAGGAAATCCACGGCAGATTTTTGCCTCTTAGTTTTAGGGGTAAAATACCTGTAACTGATTTCTTAGTGAAGCTATATTTTAAATTACCTTTTGCTTGGGTATTTATGGGAAAGCAATTCTTAGTTATTGCTGAAAAATAGAATTACATTATGAAATTAAGTGTAGTAATACCCGCATACAATGAAGCTGAAACTATTGAAGAAACGCTTATGTTACTTTACAATAGTCTCTCTGATTTTGGTGTAGATCACGAGATTCTGGTAGTAAATGATAATTCAAAAGATAACACATTAGAAAAATTAAATAGCCTTAAAAAAGCGATTCCTAGTTTAGTTTTTTATACAAATAATGGTCTTAATGGTTTTGGCTATGCTGTTAGGTTTGGTTTAGAGAGATTTAAAGGTGATTGTGTTGCTATAATGATGGCTGATCTCAGTGATTCGCCTGAAGATTTAATTAGATTTTACAAAGCAATGATCGCTGAAGATTGCGATTGTGTTTTTGGAACTCGCTGGAGTAAGGGTGGAAAAGTTTATGATTACCCAAGACATAAACTTTATTTAAATAGGTTGTTTAATAATATTGTTCGAATGCTTTTTGGTATTAAGTACAATGATGTTACCAATGCATTTAAACTTTATAAAAAGGAAACCATAGATGGGGTAAAACCCTTTTTATCTCCTCACTTTAACCTAACAGTTGAAATTCCCTTGAAGGCAATTATTCGTGGATATTCTTACACGGTTTTGCCAAATTCATGGACGAATAGAAAACATGGTGTATCCAATCTTAAGATCAGAGAAATGGGGAGCCGTTATTTTTTTATTTTATTGTATTGTTTCATAGAGAAGTTTTTTGCGCGGGGAGATTTTAAAAAGAAATGGCAATAAATAAGAAAATACTCATACACCACCATGCCACTGTATATACTGATCCTCAAACAGGATTGAGGTATACTTATTCTTTTATTGGTAGATGGATAAATGAATTGTCTATTCACTTTGAAAAGGTGGGAATTTTATTTCATGAGTCTACTGTGAAGTCAAAGAGACATGATACTTTGCTAGTTGGAGATAATATCATTCTTGAAACTTTAGGTTCACCAGGAAAAGCCTATGACCGTTTTCAAAAAATGGCTAGGGTGAAGGCTGCATGCAAAAAAGCATCTTATGCGTATGATGTTTTATTAATAAGAGGAATGACGCCAAGACAATTTACTGTTTTCAAGCATGTAAATGTACCTGTCAAAATGTACTTGATGGTTGGCAGTCTAATTGAGAGTAAGCCCAAGTTTAAATTCGATTTAACTGGACTTTACCTCTATATCATGTTTATTATTAGAAAACTTGAATTTGGTAAAATAGCTAGTGAAGCTATAATGTTAGCGAATTCGCCTAAAGTGAATGAAGAAATTCTTTCACTATTTGGGGTTAAAAGTAAGTTTATACCAACCAATACCATTAAACAAGATGAATTGAGACCATGGAAGAATAAAGTGGTAGGTGAAGAGGTTTCCTTGTTCTTTTGCGGACGAATGGTAGCCGATAAAGGGATATTTGAATTACTAGAAGCACTATACTTATTGAACAAGCAGATTGATTCTTATTCCCTTACCTTTACAGGCGATTTGAGTGCTGATTTAAAAAGTAATTTTGAAAAATTACCTTTTTGGAACCATATCAAAGATAGGGTTAGGTTTACTGGTTTTGTAAGTTTTGGGAAAGAACTATTGGATTTATATGATTCCCATGATATTTATGTACTTCCTTCCTATCACGAAGGATTTCCGCATTCAATATGGGAATCGGCTGCTGTGAGCACGCCTGTTATTACTACCAGTGTTGGAGGAATTCCCGGAATATTAAATGATTCCCATGTTTGGTTTATTCCTGTTAAGAGTCCAGAAGCAATTGCAAATGCGGTTTTGGAAGTTCAAAATAATATAGAAGCCAGGGAGCTTAAAACAAAGAATATTCTGGAATTACTAAAAGAAAATACCGTAGAGGCCGCGGCCTTGAAATTGGAACACACAGTTTCAGAAAACCTAAATAGATAACAATGAAAAAAAGTGCACAGTTATGGTATTTGGTTTTACTGATTCCAACCTTTATTGAGTCAATTGATCATAAACTTCCTACAGTAAGTTTGGGGCCACTTACCATTGGTAGGTTAGGCTTTATTATTGTTGGGATTTTAATGCTATTTCAATATCCTAATCAAAGTAAAGATTCAAATATATACAAGGGTTTGATGATTATGCTGCTTGGAAATATTATAGCAGGAATAGTTAATAATGAAATGGATTCTGTATCAAGAACAATTGCCTTTAGTTTATTGATGACAGGGGCACTTGGTATGACAACCTTTTTTGCTACACCCATTGGACGGAATGCCCTCATGGTATTCTTTATTTCATCATTCATTTATTGGGTGAAATATATGTTTGACCGAATTTTTTCTGGAGGAAGTATTAACGCATATAGCGCACTTTTCATAGAAGGGGATGCTATTAACCACCATTTTGTGGGGATGAATATTTCAATAGCAGGTTTGTTTACCAGTATTTATTTTTTTTATAAAAATAATAATATGAAAATTTGGGGTTATTTCGGAATCGGAATCGCTGCAATTGCTTGTTTTTTATCTGAATCTCGAAGCAATACTCTTTTTACCCTATCGGGTTTATTGCTGTTATTGGTTATTCAGCGGAAAAATATTTCACGACAGGTTTTTATTTTATTACCATTTTTAATCGTGGCATACCTGGCTGTTGATAATTTATTACAAGAAAGTGATGCACTCAGCCAACGCTTTGATATAAATGATACGGAATATCAGGAAAGAACAACAGGTATGCGATTCGATATGATTTATGCCGCATTCAATCAATTGGTGCAACATCCTATTGGAAAAGGATTTAGGAATATTTATGTAAATATTGATGGTAGGAATTTAAATATTCACAACCAATACCTATCATTTATAATTGGTGGTGGAATAATTAGCTTAATTGGAGTTATTATTTGGCTTAGACAAGTTATTTTAGGTATGTTTTCCTATTTGAGTTTTGGAATGTTTCGTTTAAAAAATGATTCATTTTATGTGGCAATCGCCATTTCTACCTTTATATTCCATGTAACGCTATTAACATTAGAGTTTTCAACTCTCCTTTTATTTTTCATTATATCGTTGGCTATTCTTTCAGAAACAAAAATTAAAGAAGAGCAGCGAAAAATGAGATATGAATCAAGCCTAAAATAATATTTCATGCAATACAATTTTTTACTCGAGGCTTCCGGTACCCTCATTTCTGGATTTATGATAAAAGCAGTGAAAAGTGCTGGAGCCAGAGCCATTGCTTCAGACATAGAAGAATGTGCCGCCTCTTATCAAGCAGATGAATTTATCGTTTTCCCGAAATTCAGAGACCCAAATTTATGGGACATCACGCAAACCATCATTCGGGATAAGAATATCAATGTGGTGGTTCCAACGCTAGATGAAACCATCCTTAAATGGGCCGAACAGAGAGAGGATTATGCCAAACTTGGGGTTCATATTTTGGTTTCGGATAAAGAAACCATTGCTGTTTTTCAAGATAAATGGAAAACTTTTCAGTTCTTTAAAAAAATAGGTGTGCCCCAACCAAACACTTCCTTAAATTTTGAATTTCCCTTGGTTAAACCCCGGAATGGTAGAGGAGGGAAAGGCATACTTATCCATCCTGATCCTTCGACTTTGGATATGGAAGGAATGATTTCGCAGGAACTGTTAAATGGTACTGAATATACCATTGATGTATTTTGCAATTTGGAGGGTGTCCCAGTATACATTATACCAAGAAAACGTCTGCAGGTAAGAGATGGTAAATCAACCAATGGTGTAACAGTTTATCACCCTGAAATTGAAAAATGGGTAAAGAAAATTTGTTCAGAAATAAAATTTAAAGGGCCAATAAATCTTCAGTGTTTTGAAACACCTGATGGTGAAATTAAATTTACTGAAATTAATCCACGTTTGGGCGGTGGATCAGCACTTGGCTTTGCTGCATCAGAAAATTGGGTGTCTTTGATGATTAGTCACCTTATTGAAGGAAATGAAATTCACCCCCTTCCAATTAAGTGGGATTTAAAAATGTACCGTTATTACAATGAAGTATTTGTCTAATCAAATCAATTGGCAAGAAGTTAAGGCAATTGGTTTTGACTTGGATGGAACAATATATGATGAATTTGATTTTATCAAATCTGCCTATACAGCTATTGTAGAAAGTTTCAACTTTGAAACATGTCAAAAGTTACCTATGTTAGATTTTATGTTAGGGAGGTGGCTTGAGAAAGGGAGTTCTTATCCATACATATTTGACGAGTGTTTGCATTTCTTTCAAGTTCCAGATTCTGAGCGTGAAGATATCATTCAGAAATCTTTACAACTGTTTAGAGAGCATAAGCCAGAATTACAACTCAGCAACAGAATATTTCAACTTTTAATGGATGCTAAAAATACTTATGAGCTATTTTTACTAAGCGATGGTCGCGAAAAGTTGCAAATGGAGAAGTTTCATGCACTAAAACTTGATCGCTTTTTTGCTACGGAGGATATTCATATTTCAGGTAAATATGGCAAAGGCTATGAAAAGCCAAAAACGTTGGTACTCGAAAAAATTAGGTCGCTACAAACAGGAATACCTGCAACTGCAACTCTGTATATTGGTGATAGGAAAAGGGATGAACTATTTGCGCAAAATGCAGGATTTCAGTTTTGTTATATTCAGGAGTTATTTAATAAAATAGACTAAAAAAGAATGATTCTAGGATACCATTACCATGTGCCTGTTTTAAAAAAGAACGATCAAATTTTTGTTCCATCCTATATAGGCGTTTTTTTGAATGCACTTGCAGATCAGGTGAGTGAATTGAGACTTTTTTTGCATGAAGAACCCGATACAAACGCTGGTGGGTATGATTTTTTGATCTTACATCCCAAAATTAAATTTTGTTCAATGGGTAAGAAATCACCCGCATGGGACCGATTATTATTTCCTTCAAAATTTGCAAAAGAAATCAATCAAGATGTCGCCTCATGTGATATTCTTTTGCTACGTGCCCCAAGTCCTCTTGTCCCATTTATGTTTAATTATTTTCAAAAGAAAACTAATGTTACAATTTTGTTGGTAGGTGATTATGCCACAGGAATAAAACATCTGGTGCAGCCATGGTATAGACTTATTCCAATTGCCATTTTACTTAAAAGAAATGATCACCAGCTGAGACGAATTCTTCCTAAGGCAATGGTTTACGCTAATTCAATTGCGTTAAAGGAGAAATATACTTATTTAAATGCTAACATAGAACTAATGACCACCTCGAGCCTAACTTTAGGTGACTTTTATATCCGTGAAAATACCTGTCTTGAAAAAGAAGTGAAGTTATTATATACTGGTAGACTTGATTTAGCAAAGGGTTTAAAGGAACTCATTGAGGCCGCTTCAATTTTGAATAAAAATGGCCGAAATATAAGTGTTCATTTTGTAGCTTGGGAAGATAACCTGCAAAAACCAGTTGAAAAATTATTGCAAAGTTTTGCACAAGAAAATGGAATGGATGGTAGAGTATATTTCCATGGAAAAAAGTCGGTTGGTGAAGAGTTAAATGCCATGTATCGTATGGCTGATATTTATGTAATTCCTTCTTATCATGAAGGATTTCCTCGCACCATTTGGGAAGCAATGGCAAACTCACTTCCTGTTATTTCTACACCTGTTGGGGGTATTCCGCATTTATTAACCCATGGGAAAGAACTTTTATTTGCCGAAGTTGCAAATAGTACAGACCTTTCACAAAAAATTGAAGAGATGATTAGTGAGCCTGATCAAAGAATGAAATTGATTCAAAATGCCCGTGATAGAGCAAAAGAATCAGCGCTCGAGGTGCAAGTTGAAAAGCTCATTCAGAAGTTGTCGAAATATTTTAGTTTGGAAAAATCACACGCATAATATGAATTCAAATACAATGAAAAAAGTATTGGTTACTGGGGCTGATGGATTTATCGGCTCACATTTGGTTGAAACACTTTTAGCCAATGGATATCAGGTTAGAGCCCTTTGTTTATATAACTCATTTAATTTTTGGGGTTGGTTAGATGGATTTGAACATCCCAATTTAGAAATTGTTACAGGTGATATCAGAGATTACCATTATTGCCTCCAAATAACCACGGGAATGGATATTGTTTTCCATTTGGGAGCACTTATTGCAATTCCTTATTCCTATCATTCACCAGAGAGTTACATTGATACCAACATCAAAGGCACTTCAAACATTTGTCTCGCCTCTCATCATAACAAGGTGGGAAGAGTTATTCATACCTCAACCAGTGAAGTATATGGAACTGCTAAGTATGTTCCAATTGATGAAAAACATCCTCTTCAACCTCAATCTCCCTATAGCGCGTCAAAAATTGGGGCCGATGCCATGGCAATGAGTTATTTTAATGCATTTAATTTACCATTAGTTATTGCAAGGCCTTTTAATACTTATGGACCTCGCCAATCTGCTAGAGCAATTATCCCAACAATTATCACACAATTGGCAAATGGGATTAAGGAAATTAAATTAGGCGACTTAAGACCTACAAGGGATTTAAACTTTGTGTTGGATACCTGTGCGGGATTTTTGGCTATTGCCAATGCTGAAAAAGTTGAAGGAGAGGTGATAAATATTGGGTCAAATTATGAAATAACCATGCTCGAAGTTTTTGAAACCATTAAAGATATCATGCAATCTGATGCTGTAATTGTGGAAGACTCACAACGGATTAGACCAGAAAAATCTGAAGTGTTTAGACTTTGGTGTGATAACACTAAAATAAACCAATTAACTGGATTTGTGCCTCAATACAATATCAAAACAGGTCTGATTGAAACAGTGAAGTGGTTTATGGATCCTGAAAATTTGAAAAAATATAAAGCCAACATATACAATGTCTAAAAGAGCTGTTATTCTCGCTGGTGGAAAAGGAACCCGCCTGCGCCCCTACACTTGGGTTTTACCAAAACCCCTGATGCCAATTGGTGAGTTTCCAATTTTAGAAGTTATTATTAGGCAATTGGTTCATTATGGATTCTCTCATATTACCATTTCCGTGAATCACCAAGCCGAACTGATTAAGGCCTTTTTTGGAGATGGAACTAAAATGGGTATTACCATTGATTATTGCATGGAAGACAAGCCCTTAAGTACCATGGGGCCTTTAAAATTAATTAAAGATTTGCCTGAGAACTTCTTAATCATGAATGGAGATGTGCTCACAGATGTAAATTTTGGTGAATTTTATGATTTTCATGTAAGCCAAAATAATATTTTTACAGTTTCCTCCTTTGTTAGAGAGCATATCAATGATTATGGAGTATTGATTGTAGGTGATAATAAAAAGTTATCCGATTTTAAAGAAAAGCCAAAAACCAAATTTGAAGTAAGTATGGGGGTGTATATGGCGAATAAAGGCATATTGGATATCATTCCAGTAGATACTTTTTATGGATTTGATAACTTAATGCTCGATTTAATCAAAATCAAGAATCCAGCTTCCGTAAAAACACATGAAAGCTACTGGCTTGATATTGGCAGACCAGATGATTATCATGTTGCTATTGAAAAGTTTGAGACAGAAAGGGATGTATTCCTTAAATGAACATTCTAGTTACAGGTTCTGCGGGGTTTATTGGCAAGGCTCTTTGTCTGGCCTTGAAAGGACAAAAACATCAAGTGTTTGAACTGAGTCGCGCAAATGGAAATGTGCGTTTAAGTGCCACATTTGAGCCTTTTGAGAATTTGCAAATTCACCATGTGTTTCACTTAGCAGCTTCTGGAACCATTCCTGAAAGTTGGTCGAATACCCCAGATTATTTAGATAATATTGTTGCAGGTACTTCACAAGTACTTGAGTTTTGTAAAAGGCATCAAGCCTCCTACACCTATATAAGTTCATACATGTATGGTATGCCCCAATATTTGCCTATTGATGAAAAGCATCCAATAGCTTCCGCTAATCCATATGCATTGTCGAAACGCTTGAGCGAAGAGGTCTGCAAATTCTATTCAAGGGAGTTTTCTTTAAAGGGAACCATCATTAGACCATTTGTGATTTTTGGACAAGGACAAAAAGAAGATTTTTTAATTCCTATGCTCATTAAACAAGTGATGGAAGAAAAAGAAATTGTGGTGAATGATTTAATCCCAAAAAAAAGAGACTATTTGTATATTGATGATTTTATTGAAGCGCTTTTAAAAACCTTTAATGGAAAGTTGGAACCTGAAGCATATAATATCGGAATGGGAGTTTCCTATACCATTTCAGAATTGATAGATAAAATTCAAGAAATTGCTGGTACACAAAAGCCGGTTTCTGATAGAGGTTTAGTTAGAAAAAATGATTACCCAGATGTGATTGCATCTATACTTAAGGCTGGAACTGATTTGAATTGGAAACCCAAAATTGACATGAAAACAGCTTTGGAGAAATGTATGGAGGGATATGGAAAATAAACAAGTACGTATTCTATATGCTGTTCCTAATCCATCATCTGCAGGGGGAATGGGAATGATTTCAATGATGTTTTATGAATTTGGATTATTTAATAATCCAAATATCTTGCATTTTAACACTTCTTATACTTGGGGTGAGAGTAAATTATTGAGAGCTCTGCAAAGTGTTCTCATGAAAATGCATTTCATATATGTGTTAATTTTTAAAAAAGTTGCTGTTGTTTATGTAATGACATCATCCTATTGGGGTTTTTACGATAAAACACTTTATTGTTTAATTGCGAGGTTATGTGGGGTTAAATCTGTGATTAATCCTGTTGGTGGACATTTTATTATGTTTCACAATAAAAATTGGCTCAATAGGTTTTTGGTGCCTATTTCCATGAAAATTCCAAATGCAGTAATGGCCGGCACAAGTTTTTGGTATACTTATTTTAAATCCAATTTCCCTGGAATTAACTTGTATGACATTCCCAACCCTGTAAATTTCAGAGTTAGGAAGTCCGAAGATAAAAAGAAGGGAAACGAAATTGTGATTACTTATTTAGCAAGAGTAGAAAAAGATAAAGGGATCTATACCTTTATTGATACTGCTAGAGCTTTGAGTAAAGAGGTAAAGTGTAGATACATAATTGCTGGAATTGGCAGCCAACTAGATAATGTAAAAAATATCATCAAAGAGGATAAAGACATTTGTGATTTGTTTGATATTTATGGTTTTGTTCAGGAATTTGAGAAGGATAAAATATTCTCAGATACCGATTTTTATATTTTGCCAACTGAATTTGAGGTATTGCCTATTAGCATTTTGGAAGCAATGAGTTTTGGAAATGTAGTTATCACAACAAATGTTGGTGGAATTCCAGATGCAATTATTCATGGTGAAACAGGGTTTTTGGTGGAACCTAATAACTCCGCAGAAATCGTAATGTGGTTATCAAAATTAATACATGATCCAAATTTGAAAAAATCAGTTTCAATTCAGGCCATGAAGCATGTAAAAGAAAAATATGAGTTGGGAGTTGTTTTAAATAGTCAAATGAGTTTGTTTACAGAGGTTTTGCAAGCATGAACATAAAAGAGAGGTTATATCATCATTTGCCAATTTTCATACAGAATATAGCAATTAGTTGTTTTGGTTATTTTTGGAAAAAGCGCAGATTTGGTGGCGTTTTTATTCAAGAACTAGAGAAATTCAAAGAAAGGAACAATTATTCTAAGGAGCAATGGAATGACTACTTAAATATTGAACTTAATAAAATGGTACAGCATGCATTTAGAACAGTCCCATTTTACCAAGATCTTTATACAAAAAATGGATTTGCCTCTTCAGATTTTGAAAATTTCAAATTAAGTGATTTAGAAAAATTGCCAATTTTAGAAAAGGCAGATGTGAGAGCCTTTTGCAAAACTTCTTTGTTGTCAAATGAATTAGATCCTGATGGAGAATTCTTTACCACAAGTGGTAGCACCGGTACTCCAACAAGTATCTATTTTTCTAAAAAGTTTCATCAAAAATATAGTGCAGGATTTGAAATTAGAGGTCGAAATTTCGCAAATATTCACCAGAAAATGGCACGAGGAATGATTGGAGGCAGAAATGTCGTTCACAGTAATCAAACCAAGCCTCCTTTTTATAGATATAATTTTTTCGAAAAACAGGTCTATTTTTCTATCGCACATTTAAAAAAGGAAAATGCCTACAATTATGTTGATGCGATTAATAAATACGATATTGAATATATGACTGGTTATGCAATAAGTAATTATTTGTTGGCATCGTATATTGAAGAATTGGGGCTTAAAGTAAAGCCACTAAAAGCTGTTATAACCAGTTCTGAAAAACTCACTACCGAAATGCGTGATACATTCAGAAGGGTTTATAAATGTGAAACTTTTGACGGTTATGGTTCAGTGGAAGCTTGTGGCTTAATTACAAACTGCGAATTTGGATCATATCATGTATCACCAGACATTGGCATTGTTGAATTGTTAAATAAAAATGGTAATCCTGCCAAACCTGGAGAAATTGCTGAAATTGTTTCCACTGGGCTTTTGAATTTTGATCAACCATTGATTAGATATAAAATTGGTGACCTTGCAATTTTGTCTCAAAATCAAAATTGCGAATGTGGAAGAAACTTGCCTGTTATTGAAGAGATTATTGGCAGGATTGATGATATTGTAACATTAAGAGATGGCAGGCAGTTGAGCAGTTTTAATAGGTTTTTTGCAAATGTTTCAGGAATAGCTGAAGTACAGGTTGTACAAGTTGACTACGAAGAATTTCATTTAAAAATTGTTTCAGATGGTCATTTTAATGATAATTCGAGAAATGAAATCCTTGAGGCTTTTAAAATAAAATTGGGAATCGTTCATGTTGAAATTGAATTGGTGCCCCAGATACCAAGAGGCCCTAATGGAAAGTTCAAAGCGGTCATTTCGAAAATTGGTTACTTAAACAAATTAAATAAATAACTAATGGCATTCTTATTGCGCGTCGATGTTGAAAAGCCATATGGAAATCATACGATTATTAGGAAGATAACTTCTAAAATAATTGAAAATTACTACCCCCTTGCGCCAAGAATGTTTGGCTATTTAGACCATTTGAAAGAATTTTTAAAGGTTTTCAATGAATCTAATGTAAAGGCTACCTTTTACCATAGGTTGTGTAACCTGCCTACTCAAGATTTAGTTAAATATTATGCTGATCACGGACACCAATTGGGATTGCATTTTGAGAATAGCAGAAGTTATGAAACCGTTAAAAATGAAATAGATTGTTTTGAGCATTTGGTAAAGGTTAAAATCAAGACCATTTCTAAATATGGCTCAGGATATTATACCTTAGGGAAATTTCATTATTCACCCTATGAACCTGAAAAATATAAAATATGGGTCAAACAATTACAGGTTGACTTCCCTTGCGGTAATGGAATAGCAAGTAACATTCAGGATTTATTTGATGTGAATGGTTATTTTGAAAATGTTTTTTGGTTGGAAGATGAATACAGGGATGAAAATTTCAATTCTGTTGAAATCCTGATAGAAGCTGCAAAAGAAAGAGATGTAGTTGTTTTGATCCACCCAGAAAGTTATATGAACATTAAAAGGGTAAGAGAAGACTTTGCCCAAATAGTTGAAAAAGCCAAAATTTTAGGAATTGAATGGAAGTTGCTATGACAAATAATCAAAATGTAATTCAAAATTTTTTGCCGCCAGGAAAAAAGGCGGCTATATGTTTTAGTATGGATGATGTACATCCAGGGAAATCATCCAATGCATATGAAGCAGGTGGTGATTTGGAAAAAGGTGCTTTGGGTTTAGTGGAGAATTTACTTCTTAGGCATCCGGAGTTAAAATTAACTATTTTTTTAACTGCTGATTGGAGAATGGTGAATCCATTTCCAACCTATAAAATTCTTAGTAAAATTCCTGTTTTAAGGGATAAAATTTATTTGGCTCCAGTAATGCCTAAAGGTACTATGCAATTGCGTAAACATCCTGAATTTGTTGAGTACTTGAAAAAAATGCCAAATACTGAAATTGCCTTTCATGGTTTACATCATGTACACAAGGGCTTACTCACTAACCTAGAATTTCAAAAACAGTCATTTAATGATTTTGAGAATATTTTGGCTGAAATTGAGGGAGAATTTAAAGCATGTGGACTAAATTTTCAAAAAGGTTTGTGTCCTCCCAATTGGTTAGCTCCTGAAAATTTAATAAATGCGATGGTAGCCGATAATTTTTCCTTCTTGGCCTCATCTAGAGATTTGTTTACACCGGTTTCTAAGGATGCAAAATCTAACATGAGCGGGTTAAAAGGTGTTTCAATGATTTATCCTGAAAGAATTGCTAACGGAAAACTTATTCATCTACCTGCAAATTTTAATGCAACCAGAAGTATTGACCGTGCCATCGAGATTATTGAACACAATGGCCTATTATCCATAAAAGCACATGTTGCAAAAAGCCTGGCAGGTCATGTTCTTTATGATGGTGTAGATGAGGTTTACATGAATTATTTGGATACGCTGTTAACAGTATTAAAACAAAAATATGGCGAACAATTGTGGTTTGGAACCATGAGTGAAATAGCCTCTTATGCCTCACAGGTTGAATTGAAAAATTAACAATGAAGATTATAACTATAGTGGGTGCCCGACCCCAATTTGTAAAAGCGGCCGCCCTTTCAAGAGAAATTAAAAAGTATGAATCCATAGAGGAGATTATTGTTCATACCGGACAGCATTTTGATGATAAAATGTCTTCCATTTTTTTTGATGAAATGGATATTCCTAAGCCCCAATATAATTTAAATATCAACGGGCTATCACATGGTGCAATGACAGGGCAAATGCTAGAAGGTATTGAAAAAATATTGCTTTCTGAAAAGCCAGATTTGGTTTTAGTTTATGGAGATACCAATTCAACTTTAGCCGGGGCATTGGCCGCGAGTAAAATGCACATAAAGGTGGCACATGTTGAGGCTGGTTTGAGGAGCTTTAACATGGAAATGCCCGAAGAAATCAATCGAATTTTAACGGATAGAATAAGTTCTTATTTGTTTTGCCCAACAACTACTGCTATTGATAATTTGAAAAATGAAGGTTTTGATAAGTTTAAAACTAAAATCATAAATAGTGGTGATGTAATGGAAGATGCAGCGCGCTTTTATGCTAAGTTGGCTGATGAGAAGTCGAATATTCTCAAACAACTGAATCTCGTAAAAGGAGATTTTTTGCTTGCTACTATCCATCGTGCCGAGAATACAGACAATCCACAGAATTTAAAAGACTTGGTTTATTCACTCAATGAAATTCATCGAACCCATCAAGTTGTTTTGCCACTTCACCCCAGAACACGCAAAATTATTGAAGCCAGCGGATTGGTTACTCATTTCACCATCATAGACCCTGTTGGATATTTTGATATGATTCAATTGCTTAAAAACTGCAGCTTGGTAATTACAGATAGTGGAGGCTTGCAAAAAGAGGCATTCTTTTTTAGAAAATTTTGCATAACCACTAGAGAACAAACTGAGTGGGTTGAACTGGTGGATAATGGATACAACTTTATTGTGGGAACAAACGCACAATTAATTACTCAAACTTTTAATACATTATTAGGCAAATCTTTTCCTGAAGCAAAAAATTTATATGGGAATGGAGAAGCTTGTGCAAGTATTTGCAAACACTTGCTTGAAATATGAAAATCCTATTACTTACACAATACTTTCCTCCTGAAACTGGGGCACCTCAGAATAGATTACAATCGCTTGCAAGGCATTTGCAAAAATTGGGTGCAGAGGTAACTGTTTTAACAGCTATGCCTAACTATCCTAAAATGGAGATTTTTCCAGCATATAAAGGTAGGTGGTTTGTTAAAGAAGAAGATCAAGGGATTCAAATTTATCGTTCCTCTATTTTTATTTCCAAGAACCCTGCGTTTGTATTGCGTTTACTCAATTACTTTTCTTTCGTATTTTCTTCTTTGTTTACCGGATTATTTAGGATTTCAAAGCATGATTTTATCCTATGCGAATCTCCACCCTTATTTTTGGGATTAAGCGCAGTTATGTTGAAATGGTTTAAAGGGTCAAAATTGATTTTTAATGTTTCTGACCTTTGGCCTGAAACAGCGGAAAAACTAGGAGTAGTAAACAATAAAACTCTACTCGCAGTTTCCTATGGTTTGGAGGAATTTCTTTACAAACAATCTGTTTTGGTAAGTGGTCAAACCCAAGGAATAGTTCAAAATATCTCTAAGCGATTTCCATCGGTGAATACTGTTTGGGTGCCTAATGGAATTGATTTTGATCAATTTAATGTAGGGGCTTCTGGAAGTAATTTCAGGAAGAAACATCAAATTGGAGAAGAACAATTTGTATTGATGTATGCAGGGATTTTAGGTATTGCTCAAGGACTTGATGTGATATTAGATGCCGCGCATAAAGCCTCTGATTTAAAAGATATTTCATTTGTTATTATTGGGGATGGACCTGAATCGGTTCGATTAAAAGCAAAATGTGAATCATATCAATTAAAGAATTTGATTTTTATTGGAAATATTCCGCGGTCAGAAATGTCTGAAGCAATTGCTGCCTCCAATGCATACATTGTTCCCCTTAAAAAGAATGACCTTTTCTTAGGTGCAATTCCTTCTAAGTTATTTGAACCCCTTGCTATGGGTAGACCTATTTTATTGGGTGTTGACGGTGAAGCGCGCAACTTGTTTATAGAACAGGGAAAAGCAGGTTTATTTTTCGAACCTGAAAATTCTGACGCACTCTTTGAAGTTGTCAAACAAATTTATTTCAATCGAAGCCTAGTTTCTGAAATGGGTGAAAATGGAAAAAAATACGTTAGCACTAACTTTAGCAGAGGTAATATTGCCACTACCTTTTATAAAAAAATAGAAGAATTGAATTAGTATGAATGTGATTACCAGCGAAGCTCAAAGCCTTTTGGGAATTTCAAAATGCCACCAATCTGCATTTCCAGATTCTCTTTCCTCTAAACTAGGTTTTCAGTTTTTAAAGAAAATGTTCTCTTGGTACCTTTATGATTCAAGAGGAATTTTATTTCATATTGAAAAGGACGGTAAAGTAATTGGTTATTGTGGTGGAGTAATGGTGTTAGATCATACCCAACATGGCGCTTCAACATCAATCACTCAATACAGTTTCAATCAATTTATCTTGTCTTTTCTCCAAAGGCCCTGGCTATTATTTCATCCCGAAAATAGAAAAAGATACGGTTTCATTTGGAAGAATTTACTTTCAAAATTTGGCTTTAAATCCAAGGCAAAGCCCTTGTCAATCCATGAAAGAGAAGAACTTTACCCGCGTTTTGGTTTGGTGGTGATTGGGGTAAATGCAAACAGTCAAAACCAAGGTATTGGTGGCATTTTATTAAAGGAGTTTGAAGAAAGAGCTAAAAAGGAAAATATTAAAATATTGACTCTTTCTGTTAAGGATAATAACTTGCAAGCCATCAATGCATACAAGAAAAGTGGTTGGATAGAACAATCAAAAATTTCAGACGCACTAATAATGATAAAAAAAATATGAATATCCCATTTTCCCCACCTTATATCGATCAGGATATCATTGACGAAGTTGTTGCCTCCCTGCAATCAGGTTGGATTACAACTGGTCCAAAGGTAAAAGCCTTAGAAGAAGAAGTTATTAAACTAACCTCTTGCCCTCAAGCATTATGTGTAAATTCATGGACCTCTGGTGCAATGCTTATGCTCAAATGGTTTGGTGTAAAAGAAGGCGATGAAGTGATTGTTCCTGCATACACCTATAGTGCAACTGCTTTAGCTGTTCTGCATTGCGGAGCCAAACCAATAATGGTTGATGTGAAAGATGATTTCACCATTGATGAATCTAAAATTGCTCAAAAAATTACAGAAAAAACAAAGGTGATTATGCCTGTTGATATCGCAGGATGGCCTTGTGATTACGAAGCAATAAATAATCTTGTTAATCGCCCAGATATTCAAGAAAAATTTAAGCCACAAAACGAAGTTCAATCTAAGTTGAATCGTATTTTGGTAGTTTCAGATGCAGCCCACTCTATTGGTGCAAAAATATCTGGAATAGAAACAGGTGTGTTAACCGATATTACTATTTTTTCTTTTCATGCTGTGAAAAATATTACCACCGCAGAAGGTGGAGTCATTTGTTTAAATTTACCATCTCCCTTTAACAACGCAGATGAATATGCGTATTTAAGAATGATGACCCTAAATGGCCAAACAAAAGATGCCTTTTCTAAAAGTAAAGCAGGCGGTTGGAGGTATGATATTATTGATCTCGGTTTGAAGATAAATATGCCCGATGTATGTGCTGCTATTGGATTAGCCCAAATAAGGAAATACGACCATAATTTATTATTGGAAAGAAAGCGCGTTTTCGATGCGTATTCTCAATCCTTTTCTAAATTAAGTTGGACACAACTTCCACCGCAAGACAATCATAGAATTCAATCTTCCTATCATCTTTATGCACTTCGTTTGAAAAATGTAACAGAAGCCCAAAGAGATGCTATTATAGATGAAATTGCTAAGTTAGGTGTGGCCGTGAATGTGCATTTCATTCCTATGCCAATGTTAACTTTATTTAAAAATTTGGGATACAAAATAGAGGATTATCCAGTGGCATTTGATAATTATTCAAGAGAAATCTCTCTCCCAATTTATCCTCAATTAAGCTCTGAACAGGTTGACTATGTTATTCAATCTGTAATTGATTCTTACCAAAAAGTGATGTCGGTTTCAAATGCTTAGATTTTTAGATATTCTGTTCTCATTTTTGGGTTTAATAGTTTTATCCCCTCTCTTGATTTTGCTTTGTTTATGGGTGAAGTTTGATTCTGCTGGGCCTATTTTTTATATTCAAAAAAGAGTAGGCTTGAATGGGAAAGATTTCAATCTTTTTAAGTTTAGATCTATGAGAGTTAATGCAGATAAACTTGGACTGCTTACTGTTGGTGGAAGAGATCCAAGAATTACCAATTCTGGATTTTATATTCGGAAATATAAAATGGACGAGCTGCCTCAACTCTTTAATGTTTTGGTGGGAGAAATGAGCTTAGTGGGACCCCGACCTGAGGTTCGGAAATATGTTGATTTATATGATAAAGAACAATTAAAAGTTTTATCGGTTCGACCGGGCATTACAGACGAAGCATCAATAGCGTTCAGAAATGAAAATGAAATTTTGGCTTTGTCTAAAGATCCCGAACAAACCTATATCAATGAAATTATGCCTGAAAAGATTAAACTAAATCAAAAGTTTATTTCAAATCCAAGCCTATCAAATTATTTTAGAATTATTATCAGAACAATTATTTAGCGGTTATTATGAAAAATATCAAGTTTGCTGTCATAGGTTTTGGACATATTGGTCGTAGACATGCTACCATTGCGAAGGATTTTCCTGGAGCAGAAGTGGTGGCTATTGTTGATGTAAATGAACAAATTACCCAGCATGAATTATTTCCAAAAGGAGCAAAATACTTTAACTCAATAGAATCATTTCTTGATGCTAAAGTGGAAGCTGATGTAGTGAACATTGCTACTCCTAATGGTTACCATTGCCCTTATGCTATTAAATGTTTGGAAGCCGGGTACCACGTGGTAATTGAAAAACCAATGGGGTTAACGAAGGCAGAATGTGAGGCAGTTATTTTTAAATCATTACAGGTAAGCAAACAGGTATTTGTTGTAAAACAAAACCGCTATAGTCCCCCTAGCAAATGGATGAAAGAAGTGGTTGGCAACAAAACTATTGGTGAGGTTTTGATGGTTCAGGTAAATTGTTACTGGAATAGAGATGATAGGTATTACAAAGCAGGCGGATGGAAAGGTACACTTAAATTAGATGGAGGTACTTTATTTACCCAATTTTCTCATTTCATTGATATCATGTACTGGGTCTTTGGTGATATAAAAAATATTAAAGCCACTTTTGCAGATTTTACCCATGCAAACAATACAGAGTTTGAAGACAGTGGAGTGGTAAATTTTGAATTTGTTAATGGTGGTTTGGGTTGCATTAATTTCAGCACATCTGTTTGGGATACCAACATGGAAAGTTCTATTACAGTTGTTGGAACCAAAGGAAGTTACAAAGTAGGCGGACAATACATGAACGAAGTAGAATATTGCCATATTGAAAACTATACTATGCCTGAATTACCGCCTACCAACGCCCCTAATGATTATGGTCCATTTAAAGGTAGTGCCGCAAACCACCATTATGTGATAGAAAATGTTGTAAATACGCTTGGTGGAAAAGACACTATCACCGCAAATGCCTTGGAAGGATTGAAAGTGGTCGATATTATTGAAAGGATTTACGAACACCGCAATTTGAAGGATTTAAAGAAATAAATAGAAGCATGTTTGTTTTTTCGACATGAAAATTTCAGGTACTATCATCAATCGTGAGGCTGGCCAAAAGGTATTGCCTGAAATTGACGGCCTTCGGTTTTTGGCTATTTTACTTGTAATATTTAGTCATGTCCTGATGAGCATTGTAAAGACACTTCCGCGCTTCGATTACTCCACCATGCGGAAAGAAAATTTTCTATTTTATTTGATGTCAAAAGGCCCTGTTGGTGTGCTTATTTTTTTTTGTTTAAGTGGATTTATCATCGCTCTGCCTTTTGCAAAACAAACTTTTGAAAGCTTACCCCTTAAAGACTTTTACTTCCGAAGATTGAAGCGAATTTCTCCTCCTTACTGGATAGCACTGGGCGTGGTATTTATTCTGAATGCATGGTTTCAAGTGCAGGAATTTCAAGGATTGGGTCATTTTTTTGCGAGTATATTTTATTGTCACAATTTGGTTTTTGGAAACTGGAGCAATGTATTGCCTGTTGCTTGGAGTTTGGAAATTGAAATTCAATTTTATCTGTTGGCACCTTTTATACTTTGGATATATTTCAAAAGTGCCATTCAATATAGGAGGTTGGTGTTTTTTGCCTTGATGTTCATTGCTCCTTTTCTGCAAATTGGCATCGATTTACAAGCCTTTCACCTGCATCAAAGTTTTCTGAATTTCTTTCAATATTTTTTCGCAGGCATACTATGTGCCGATTTATACCAGCATCCTCCTCAATTAAGTCAATCACTTGCATTGCTTACTTTTATGATGGGAATTGTTTTGATACTTGTTTGTTTGAAAGGTGGTTTTTATCAAAAACTGGGAATGCCATTTGCGATTTTGATGTTGGTATTTGGTGTCTTGAAACATGAAGGTGTAAGAAAGTTTTTCTCCATAAACTGGATGAGTAAAGTAGGGGTATTTAGTTATTCTATTTATTTAATTCATTACCCTCTTATTTATTTGCTTTCTCTTCAGTTGGCCTTTCTGTTTTCAACTACTGGTTTTGAAACTACCTTCCTGATACAAGCATTGATTGGTTTACCCATTGTTTACTTGTTCGGTGTTTTGTTTTTCGTATTGATTGAAAAACCATTTATGGCTAAATCAGGACCAGTAAAATATTTTATAAAGTTGAAAAATGCCTAGTTTTTAAATTAGACGCAATAGATTTAATTGGTTTTTATTTTAGATTGGAAAATATAATAGGTATCAGAAGCATGCTATTTCTAGCTAACTTCATAAAAGAATAAAAAATGAATCACTATTTCGCACACGAATCAGCTATTATTGATGAAGGCTGCATCATTGGAGAAGGCGTTAAAATTTGGCACTTTAGCCATGTAATGCCTAATTGTACCATAGGAGACAAATGTAATATAGGCCAAAACGTTGTGATATCACCCGATGTGGTTTTGGGTAAAAACGTAAAAATCCAAAACAATGTGAGCATATACACAGGTGTGATTTGTGAAGACGATGTTTTCCTTGGCCCTTCAATGGTTTTTACAAATGTGATTAACCCGCGAAGTGCTGTAAATAGAAAAAGTGAATACGCAAAAACTGTTGTAAAAAAGGGTGCGAGTATTGGTGCCAATGCAACCATTGTATGTGGTCATGATATTGGCGCATTTGCCTTCATTGGTGCGGGTGCCGTTGTAACCAAAAATGTTCCAGATTATGCATTATTGGTTGGAAATCCGGCTAAGCAAATTGGTTGGGTAAGTGAGTACGGGCATAGATTGAATTTTGATGAAGCGGGTATCGCGTTTTGCCCTGAAACAAATCAAAAATATCAAATACAGGATAATGTTGTTAGTCGCATAATCTAAGTTATTCTTCTTTTGACCATTTTTGTATTAACACAAAGGTCGCAAAGAAGTCACAATGAACTCAAAGGTTTCTTATACTGAAAATGAATTATCAGCAATTGCAATTTCTTCTGCAATAAAAGTACATCGATCGGTTGGTCCAGGATTATTAGAATCAGTATACAAAGAATGTTTGTTTTATGAATTGAATAAAAATAATATACATGTTGAAAAGGAAAAGCCACTTCCTTTGGTTTATGAAACTGTAAAATTAGATTGTGGATACAGGGCCGATATAATTTTGGAGAATAAGCTAGTTTTAGAATTAAAATCTGTTGAAAGTCTATCTGATATTCATGCCGCGCAAACCCTAACATATCTGAGGCTATCAGGGTGTAAGTTAGCTCTATTGATTAACTTTAATGTTTTATTGCTTAAAGATGGTTTAAAAAGAATAATTAACGGAAAGTTGTAACCAATTTACTTTTCTGTTATTTTTTACAAAATAAAATAAAGTCTTTGTGGCCATTGTGTTCCACATAGTGTCCATTGTGTTAAAATTAAATTACATAAAATGAAAATTCAAATGGTCGACCTAAAAGGTCAATACGAAAAAATTAAAGAAGAAGTTAATGCCGGCATTCAAGAGGTAATTAGCAACACCCAGTTTATTAAAGGTCCTCAAATTAAAAGTTTTGAGGATGCATTAGCGAAAGAACTTCAGGTAAATCATGTCATTGCTTGTGCCAACGGAACAGATGCATTACAAATAGCCATGATGGCGCTTGATTTAAAACCTGGTGATGAAATTATCTTACCTGTTTTTACCTATGTTGCTACAGCCGAGGTGATCGCTCTACTTGGATTAACACCCGTAATGGTAGATGTAGATCCAAACACATTTTGCATCAATACAGATTTAATTGAATCGAAGATTTCCCCTAAAACAAAAGCAATAGTTCCAGTACATCTGTTTGGACAATGTGCAAACATGGACGAAATTATGGCCATAGCACAAAAGCATAACTTGTTTGTTATTGAAGATACTGCACAAGCAATAGGGGCTGTATACACTTTCAAAAATGGCGAGAAAAAGGGTGCAGGATGTATGGGAACAATTGGAACAACTAGCTTTTTCCCAAGCAAAAATTTGGGTTGTTATGGTGATGGCGGTGCATTAATGACTAATGATGAAAATTTAGCAAAGAAAATTAGGATGATTTGTAATCACGGACAAAGCATCCAATACGTACATGATGTGATTGGGGTGAACTCAAGGTTAGATTCCATGCAAGCAGCAATTCTTAATGCAAAATTGCCACATTTAAAATCATACGAAACAGCCAGGAATCAAGCAGCAAATTGGTATGATGAAATTTTAGGCAATCATCCATTAGTATCCATACCTGAAAGAAATTCCCAAAGTACACACGTATTCCACCAATACACATTAAAGCTAAAAACACCTCAAGGATTTGAGGGTAATTTTAGAGATGAAGTTCGAAAGAAGTTAGCAGAAAAAGGTATTCCCTCAATGGTTTATTACCCTATTGAATTACACAAACAAAAAGCCTTTTCACCTTTTTGGGATGGAAAGGAAAATTTCCCTGTATCAGAAGAGCTTTGCGCCTCTGTATTATCGTTACCCATGCATACTGAAATGAATTTGGAAATGAGCCAATTTATATGTGGATTGGTTATTGAGGCTATTCATGATGTTCAATCTATTATGAATAGATAAAACCTTATATCCTTTATTAAAGCCCTAACCAAAGTTATGGGCTTTTATTTTGTGATTGGTGTTTAAAAAGTGATATTTTGAACTTACAACAACACCTAATTTATTTGAGTTTTAATAAATAAAAATCATTGATATTACAATGAATAATACATATATATTATTAATGGCAGGTGGCTTAGGTAGCCGATTCTGGCCAAAAAGTAGGGAGAGTTATCCCAAACAATTCATAGATATTTTAGGTACAGGTGAATCTTTATTACAGCAAACCGCCAATAGATTTAAAGGGCTTTGTGAAATGGATCATGTGTTTGTATTAACTAATGAGAAATACAAAGATTTGGTTCAAAAACAATTGCCAGAAGTTCCAATTCAAAATATTCTGCTTGAACCTTCAAGAAACAACACAGCACCATGCATTGCTTATGCTTGTTATAAAATTTATTCTCTCAATCCCAATGCAAATATTGTGGTTTCACCTTCCGATCAACTTATTTTAAAGGAAGAAGAATTTAAATTACGCATCCAACAGGCAATTAATTTTGCTTCAACTAACAACGCTTTGTTAACTCTTGGTATAAGCCCTACAAGGCCCGATACAGGATATGGATACATTCATTATGAAGCCCATGAAGAGGGTGTTTGTAAAGTAAATCAGTTTCTTGAAAAGCCTGTTTTAGAAAAGGCGAAAATGTATGTCGATTCTGGATCTTATTTGTGGAATGCGGGAATTTTTATTTGGAATGTAAAAGCTATCCTTGAGGCGCTAGAAACGCACGCAAAAGATGTAGCCGTCATATTTAAAGAAGGATTAGCATATTATGGCACTGCAGCAGAAAACGATTTCATTCAAGCAAAATATCCAACAAGTCCGAATATTTCTATTGATTATGCCATTATGGAAAAAGCATCGAATGTGTATACCATTCCGGCGTCTATTGGTTGGTCTGACTTGGGTACATGGGCTTCATTATATGAAGTAATGCCAAAGGATGAAGACAATAATGCATCGAATTCAAGTAATTTATTTTTGCTAGATACGCAAAATAATATGATACATCTGCCTAATGAAAAGGTGGCATTGGTAAAAGGTTTGAAGGATTATATCATTGTTGATGATGGCAAAGTTTTGTTGGTTGTTCCTAAAATTGATGAACAGAATATTAAACAATGGAGCAAGCAAGTTATTGATAATTTTGGAAAGGAATATTGTTAGAAAATGGAACCTGTTTTTGATGAAATGAAACAATTGCTTGATGCCCACGGCTTAAAAGCAATTGCAAGCGATTTAAACCGACCTTGGGGCGGATTTTATGTTATTGATGAAACAATGGCACAAGAATTTTCAAATGCATTTTTAAGCGGATTAGAGGTAGCAGATTTGAAAATTTCTGGCAAATTAAGTCCGAAATTGTTAATGGTAAGACCTAATACCCGACTCTCTTGGCAATATCACCATAGACGCGCTGAGATATGGAGAGTGATTAAAGGGATTGCAGGTGTCATAAGAAGTGAAACTGATGAACCCAAAGATTTAGAAATACTCAGAACCTTTGATCAAATTACCCTTAAACAAGGTGAAAGGCATCGCTTGATTGGTTTAGAGGATTGGTGTGTTATTGCAGAAATTTGGCAACATACAGATGCTGATACTCCAAGTAATGAAGACGATATTGTTAGGGTTCAAGATGATTTTGGTAGGTAAACTTTTATAGATAGTATTTATTTAAAGCCATACGGAAAGCTCAGATAGGTGAAAATATCTGGGCTTTTTTTTGTCATTTATTTTTTGTGCAATCTTGTTATTAAGTATATAAACCAATTAGAGGACAATTTAATTCTATCCTAAAAACGAAATAGTTGTATTTTATTCAATTTTTCTAAGGGTTATTTTGCGCACGTGCACCAAAAAAATGCACGTTAATTTCCTACCCCCATGAAAAAAATACAGGTTGCAATCATTGAAGACAATCCTTCCGATCTTCAAATTATGGTGTCCTCTCTTGAAAATACTGGCCAATTTCAAGTGCTGAGGAAGTTTATGAATGGCTCAGATTTTTTACTGGCCATGTCAGAAGAGCTCATTCCTATAGACCTAGTTATCATGGATTATAGAATGCCAGTATTAAATGGCTTAGAAACATTTAGAAACCTTCATCATAGAAATGTGAGGTTCAAAATATTGCTCGTTTCACATGGGTATTATAGCCATGTAATGAAAGAAGTGATGAGCATGGGCACCCAAAACTATTGCCAAAAATCTGTTCCTTTTATCCTCAAAAATTTACATCGCATCATGGCTGGTAGAACCCTCTATGAAGATATTGAAGTATTGAGAAATTGGGAAGGACAATCAAAAGAACTGGCCCTTCAAATCAAAGATGAATTATACTGGCGTGATTTATTAAGTCCACTCGATAAAAAGATCATTCAACATATTTGTAATGGACTAAACTCCACCCAAATTGGTAAACTCCTAGGTTATGAAACCTCTAGCATTGAAAAATACCGTGGCTTAATTTTGCAAAGCCTTGAACTCAATAACTCTCAGCAACTATCTTCATGGGCATTTGCCAATGGGTTGGTGAATTCCTCTTTCTTGTTCCAATTTGCTGAAAGCGCCGAAGTACAATTGTTTAAACACGAGCGTATCGGCAAGGTAAAACCCTACCAAAAACTGAAAAAAAAGAAAAGAAAATAAAGCGCCTTATTTATTCAAAGTAACGCATGATGTCATGACCAGAGTCTTTCAAAAACTTGTCTCTTTTCATCAACCTGATATCAGAGCTCATCATGTCTTTTACCAATGACTGCACATTGTATTTAGGTTTCCAGCCTAACTTTTGGTTCGACTTACTTGGATCACCAATCAATAAATCAACCTCCGTAGGTCTATAATACCTTGGGTCAACCGCCACCAATACATCACCTACTTGTAAGTTGTTGGTAAGCGCTAGTTCTGCCATTTTATCGGCGTCCAAGCTTTCTACAATTCCTTTTTCCTCTGCTTCATTTCCTTCAAAACGCAAGTGTATGCCCACCTCTGCAAAAGCCATTTTAACAAAGTCTCTTACATACGTGGTTTCTCCGGTGGCAATAACAAAATCTTCTGGCGTTTCTTGTTGTAGGATCAACCACATGGCTTCTACATAATCTTTCGCATGACCCCAATCACGCTGCGCATTGAGGTTACCTAAAAACAATTTATCTTGTAAGCCTAAGGCTATTTTAGACGCGGCACGGGTTATTTTACGGGTAACAAAAGTTTCTCCCCTAATTGGACTTTCATGGTTAAATAAAATACCATTGCAGGCATACATGCCATATGCTTCGCGGTAATTTACCGTAATCCAATATCCATATAATTTAGCTACTGCATAGGGTGAGCGTGGGTAAAAGGGTGTGGTTTCGCTTTGGGGTACGGCCTGAACCAACCCATATAACTCAGAGGTGGATGCCTGGTATATTTTAGTTTTTTTCTCTAATCCTAAAATGCGAATGGCTTCTAATATGCGCAATGTTCCAATACCATCTGCATTGGCAGTATATTCTGGTGTTTCAAAACTTACATGCACATGACTCATAGCAGCCAAATTGTATATTTCATCTGGTTGCGTTTCTTGAATGATGCGTATGAGGTTGGTGCTATCAGTTAAATCACCGTAATGCAATTTTAAATTCACATGTTTTTCATGCGGATCTTGGTACAAATGATCAATCCTGTCTGTATTGAACAAAGAACTACGGCGTTTTATGCCGTGAACCATATAGCCTTTTTTTAACAGAAACTCAGCCAAATAGGCCCCATCCTGACCGGTAATTCCGGTAATCAATGCAACTTTCATTAGCAGCGAATTTAAGGAAAAATACCGTTTTTGGAAAGCACAAAAAAACCGGATCTACCCATAAGGCAGACCCGGTTGCTTGAAACAATAGGGTAGGTGTTTCATTTCATAGGTTCAGACCGCAAAATCTGAATTATTGAAACACCTTGCTATCCTATTGTCTTGAATAATTTCTGTTTATCTTATCTTAATCCCAAAAATGGGATTGTTTCAAAGTATTTTATTTTTATTCCTTTACCAGTTTGAAGCTCATGTTGCCAGATTCAGTTTCTACAAAACCCGCGTAAACACCCACTGGCCATTGCGAAGTTTCAATCACTGTTTCGTTTCCATTTACACTTCCTTCATACACCAATTTGCCATCCAAGCTGTATACTTTAACCATGCCATTTTGTGTAGAAACATCGTTTAATAATACACGGAACGCATCCTTACTTGGATTTGGATAAACCAATACAGAGGCATTGTTTTGGACAATTTTAGAAACACCTAAAACAGTGGTTCCGGCAACATATCCATTAGTAATAGCATCATTCAAATCTGTTTTGCTGGCATTGTTAATCCTTCCATTAGGTTCAATCAATAAACCTACAATATGCATGCGGTTAGAAGCCCAACTTGGGTCTAATACAACCGTAAAATTGTGGGTGAATGAATCATTTGCTTGAATGGTGCTACTGTATGCATTTGATAACCCATTAAAGTTAGGATAAATAACCCTACCCACATGGTCGTATACCATTTGAGAAGCAGGAACAGGGTTTCCTAATTTCTCAAAACCACCCATAACACCGCGTCCGCCGCCTGCATATGAATTGGCCTGATCCCAACCTGTACCTGATCCAGTTACGCTGTCTTCTACCAAAACCATAGCCAATTTATAATTACCTGTAACGGCAGTATTAAACTTTGTGGTTAAACTCATTTTTAATTCTCTGGTGGTAGCATTATAAGTAGCCCCACTGCGAATGCTTCCTTTGGCTGGCATTACAATGCGCTCAAAGAAATCGGCCTCAACTGCAGAAGGGTCTACATCTGCACCTCTATCAACGATCAAACTAGGATAACCACTAATATAAGATTTGATACCGCCATCATAATTGGCATTTTCCATAGGATCATTATTATGTACTGCAATGCCAATAAAGAATTCAGGATAACGCTCATCCATATTTCTTAACCATACTGCGCCACGTGGACACCATGAGCACCAAGTGCCTGTTGCCTCTTCTGCAACTACTGCCTTGCCAATGGCTGGTACCAATGGGTTAACCATAATGGTTTTGCTATTATCATTGGCGTTACCATCTGCTGAACCATTTACTTTGGTAAGGGTAGCTGTTACAGATTTGTTGCCACTGGCCATATCAAAATAGCCACTCATTGGAATGCTATACAAACCATTGGTAGGAATGCTTAATCCACTTGCATCTACACTCAAGGTTTTACCATTATATACAACATCTACAGAAGCAGAAGTGATAGTGGTTGTTCCTAAGTTTTTGATTTCAATTACTGGCGTCGCTTTCTGACTGGCCAATTTGCCTGAAACCTTATCTATAAAGGTTACAGATCCATTAACACTTGGCAAGGTAAATGGCGTAACAGTGTAACTAATATCGTCAATATAAAAAGAGCTGTTAAAGGTTGGATAAATATCCATAGAGGCAATTTTTCTGTAAGAATTTTGGAAGCTACCTTTTGATACATCATCCAAGAAAAACTCCCAAGTATTGGTATTAAAATCAATGTTTAATTTTACCTTGAACCAAGTGTTTTGGGTATAGGTTCCTGTTAACAAGGTGCCCGATTGGGTGTTTACTATATTAAATTTACCCAAGGAGTCGAAGTTTACATCTATGCTCCAACCCTGACCTAATACCAATTGCTCTTGTAGGTTAAAATAACCTTTCTTTTGGTTCTCTACAAACATCATCATGCTCATAGTAAAACTGCCTGTGGTTAATTCTGTTCCACCAAATGGCAAAACAATATCTGCCGGACCGCCACTGCTAACTACCGAAGAAAAGTATACAGAGTTTGCACCACTAAAAGCTTTGGCACTGCTAATTTTTACATCGTCTGATCCGCCAGGTTTGTTGGTCCAGGTTTTCCATGCACTGTTGCTTTGAGCCAAAAATGCATTGGCTGTGTAGGAATCAAAATTGTCTGAAAAGGTTTGCGCCCAAGAGGCAGATGCCATGGCGCTCAATAAACTAAATAGTAAGTAGATTTTTTTCATATGAAGGGATTATAAGTTTAATCCGAAGATAGGAGGTAGGGAATACAAATCAAAGTCATCAAAATTTAGTTATGAGTTATGAACTATGAGTTATGAATTATGTGTGATGAGCGGGAAACTGAATTCGGCGGATTCAAATTTTTTTAGCATTTTGATTCCAAATGAAATCGCATGTTTTTGTGATTAACATTTCTGGTTTACAAGCCAGGCACTAGGGTTTGGCAATCCAAGCTATCATTATCACACCAATTGCCATTCTTTGAGACACACAGCAGTGCGTTTATAACTAATAGCACAAAAAAAAGCTTGTTAAACGATAGTCTAACAAGCTTTTTTTGCCAACAGCTAAAAGCCAACAGCCAATAGCTTCCTCGTTAGACCCTGCAGGACTCCCCGACGAACAACTGCTCGCCACTGCGTGTCGGCATTTGTATGTCGGGATAAACTTCTCGTCCATAAATCCATAAAAAAAGCGCCATAAAGGCGCTTTAGGTAGACCCTGCAGGACTCGAACCTGCGACCTACGGTTTAGAAAACCGTTGCTCTATCCAGCTGAGCTAAGGATCCAAAATTTTCGAGGTGCAAAGAAAGCATTTTTTTGAGATTTGGCAATAGGAAATGGTGATTTTCTAAACAATTTTTAGTCAAGGGCTTACAGCTTACTTTGGTTCAGACCGAAATAGAAGAAAAAAATAACTAATTTCACCGACCATTTTAAGGACCACCCATTGATACCTGCCAGTAAGATAGAAGAAATCATAAATGCCGCTCATATTGAAGAGGTAGTGGGTGATTATGTGCGCCTTAAACGCCGTGGGGCCAACTTAACGGGTTTGTGTCCTTTCCATAATGAAAAGACTCCATCCTTCTCTGTATCGCCGGCTAAAGGTATTTACAAGTGTTTTGGCTGTGGCAAGGCTGGCAACTCCGTGAACTTTATCATGGAGCATGATAGCCTGAGTTATATTGAGGCCCTTAAATCATTGGCAGAACGCTACCGCATAGATTGGCCGCAGCAAGAAAATGTAAACATCGACCAAGAAAAGGCCTTGCGTTCAGAAAAAGAAAGCCTGCAAATTCTCAATAACTGGGCTGCCGACTTTTTTGAAAAAGAACTTTGGGAAAGCGAAGAGGGGAAAAATATTGGACTCTCTTATTTTGAAGAGCGAGGTTTTAGACAAGATATCATCAAAAAGTTTAGGTTAGGATATAGCCATGATAGCTGGGACCATTTTGCGCAAGCGGCAAGTGCCATGCAGTTTAATCCAGATGTATTGGTAAAAGCGGGTCTGCAAAAACAAAACGAACAAGGTAAAACCTACGATGCTTACAGAGGCAGAGTAATGTTTGTGATTCATGGCTCTACTGGCAAAATCATTGCTTTTGCTGGAAGGCAGCTTAAAAAAGACGACAAAAGCGCCAAATACGTAAACTCTCCCGAAACATTGCTTTACCACAAAAGCAATGAATTATATGGGTTGTTTTTTGCCCGAAATGCCATTAGGGTAAATGATTTTGTGTATTTGGTTGAAGGGTATACGGATGTTATCTCCATGCATCAAGCAGGTGTTGAGAATGTGGTGGCATCAAGCGGTACCTCCCTTACTGAAAATCAAATCAAACTCATTAAACGCCATACAGAC
>CAILJQ010000162.1 GCA_903834625.1 uncultured Bacteroidota bacterium
AGATTGTGAGCAGGATGCTTATATCTATCAGATTAACGCAACCAGCTTTAACGGTAAGAAGTACACCTATAGTGGTTCTGTTACCTTATTAAGATAAGTTTATAGAGCGAATAAAAAACAGCAGTATGGGAAATTCCATCCTGCTGTTTTTTTTTTGTTTTATTATGATTTGAATAGTTGATTTGGTTTTGACCTATGGTAAAATGAAACAAATCATAAATCCCCGTTTTTAGACGCATCATTTGTTTTAAACCCATAATAGTTATAGGTTTGCCACAAATTTATACGCTTATGTCAATTACTACACTCGGACAATTTATTATTGAAAAACAACAAGATTTTCCATATGCCAAAGGCGAACTTTCTCGTTTGTTAAGGGATATTGGTATTGCTGCTAAAATTATAAGCAGAGAGGTGAATAAGGCTGGATTAACTCAGATTTTGGGTGAATATGGCTCTGTTAACGTGCAAGGTGAAGATGTAAAAAAATTAGATATTATTGGAAATGAAACCTTCATTTGGGCGCTTGAAAAAGGAGGAGAGGTATGTGTGATGGCCAGTGAAGAGAATGATGATATCATCCCATTAAAAGGAGCTTATTCTAAAAATGGTAAGTATGTAATTTGTATTGATCCATTAGATGGTTCTAGCAATATTGATGTAAATGTTTCTATTGGAACAATTTTTTCTGTTTACAGAAGAATAAGTGAACCAGGAACAGAAGCCAATGTGAAAGATGTATTGCAACCTGGAAATAAATTGGTTGCTGCCGGCTATATTGTTTATGGAACTTCAACCATGTTGGTTTATAGCACAGGAAAAGGTGTGAATGGTTTTACACTTGATCCAAGTATAGGCGAGTTTTGTTTAAGTCACCCCGACATCAAAACGCCAACAGATGGAAAAGTATATTCTATCAATGAAGGAAATGCAGGAGAGTTTCCGCAAGGTGTCACAGAATACCTGAAATGGGTAAAAGAAACAGACAAACTTACAAGCAGACCATACACTGCAAGGTATATTGGTTCAATGGTAGCTGATTTTCACCGTAACTTATTAAAAGGTGGTGTGTTTATTTATCCTCCAACAGCAAAAGCACCTAATGGAAAGTTAAGGTTAATGTTTGAATGTATTCCTATGTCGTTTTTAGCTGAACAAGCAGGTGGAGCATCAACCACAGGGAAAGAAAGAGTTTTAGACGTGGTGCCTACCGAAATTCACCAAAGAGTTCCCGTAGTTATGGGCTCAAAAAATATGGTAAAAAAGGTGGTTGATTTCATGGGATAATTTCACCCCACATAACTAAAAAAAAGAGGCTATCACCAATGGGATAGCCTCTTTTTTTATGTAAATAATTTAAATTATAGAGTTCCTCTCCTTGCTTGTTCAGCTTCTATTGATTCAAACAAGGCTTGGAAGTTTCCTTTGCCAAAGGATTTGGCTCCTTTTCTTTGGATAATTTCAAAAAACAAGGTAGGTCTGTCCTCAACAGGCTTGGTGAATATTTGCAATAAATATCCTTCCTCATCACGGTCAACCATAATACCCCATTTTTTCAACTCAGCTAAATCTTCCTCAATAATACCAACTCTATCTAAAACGGTGTCGTAATAGGACCCAGGAACATACAAAAATTCAACACCACGTTTGCGCATTTCCGATATGGTGAACACAATATCGTTGGTTGCCACAGCAATATGTTGACAGCCCGCGCCTCTATAAAAATCAAGGTATTCTTCTACTTGAGATTTTTTCTTTCCAATGGCAGGCTCATTAATAGGGAATTTAATATAACCATTTCCATTGGTCATAACCTTGCTCATTAATGCCGTGTACTCGGTTGAAATATCTTTATCATCAAAAGTAATGAGGTTAGCAAAACCCATGATTTTGGCATAAAATTCTGCCCACACATTCATGCTTCCTAACTCAACATTACCCACCATGTGGTCGATATAGCGTAACCCGGCATCTCCTGGATGATAGCCCGTATCAAGTTTTTCAAATCCAGGCAAGAAAATTCCATGGTAGTTTTTGCGTTCAACAAAAACGTGAACTGTATCGCCATAAGTATGAATACCACTCATTTTTATTTCACCATTTTCATCTGAAATAGTATGCGGTTTCATATAAGATTGTGCTCCTCTTGAAACAGTTTGTTCATAAGCATCGTAGGCGTCATCTACCCAAAGAGCAATTACTTTTACTCCGTCTCCGTGCAAACGCAAATGACGAGCAATTTCGCTTTCTGGATCAAAGGGAGTGGTTAATACCAATCTAATTTTTCCTTGTTGTAATACATATGAAGTTCTGTCGCGCAAACCAGTTTCTAAACCAGCATAAGCAAGGTCTTGAAAACCAAAAGCGGTTTTGTAATAATGAGCTGCTTGTTTAGCATTTCCAACATACAACTCTACATAATCAGTTCCATTGATGGGCAAGAAATCTTGAGCTTTGTCGAAAATTTTTGCACCTGAATAGCTGAAGTTTTTTACTTCGGTTAAATCTGTCAGTTCCATTTTATTTGTCTTAGTAATTGTTTAAGGTTACACCAATTCTTTTTTGCTCATCCAACTTTGGTAATAGTCTTCCAATTCATACTTCATAGCTTCCTTGGTGATTTTTACTGGGTTAAATGGATCAATCATAACTGCCAATTCATTTGTGGCGGCCTTGCCAATACTTCTTTCAATGGCGCCAGGGTGTGGCCCATGAGGTATTCCTCCCGGGTGTAGGGTAATTTGACCTTTTTGAATATTATTCCTACTCATGAAATCACCATCTACGTAATACAATAGTTCATCGCTATCAATATTGCTATGATGGTATGGTGCAGGAATAGCGTCTGGATGGTAATCATACAAACGAGGTACGAAAGAGCAAATCACAAAATTCTTTCCTTGGAAAGTTTGGTGTATAGGAGGAGGCATGTGAATTCTGCCTGTAATAGGTTCAAAATTGAAAATGGAAAATCCATATGGGTAACAATAGCCATCCCAACCAATCACATCAAATGGGTGGTTTTCGTAAACGTATGGATATATCAATCCACGCTTTTTGATTTTAATTAAAAAGTCGCCTTGCTCATCAATGGTTTCTAAACCTTTGGGCATTTTTAAATCGCGCTCGCAAAAAGGTGAATGCTCCAAATATTGGCCATAATTATTTCTATACCTGGCTGGAGTTTCGATTGGGCCGTGCGACTCAACAATCAATAATTTATTGTCTGTTGTGTTAAAGTGCAATTGGTATACTGTTCCTCTTGGAATCACCAAATAATCGCCATATTCAAAGTTTATGTGCCCATACATGGTTCTTAAGGTTCCTGATCCTTTATGAACGAAAATCATCTCATCGGCATCGGCATTTTTGAAGAAATACTCCGTTAAACTCTTACTTGGAGCAGCCATTCCAATGGTCATATCATCATTTAAAAACAAGGTTTTTCTGCTTTCAATGTAATCTTCATTGGGTTCAACTTGGTAGCCCATATAACTTCTGGCTTGCAAATTATCCTCAACAGCTATTTCGGGTCGAACCGAAAAAGCTTTACCATGCTCTTTCACCATGGTTGGCGGATATAAATGGTAAACCAAAGAAGACATTCCTGCGAAGCCTTCTGTTCCGAATAATTCTTCATGGTATAATTCTCCGTTAGGCTTACGGAAAACGACATGGCGCTTTGAGGGTATCGTGCCTGCCTGTTGATAAATTGACATAGGTGTGGTTTTTAGTTTTTACAAAACTATCTTGAGGGGTAACACCTATAAATGACCTTGGTCAGGTTTTTATATGATTTTTTTAAGTTGTACTTTTATATGGAAATGAATCCAAAAAGGTTGAGGAAAAATACCGCAACAGTAATTCCTGCATACAATAGGTATTCGTATAGAGAGGTGTATTTTCTCACATCTACGCCTTCCATTTTACAATAGATGATCAACAAAATCTTTTCAATCATAAAGGATATAACCGTTGCGTAGGCAATACCCTCAATTCCCCAAATTCCGATGAACCAAAAAGATAAAATACAGTTGATGATTAGATAGTTTGAGCTTACCAAATAAAAGATTCTATTTTTCATTAAGCCCATAACAACTGTTTGAGGAAACAACATTCTACTTACAATGAGTAATAGGTAAATGTTAAATATTTTATAGCCTTGAATCAAATCTTTGTTGTAGGCCAATTCAAAAAAGTACTTGCTCACCAACATCAGAAAAATGGTAGCAGGGAAAAGCCATCGCATCAATCGGGTTGAACTTGCTTTTAGCTTTGCTAAACCCTCGGCTAAGTTACCATTCTTATTATAGTTAGCAATTTCACCGCTATAGATGTTACTAAGTGAATTGGCTAAAATTAAGAAGATGGGTAACTCCTTGGCTCCATACCTAAAAATAGCGAAATCAACAGGGGTAAAGTAAAACTCTACGATATAACTGTTGATATAATCCATGCTGCCTGCCAATAATATGGAAAACAAAAAAGGCAATACCTTGCGCATGAATTCCTGAATTAATCTTGTGTGAAAAGATACAATCGCGTATTTCATGAGGAGGATAAGCGTGTAATTAAACTTAATCATACTCAGAATAACCAATAGATTAATCGCTAGGTTAAGCGTTTGCCTCATGTATAAAGGTACACACAACAAAATAATGTGGGCTGCGAAACTAAAGACACCCCATATGATAAGGGATTTGTATTTACCCTTTAAATAGAAAATGTAATCTGCTATATAGGTAGGTGTATTTAGAAAAACCACCAAGGCAAACATCTGAAACAAATCAGCATCTTTGGGGTATTTTATATGTCCAATAATAGCCGTAACAACTCCAGCCAAAAAGCTAAAAATAGTCAGCACAGCAAAGGCATTAAACAAGATGCGCTTCTGTTTTTCTTCATCGCAACTGTTGTAAAAAGGAATGAGTGTATTGGTAATACTCGAAACCCAGAAAAAAGTTAAGCTGGAACTAAGCAACATGAGCATTTCATGTTTACTTAATATGAGTGTCCCAAACCCAGATGTAAATCTGCCGAAGGTAATTTTGGCCAATAAAATGGAAATGAGGAAAAACGTCCCAAATCTCAGAAACTGAAAGATTTGGAGGCTATTGTATTTGTTTAACTCTATTTTTCCGAGGGCAATTTTCAATGTTATGGGCGGCTTAAACGTGACAAATATGCACTAATTATTGATTTTATTTACTTTTAACCTCCTAGCTTTCTACTTTTTACTTCTGCTTTTTCTTGATAGATTTGCGGCATGTGGAAAAAGAACATCCTTGAAACTATTGGAAATACCCCCATGGTTCAAATCAATAAAATTACCAAAGATTTGCCTTGTACTGTTTTGGCAAAAATTGAGACCACCAATCCGGGTAATTCCATCAAAGACCGAATGGCCCTTAAAATGATTGAAGATGCTGAAATGGCAGGTAAATTAAAACCAGGGTATACCATTATTGAAGGAACCAGCGGAAATACAGGAATGGGGTTGGCAATTGCAGCAGTTATAAAAGGGTATAAATGTATTTTTACCACCACCGATAAACAAAGCAAGGAAAAATTTGATGCCTTAAAAGCTTTTGGTGCAGAAGTAATTGTTTGTCCTACCGATGTTGATCCTGAAGATCCTCGTTCCTATTATTCTGT
The DNA here is from genome assembly GCA_903834625.1 of uncultured Bacteroidota bacterium. GTDB lineage: Bacteria > Bacteroidota > Bacteroidia > UKL13-3 > UKL13-3 > B1. The sequence goes on from CAILJQ010000162.1 coordinate 5,656, forward strand.
GTCGAGTAGACTGATTAATGAGGTTCCTAATTCTTGGAAACCTAATCAATACGACAATCTTTCTAATAGTTCGGCACATTATGAAACTACCGGACCAGAAATTTGGGATCAAACCGATGGGAAAATTACCCATTTGGTTGTAGGCGTTGGAACAGGCGGCACTATTTGCGGAACAGGTAAATACTTAAAAGAGAAAAATCCAAACATCAAAATTCTAGGAATAGATACTTACGGATCAGTATTCAAGAAATACAAGGAAACTGGTATTTTTGATAAGAATGAAATTTACCCTTATATCACCGAAGGAATAGGAGAGGACTTCCTACCAGCCAATGTAGATTTCTCAGTAATCGACCATTTTGAAAAAGTAACAGATAAAGATGCAGCAATTATGACCCGCAGAATTCCGCGTGAGGAAGGCATTTTTGTTGGAAACTCTGCAGGTAGTGCTATGGCGGGTATTTTGCAAATGCGTCATATGTTTAAACCGAGCGATGTGGTGGTTGTGATTTTCCACGACCATGGTACCCGTTATTTAGGTAAAATGTTCAATGAAGATTGGATGCGTGATCGTGGATTTTTGATGAATGAACAAACCCGCGCTATCAATTTAATTGAAGGTCATAAACATTTAAAGTTGGTTACTGCCAATGAGAACCAAACGTTAGAATCTGCACTTAAAATGATGCGCAAATTCTTCATCTCGCAGTTGCCTGTGGTTAATGATTTAGGCGAATACACTGGATCCTTAAACGATGCAATACTGTTTAACATGTTATTAGAGAACCATGATTTAAAGGCAAAGAAAGTTGCTGAAATTATGGATGCACCTTTTCCTTTTGTGAAGCCAGACGCGACCATGGAAGAAGTAAGCCGAATGATTACCAAAGATAATGCCGCCGTTATGGTAAAAGACTTGATGGGAGATGTACATATCATCACCCGTCAGGATATTATTGAGGCAATATCTTAGGTTCTTTAAAAAGCTATCAGGCAATCAAGAGTATGTTTAGGCATACTTCAACAGCCTTTTCCATATCCTGTACGCTTACATATTCCTGCTTGCTGTGTATTCCCATTTCACCTGTGAAAATGTTAGGGCACGGTAATCCCATGAATGATAATCGGGAACCATCTGTACCTCCACGGATGCTTTTAATTTCTGGAGTGAGTCCGCTTTTTATATAAGCCTCTTTTGCTATTGCCATTACATGTGGTTGTTCATCCAATACTTCCTTCATATTTCTGTATTGTTCTTGAACTGAAATTTCATAAGTGGCACCAGGGAATTGAGCAATGGCTTGTTGTGCCAAGGATGTTAACCTTTGCTCATATTCAGCCAAGCGAGCGCTTACAAAATCCCTTACAATAAACTGAACCTTGGCGGTTTCTAATCCACCTTCCATGTGAACAGGGTGCACAAAACCTTCATGTCCTTCTGTAACTTCAGGACACCATGAATCTGAAGGGAGTAAGGTCATAAAATAGGCTGCTACTTTTTGAGCATTTACCATTTTGTTTTTTGCATAACCTGGGTGAGCACTAATTCCATGAAATGTTACAGTGCAAGCATCTGCAGAGAAAGACTCTCCCTCCAAATGCCCACGTTCACCACCATCAAGTGTATAGCCAAAATCTGCAGCCAATTGTTGCATGTCAATTTTGTTAACGCCTCTGCCAATTTCCTCATCAGGTGTAAACAAGATGCGAATCTTTCCATGGGGTATTTGTGGATTCTTCATTAAATGATGAGCCATATCCATGATAATAGTAACACCTGCTTTATCATCTGCACCTAACAAAGTTTTTCCAGAAGCCGTGATGATATCATCACCTATTCTTTCATGCAAATAGGGATGGTTTAGGGTACTTATTACCACTGAGGAATCATCAGGTAAAATAATATCTGCTCCTGTGTAATTTTTGTGTAAGATTGGTTTAACATCCTTACCGCTACAATCAGGCGCTGTATCAACATGGGAGCAAAAACAAATGACAGGTTTATTGTCTGAAATATTAGCTGGAATAGTAGCATAAACATACCCGTGTTCGTCTAAGATAGCGTCTGTAATTCCCATATTTATCAGCTCTTCTACCAATAATTTGCTCAAATCTTTTTGTTTCATGGAGGAAGGCTGGGTTTCAGAATTTGGATCAGCTTCAGTATCTATTTGAACATAGCGCATAAAACGCTCGGCAAGGGTTGAATGGTAATTCTCTATCATGATACAAATAAAAGCATGAATATTAAGAATTGAAACCATATTATTTGTTTAATTTCGCTTACTATGAAAAAGATATTTTGTATCCTCATCTTCCTTTTACCTTTTATTGTTAGAGGAATGAATACACCTGCTCCTTCTTCGCCAGCAAATGCTGTTTCAATAAATTCATACGATGTATTTTTGTATGTAAGTCCTATTACTGGTGCAACTGGGTATCATTTTCAAATAGATACCTTAGCCACATTTAATAGTGCTTGGCGTAGGCAGGATAGTAGCACCAACTATTTTAATACTCCTGCACTTCGCACAGGAAAAACTTATTACTGGCGTGTAAGAGCCTACAAAAGTGGAGATACTTCTGCTTGGTCCAGTTCAAGGTATTTCACTATTACCACAACGGCATATACACTTACTTCACCTGCAAATTTATCGAGTGGAAATATCAAAGCACTGTTTGCTTATTATATGGGTTCAAGTCCAGGTATTGGATATCAATATCAATTAGATACAAATGCTTCGCTTAATTCACCCCTAATGGTTGATACTTTCTTATATGAAAACCGCAAGATGGAGGATACTAATGTGTTTGACTTTGGTAGAACCATTTTTTGGCGGGCCCGAGCCTTCAATTCTTTAGGAGATACAACCTCTTGGAGTCCGGTTTGGAGGTATACCACTGTTACTTTCCCTCAAATCAATGGTTCAAATACTTTGTTTTCATCCGACCCCTTATGGACGGTGAGTTGGCCTACCGCAGAATTAGCTCATGTTGAACTTTGGGCCGATTCTACCTCAGGTTTTAATTCACCAGGTTTGTTCCAGAAAATAATCAATCCAGGCATCACACAAGATTCTATATATGATATGGATTTTGGGAAGTATTATTATTATAAGATCAGAATGCGATATGCCAACAAGATTTCTGGTTGGAGCGTTGTTCGTATGATTAAGGTATATGATAACGGATTCATCAATAATCCTTCGAATGGCCAAACAGTTGGTGGTTTAACGGTTTCCATTGGCGTTCGACAATTAAATGGAGCAAACAAAAGAATTACCCTTTATGCCGATTCATTGTATACGCAGGTATTGGCCGATACGCTTCTGCCCAAATTCACTTATTTTTATGGTTACCCAGGCCAATTGGGTTTAAACAAAAAGTACTATATAAGGGTACAATATTTACATGCCAAAGATTCAGCCGCTCCATTATTTTCTTGGTTCAGAACCTATACCGGACAAGTTAATTTAGGAGCGCCAAACCATCTTGCTACCAAAATTGATGTACGACCAAGGTTTTCATTTCGTAAATTCACTTGGACAAATAACTATGTATTGGAGATTGACACTGGTTTAACCTTTCAAGCCATTCCTTCTTCCTATTTTATAAGGGTTGATACATTTAAATATGATGGATCTTATTACCATTACATCGATACTGTTTTAGCCTACAACCAAAAATATGTATGGCGAGTTTATGGTATTTTAGGGAATGATACAGCCGAGGCTACAGTAAGAACATTTACTACTGCCTCAGCACCTGCCAACTACTTTCCACAAAATAATTATATTGGTACCGGACCATCAACCAATGCTTTGGTTACAGGCATAAATGGATCAAAGTTTATTCAATGGGAATTGGATACTACTTTGCAATTCAGTTCTGGCTTATATTTAACTGGAACCGACCCTCATATTCCTGATGGATTTACTCCTCAATATGTAGGTTTAAACTTTCCGCCCGATTTGCATTTTAGCTCAAAATACTTTTGGCGTGCACGCTGCATAAATAGTATTGATACCAGTTTGTGGTCAACACCCTTTAACTTTATTACCACCCAAAAACCTTGGTTAACCGCACCTCTAAATGGAGCTATTAATTTAGCTGCAAGCGTAAAATTGGAGTGGGGTGTGCAAGGAAGCGCCAATGAAATGAGGTACCAATATCAAATTAGTGCCGATTCAATGTTTCTATCTGCACCAATTACAACAACCCTACCTGTATCATCTTCTGCCAATACAACCATTACAGTTAATTACGCAACCAAATACTACTGGCGAGCGAGGGCATATCATACCAAAGATACCAGTGAGTGGTCTTTGGTTTGGAACTTTACTACCCAAAATGCGCCTGTGGTGAGCATTCCAGCTTTGTATTTTCCTGCCAATGGTGCCACAAACTTGCCTCTGTCCAATATTGAATTGTCGTGGTCGTTGGTGTCAAATGCCATAACCTATGATATTCAAATTTCTAATACCTCAGATTTTGCCGTAATTCTTACCTCTGGTAATACTTCTGGTAATGCCATTTTGTTTAATGGAGCCCAAGCCAAATCAAGGTATTACTGGCGTGTTAGAGGGAGAAACAACAATATTGTTGGCTTATGGTCTGTAGTACGTTGGTTCGAAACGATGCCACCAACAGGAATAGAAAATGCAGTTCCAACAGTATCTGTGAGCATTGTTCCCAACCCATCCCATCAAAAAACAAACATTATTTGTAAAGGTTTTTTTGATATCAGCGTGTTAGATTCCAAAGGAAAAGTAGTATTCGGTTCGAACCAAAACCAAGACTTGATTGAATTAGAAACAGCAACATGGGCAAACGGAATGTACACGGTATATGTGAAACAAAATGACCGAATAATTAGTGAAAAATTATTGGTAATCCACTAAAATCAACTTTTCTATTAAAGTGTTATTTGGGGATAATTTTAATTTCCCACACGGGCTGAACCAAGGGGTTTTCCGCTCTGAATTGTTTTTATTTGGAGTATGGAAAAAGACAAAGAAATTCATTGTCCAAATTGCGGTCAAACAATAGATGTTAGCGAGGTTCTACGTCATCAATTAGAAGAAGATATTAAGCAAAAGTACCAGCGTGAGGCGGCAAAAGAGCGCCATAAAATTGAAAAAGAGGCAGAAGTACTTCAGAGAGAACGTGAACTATTTGAGGAAAAAAAACGTAGGGAGAATGAATTGTTCCAAGACAAATTAAACCAAAGAGTAAAAGAGGAAAAACTCATACTAGAAACAAGCATCAAGGCTAAATTAACTGATGAGCAATCTGAACGCTTTAAATTGTTGGAAACCGAACTGAACCAAAAACAGGAACAGCTAAAAGAACTGAACCGAACCAAGGCAGAGGTTGAACAACTCAAAAGAGAAAATCAATTAGCAAAAGATCAGGCATTATTAGAAGCGCAACAACAAATGACTGTTAAGTTGAATGAAGAGCGCGAATCAATCAAAAAATCTGAGCAAGAAAGAAATGAAATGGTGGTTCGTGAGTTGCAAAAACAATTAGAAGACCAGAAGCGACTAACGGAGGAAATGAAACGCAAGCAAGAGCAAGGCTCCATGCAATTGCAGGGAGAGGTTCAAGAGTTGGCCATTGAAGAATGGCTTATGAACCAGTTTCCATTAGATATTATTGCAGAGGTAAAAAAAGGAGCTAGAGGAGGTGATTGCGTGCAAATTGTTAACACTCGTAATCGTCAGAATTGCGGAATGATTTATTATGAAAGCAAGCGCACCAAAGATTTTCAGCCTACCTGGATTGAAAAATTCAAAAATGATTTAAGAGAAAAAGGCGCACATATTGGCGTGTTAGTTACTGATGTAATGCCTGCAGATATGGATAGAGTAGGATTAAAAGATGGTATTTGGATTTGTAACTTTGAAGAGTTCAAAGGCTTATGTAAGGTACTCAGAGAATCTGTTATTCAATTAGATTTGGCAGTAGCTACGCAAGAAAACAAAGGGGATAAAATGGTGATGCTCTATGATTTTTTAACCAGCAACACCTTTAGAATGCAGATAGAGGCAATTGTGGAAGGATTCAGTCAAATGCAATCTGATTTGGAATCTGAAAAACGATCGATGCAACGCATTTGGAAGCAGAGGGAAAAACAAATTGAAAAGGTAATTACCAACACAATAGACATGTATGGGTCAGTAAAAGGAATTGCCGGAAATGCGGTTGCAGATATAAAAGCCCTTGAATTAGGATCATCTGAGGATTCTTCAGAAGATTCATAATAGCATCACAAATGTGAATACTTTCATTTGCAGGCTCGGTTTGGATTGCATACTTTTGCCCAAATCTAAACTATTTTGAATCGTACAGTCAATAAGTTTCCGGCCACGCTGCTGCTCGCAGATGGTACGGTGTTCACAGGAACTTCCATAGGGAAAATAGGATCAACAACCGGCGAAATTTGCTTTAATACCGGTATGACAGGTTACCAAGAAATTTTCACAGACCCTAGTTACACAGGCCAATTATTGGTTCAAACCAATGTGCATATTGGAAATTATGGTATTAATCACATTGAAGAAGAATCTGATACTATAAAAATTTCAGGTTTGGTTTGCAAAAATTTTAATGTACCATACAGTCGCAAGCAAGCAGACTCGTCGGTTCAAGAATATTTTGCTTTAAACAATATAGTAGGCATTACAGATATTGACACCCGCGAAGTGGTTAGGCATGTGCGCAGTAAAGGAGCGATGAATGCCATCGTTTCTTCTGAAAATAAAAGTAT
>CAILJQ010000163.1 GCA_903834625.1 uncultured Bacteroidota bacterium
ACACAAATAAGTGGGAGTTACTTCTTTAATAATAGTTCCACCAATACAGATAAACAAACCTTACGTACCTATATTATCAATGCTGAAAATACTCAGTTAAATAATGATAGCACGGGTAGTTTAACAGATAATTTCAACAACCGTTTTAATCTGAGGTTAGAACATACATTTGACTCTTTTAACTCTGTTATTTATACCCCCAAATTTAGTTTCCAAAAAACCGCTACCATAAGTGATCAATTGGCTGCAAATAGCGTTGGAGATACTTTATTGAACCAAACCAAAACCCATAAGAACATTTTAAACAATGGGTATTCTATTGGCAATAATGTATTATTTAGGCACAAGTTTATTAAACCCGGCAGAACCATTAGTTTGAACCTAAGTCATGATCTTAACAATAAATTGGGTGAAACAGCACAATATTCAGATGTATATAGTTTGCTTACTGGTAAATCAACCCTTAATCAAAACACCAACTCAACTACCAAATCAAATGTTTACAATGCCAATTTAACCTATACAGAAAACCTCACTAAAGTTACTCAATTACAATTGAGTTATAATCCAACATTGAATAAGAATGTGGCAGATAAATCAACCAATAGATTTGACTCTACTACCAATGAATACAGCACGGTTGACAGTATTTTAAGCAACATTTTTGATAATACCATAACAACTCATAGAGGTAATGTAAGTTTAAATATTAACAAAGATAAATACTCCTTAACTGTAGGTGTTACACAACAATATTTAACCATTGCTAGCTTACAAAGTTTCCCAGCGAATAACCAATTTGAAAAAAGCTATAGCAATACGTTACCTAATATTGTTTATCAATACAAGTTCACTAATAGCAAAACGCTAAGAATGGTATATAGAACAAATACCAATAACCCTAATGTTACCCAACTTCAAAATGTAATAGATAATTCAAATCCCATTTTATTATCAGCAGGTAATCCGAATTTGAAACAAGAATATTCTCATACATTTCTGACCCGATATGGTATCAACAATTGGCATAACTCACAAACATTTTTTGTGTTTGCCATGGCGTCATTTACCAATGATTACATAGCAAACACCACATATACCTCAACCAGAGACTCAATTCTTCCTAATGGAATTTTGTTTGCCAGAGGAGCGCAGCTCACACAAGCACAAAATTTAGATGGATACATTAGCGCAAGAAGTTTTGCTACCTATGGCATACCAATGAAAAAATTTAAAAGCAACTTAAACCTCAACTTGGGAGTAAATTATAGCAAGATTCCAGGGAAAACGAATAATCAAATAAACTATGCCAATACGATTAACTTAACTGGGGGCTTGGTTTTGGGAAGTAATATTAGCGAGCGCGTTGATTTTACAGTAAGTCATAATGCCAATATTAATTTGGTTAAAAACTCATTGCTTGTTACCCAAAGTAGCGATTATTTTATCAATACATCCAATATTAAGGTGAACCTAATGCCTACTAAATCGTGGGTTTTGAGCTCAGATATTAACTATACCAACTATCAAGGATTGGGAAGCGCATTTAACCAAGATTTCCTTTTATGGAATGCTGGAGTTGCATACAAATTCATGAAAAAAATGGCTGAGGTAAAGGTATCTGTTTTCGATCTATTGGATCAAAACAACAGCATTGGTAGAACGGTAACAGAAACCTATATTGAAGACACGCGCTCGAATGTGTTGAATAGGTATTTTATGCTCACCTTTACTTATAACATCCGTAAATTTACTCCAGTTGCTCCTAAATAATTAAGGCAGTACAATGCTGCAGCTGATCATTTTATGGTCGCTAAAGTTGATGGTATTTGTCTTATAATTATAACTCTTCCAATTAGGGTCATGTAAGATATAATCAATTCTAAAAGAAGGCATTTTTCCAATATAGGTTCTGCTCATTCCTTTGGCAGATTCCATAAAAGCGTCACTCAATTTTCCTCTTATGATATTGTAGGAATAACTTGTTGGAGAATCGTTAAAATCACCACAAAGAATAACTGGATATTGGCAGGTATTTAATTTCTCTCTTATTTTCTCTGCTTGACGGGCTCTGTATTGGAAGGCATATTTAAGTTTTGCTACAATTTTTCTAAGCTGGTAGGTTTCAATATTATCGTCAACAGCCTTTATTTCCTCAACCGTTTTATAATCTTCCTTGTCAAAAACAATCGATTTCAGGTGTGTATTCACCACACGAATGGTGTCGGTTCCTACCAAAATATCAGCAAAAACAGTGAGGTTACTGTTTTGATTCTCGAGTTCAAGGAAACCTTTGTTTACAACAGGGTACTTTGAAAAAATACATACACCATATCCTGTAGGAAAAGAATTGCTTAAAGCGTCGGCATTTACGCGGTAGAACTTTTCGTATTGATTAAAGAACTTTTTGAACATGGGCTTTTCATAATTCCCACCTAGGTTGGCAAACTCTTGCAAACAAATAATGTCGGGATCGAGGGTGTCTAACATATTAAAAAAGAAGTTAGAATCGCCTCCATTGTAATCGTAGGCGCCCATATAATGTGTATTAAAACTCATCACATTGAGGACTTTTCCTTTTGGATTTTTGGGTAAATCGATGGCATGTAATTGTAAAAAAGCTGGAATATGTACAAAGGTTGAAACCACAGCAATGATTGGAACAAACACACGTTTTGATTTGGAAAATCCGTAATACAATCCAAACAAAAAGTTAACTACAAATAAGAAGGGAAATGCCAATCCCAAGAATGCCATTGGCCAGAAATCGCGCGGACTAAATTGCGGTGCTATTACCGAACCTAATTGAGCCAATGCGCATAGGATGGCCGCAATGAATAATATGAAACGGATGGTTTTCACTGGCTTAATTCTTTCCTGCTTTGAATAAAATTTCCTTTTCTTTTTTGCTTAAGCTATCATAACCACTTTTGGAGATTTTGTCTAATACCGAATCTATTTCTGATTGGGAGGGTTTATCTCCCTTATCCACGCGAATGCTATTACCCTTATGGTGAATTTTTAAAGGAGACTTTTTCTGAAATGCGCCTGTTATTTTCTCTGTAAGTTTATCAAGTTGGTTAGGAATATTGCTATTGCTGTAAATGAACTTAATAAACAAATACCCAAAGGCTGCACCACCTAAGTGGGCAATATGTCCGCCAGCATTACCTTGAGGGATACTAAGTATATCTAAAAATAGTACGATAAGCACAATATACTTGAGTCGGATTGACCCAAGTAAAAAAAGGAAGACTTCATAATTTGGAAGAAGGGTTGCGGTGGCAAATACCAGAGAAAGCACACCAGCAGATGCTCCTAAGGCATAGGTAGAATTGATGGTATTGGCAAAAACTGGAAATACATTATAGGATATTATGTATACCAAACCTCCAAAAATTGCCCCTAAAAAGTAGGCTTGATAAGTTTTGTTATTCCCTAAATATTGCTGAAAGAGATTTCCGAACCAATACAACCACAACATATTAAATAGGATATGGATAAACCCTTCATGCAAGAACATATAGGTTAGCAAGCTCCATGGTTGCATGATGAATTTTGAAATTGATGCGGGTAACATAAGGAAGTTCAAAAACCAAGAGTAAAGCGGGGCCAAATTAAAAAGGTGAAGTATCACCGCAGAAACACCAAAAACCAAAAATACCAGTACGTTTATTAGGATGATTCTAACAATAGCATTGCCTTGGTTGAACTTGAATTTTATTTCCTCTATCACTTCCATTATTTCTTTTCAAACATACGAATAGCAGGGTTAAATCAAAACGCAGAAAATTTGAAATTATGACTTAAATTGCCCATTGTACCAAATTACAACATTTGAATTTTAGTTATCTATGAATAGAACGAAGCGTATACTCTTTTTTAGTTGGATTTTATTCCTATCAACAGTGGCAGCTATTGCTCAGGAGACCTTTCCAAATAACGGTCCCCAGGACAAAAGACCTAATTATTTTGCCATTGTACACGCAAATATTCAGGTGGATCCAACTACTTTGCTTAAAGATGCCACGCTAATTGTGAAGGACAATCAAATTGAAAATGTGGGAATTGGTATACCAATTCCTTCTGGCATAGCTCTGATTGACGCGAATGGGAAATTTATTTATCCTTCATTTATTGACCTTTACAGCAATTACGGTATCAACCCAGCCAAACAAGCATCAGGAAGATCTAATTCATATCGCAATAGCCAAAAGGGCCCATATGCATGGAATGACGCGGTAAAAACGAATTTCATGGCTGTTGAAAATTTTGAAGTAACAGAAAAACAAGCCAAACAATTGATGTGCGGAGGAATAGGCATGACCTTGAGCAGCAGTTTAGATGGCATATTTAGAGGCACTTGCGTTTTGGCTTATACGGGTTTAGGTTCAGAGCATCAATCAATTTTTAAGGACAAAGCTGCAACTGCACTTAGTTTTAACAAGGGAAGTAGCAACCAAGATTATCCTGGTTCTGCGATGGGTTCGGTGGCCCTAATTAGACAGACCTATTACGATGCAAATTGGTACGCAGGTCAGAACAAAGAGTACAATATAGGATTGGCTCAATTGAACCAATACAAAAATCTTCCGGCCATATTTGAAGCTGAAAATAAGTTAGCCATTTTGCGTGCAGCTAAAATAGGTAAGGAGTTTGGCATACCTTATATAATTAAGGGTAAAGGCGACGAGTACCAGCGTGTGGGTGCCATTCTTGAGGCAGGAAACAGGTTAATTATCCCTCTTAACTTTCCAAAACCATATGAAGTAGAAGACCCATTTGATGCAATGAATGTGAGTCTCGCCGATTTAAAACATTGGGAAATGGCTCCAGCCAATGCGGGTATTATGCAGAAGAATAAGGTGCCATTTGTTATTACCAGTTATGGATTAAATGATGGTAATGAGTTTCTAAAAAATCTTAGAAAAGCTGTTCAATATGGATTAAGCGAGCAAGAAGCATTAACAGCATTAACCTTAAGACCCGCTCAATGGATGGGCATTAGCCAAGCAGCAGGCTCACTTAAAAAAGGTATGCAAGCCAACTTCTTTGTGTCATCAGGATCTATTTTTGAGAATGGGACTGAGATAGAGGAGCATGTGGTAGCTGGGCATAGAAATATTCTCAAACAAACGACTTCTGCCTCTAAAAAAATTAATGGATATTATTCAATCAGTATTCCCAATTTTCCGTTTACGGCTATTCAATTGTCTGATCCAAAAGTAAAAAAAGACAATAAGATAGTTGGAAAAGATACCTTCAAAATGAGTGTCATAGAAAATGCAGGAATACTCACCCTCTCTTTTGATACAGCCAAAAAAAGCGGTCAGGTATTTAGAATGGATGTATGGTTAGCACAAGCAGAAAATAATTCATTGAAGAACTTAAATGGAATGCTATTTAACCCAGATGGAACAAGAAAAGCCTTTGTAGCTCTATTCGACTCAGCATATACCGCTTCTAAAAAGGAAGAAAAGACCAAAAACATAGAGGTAGGTAAAGTATTGTATCCATTCACTGAATATGGAAATGAGCAATTACCTCTTGCCGAAACCGTGGTATTTAAGAATGCAACTGTATGGACCAATGAAAAGGAAGGCATTTTGGTTCAGACCGATGTAGCCATTAGCAATGGAAAGATACTCACTATAGGAAAGAACTTACAAGTAGCTAATGCCAAAACCATTGATGCCACTGGAAAACATTTAACCAATGGTATTATTGATGAACACTCGCACATTGGAATTTATAGAGGTGTAAATGAATGTACTCAATACAGTACCGCTGAGGTAAGAATTGGAGACGTAATTAACTCGGAAGATATTAATATATATAGGCAATTAAGTGGAGGCGTTATAGCCTGCCAACAATTGCATGGATCATGTAACCCTATAGGCGGACAAAGCAGTATCATTAAGTTAAGATGGGGATTGGAACCAGAAAAAATGAAGATTGCAGGGGCAGATGGCTTTATCAAATTTGCCCTAGGAGAGAACGTGAAACAAAGCAGTAGTCCGTTCTATACCAACAGATACCCGCGCTCTAGAATGGGTGTTGAACAAGTGTATTACGATGCATTTATTCGTGCCAAAGCCTACGAAAAACAAATGAAGGCCAATCCTGCTGCTACAAGAAAAGATTTAGAATTGGAAGCGCTGGTAGAAATTTTGAATCAAAAAAGATTCATCAGTTGTCACAGTTATGTGCAAAGTGAAATAAACATGTTGATGCATGTTGGCGATAGCTTAGGATTTAAAGTTAACACCTTCACCCATATTTTAGAAGGCTATAAAGTGGCCGATAAAATGAAAGCTCATGGAGCAAGTGCTAGTACTTTTGCTGATTGGTGGGCCTATAAATACGAGGTAATTGATGCGATTCCTCAAAATGCAGTTATCTTAAACAAAATGGGTATTACTACTGCCATAAATAGTGATGATGCAGAAATGGGCAGAAGGCTGAACCAAGAGGCTGCAAAAATGATTAAATATGGCAATGTAAGCGAGCAAGATGCATGGAAAATGGTAACCCTCAACCCAGCTAAAATGTTGCATTTAGACAAACAGACAGGAAGTATTGCTGTGGGTAAAGATGCAGATTTGGTATTATGGTCGGCACACCCATTAAGCATTGAAGCAAAAGCAGAATTAACCTATGTAGATGGTGTTTGTTATTTCAATAGAACAGCAGACATGGCAAAGCGCAATGAAATTGAAAAAGAAAGACAAAGAATTATTCAATTGATGATTCAGGCCAAATTGAATGGAGAAAAGACAGAGAAAAAAGTATCTGAACCCGATCCTGATTACCATTGTGAAGACTAG
>CAILJQ010000164.1 GCA_903834625.1 uncultured Bacteroidota bacterium
CTAAATTTTAACATGGTGTTTTCATCCTTCAAAAGTTTCTTAACCTTAGGAGTAATTTTTATTTGCGTGCATTCAGCGCAATCGCAAAAGGTAAACCTACCCTCCTTTCAGAATACTTCAGTGAGTATTGAAACAAGAGCCGATAGCCTATTGGCTCATCTAACTATTGAAGAAAAAATACATCTTTTAGGCTATCAAAATAATGGCGTACCTAGGCTTGGTGTCCCTGCCTATAATTGGTGGAATGAGGCCTTACATGGAGTTGCTAGGGCAGGAAGAGCAACAGTTTTTCCTCAAGCTATTGGCATGGCATCTTCCTTTAACCCCCTATTGTTAGAAGAAGTTGCCACTTGTATCTCTACAGAAGGCAGGGCTAAATACAATCTTTCATATAAAGAGAACCCAGGTAAACAATATGTAGGGTTGACTTATTGGTCGCCCAATATCAATATTTTTCGAGACCCAAGATGGGGCCGTGGACAAGAAACCTATGGTGAAGACCCTTATTTAACTGGACAAATGGGTTCAGCCTTTGTGTGGGGGTTACAAGGAAGAGACCCTCAATTTTTGAAAACTGCTGCATGTGCCAAACACTTTGCGGTACATAGCGGTCCTGAAGCATTAAGGCATTCTTTTAATGCAAAAGTTGATGAAAAGGATTTGCGCGAAACCTATGTATATGCCTTCAATAAATTGGTTCAAACCAAAGTAGAAGCTGTCATGTGTGCATACAACCGTTTAAATGGCGAGCCTTGTTGTACCAATAATTTTTTGCTTGACTCATTGTTAAGAAGTGAATATGGTTTTAGCGGGCATATAGTTACAGATTGTTGGGCGCTAGAAGACATTAGATCGGGTCATAAAATAGAAACAGATGGTGCCCTTATTGCCGCAAAAGCATTAAAGGCAGGAGTAAACTTAGATTGTAGCAAACATTTACAATCTGAATTAAAAACAGCTTTTGAAAGAGGGCTTGTAACAGAAGCAGACATCAACAAGGCATTACGACCTTTATTGATTACACAACTAAAACTAGGCTTTTATAACAAGGAAGAAAACAACCCTTATAAAACCTTTCAAGCAGATAGTATTGGCAATTCTTACCACAAAGAAGTTGCCAAACAAATGGCAAGAGAATCTATGGTACTCCTAAAAAACAATGGAGTGCTGCCCTTATCCTTATCAAGGAATCAATCGCTTATGGTATTAGGTGAGAACGCCAGCAGTGCCAATGCCTTAATGGCAAATTACCGTGGAGTAAGTGGTGAATATGTAACTTATTTGGAAGGGATAACCCAAAAAATAAATCCGCAAACCATCATTGATTACGATCAAGGATTTGATATGTATGATACGACACATTTTGGTGGCATATGGGCTGCAGGAAATACAGATATAAGTATTGTGTTTGTAGGATTTACGCCTGCGCAGGAAGGAGAAGATGGGGATGCGTTTTTATCTACCACAGGAGGCGATAAATTAACAAGTCTTTCTTTACCTGCTTCACAACTGGCTTTTTTAAGGAAGTTGAGATTGACTTATCCCAACAAACAAATCATAACAGTTATTACCGCTGGTTCGGCCATAGATTTAACAGAATTAAGTGCGCTATCTGATGCGCTCATCATGGCTTGGTACCCCGGAGAACAAGGAGGAGCCGCCTTTGCAGATATTTTATTTGGAGCGTATTCTCCAAGCGGTAGGCTACCTGTGACTGTATATAAACATGTAGATGATTTACCTGCATTTGATAGTTATGCCATGGAAGGAAGAACTTACAGGTATTCCCACAAAACACCAAGTTATCCCTTTGGGTTTGGACTAAGTTATTCGCATTTTCAATACCAATGGATTCAAAACCCGCGCATTTATCACGACAGTATACAATTTAGCCTAGAGGTTAAGAATGAAGGCCCAATGGATGCGCAAGAGGTGACACAAATTTACATCTCCTACCCCAACCTAAATAGGATGCCCATAAAAGAATTGAAGGCATTTCAGAAAAAGGAAATCAAAGCAGGAAAATCGGTAGTGCTTAGTTTCTCTATCCCCTTAACCGAATTAAACAAGTGGGATTTAAAAGCGCATCAATGGACACTTTACCCAGGTAAATATCAAGTTTTGGTAGGAGAAAACGCTGATAAAATACTTTTACAGCACACGCTACCCATTAAATAGCTTATGCTATTCTTTGAAAAAAAATAGGCAAGTATAGGGTAGCGCCATATTTAAGCTTACCTAAATTTTAAGAAAAAACGCATATTAATCATGAGTATAATTACCTGAAATGATTATTTGATAATATAAGGAAAAATAGCCCAAACAACATAATTGGTTTTACAGGTTCCCATGTGATTCTAATCATTCAAATCTGAGGCATTATTGTGGAGATTTGAACAACAATTTTTATCAATCATGAAAAACGTTTATGTATCTAGAAGTTTATCCTTCTTGGGTTTTATGTTATATACCTTAAGTGCCCTATGGGCACAACAAGCTATTCCAAATGGAAATTTTGAAGAATGGAATACCCAATCTCTTTTAACCCCTACAGGTTATGTAAATTCTCACCTTGAACGACCTGAATATGCATATCTTGAAACTTGTATTCGTGTGAATGATGCACAAAATGGTACCTATGCCATTCGATTAACTACCAAGAAGTCTTCTGTAAACGCAGACGAACAACCAGGGTATTTTGCCAATTTAGTGGATGGTGGCAATGGTGAACCAAATACTTGGCATGGAGGATTTCCTATCAACGAGAAACCTACAGGGATAAAGGGCTATTACAAACATGATATAATGGTGGGTGATTCTGCCTTTATACTTGTTATTTTCTCCAAAAACGGTGTGAATATTGGTTCATACTTTTACTTTGTCTCTGGAAAACAAAGCACCTACACAGATTTCAATTATACCTTTAGTCCTGCCTTAACCCAAACCCCCGATTCCATGATTTTTGGAGCCGTATCAAGTAATGTTTTCAATGAAGTTGCTATAGAAGGTAGTATGTTGCAATTAGACAATGTATCACTTACAGGAGTTGTAAATCAGCCTGCTTTATTAAATGGTAATTTCGAGAACTGGACAAACATAAATATTGAAACACCCAAGAAATGGAATGTAGAAAGTCAAGATAGAACAAAATCTATTAAATCTACAGATAAATACAAAGGTACTTATGGCGTAAAATTAGAAAGTTATTTAAGTGTGGATGGTAGTTTCACAAAAGTGCAAGAATCTATTATTAGCAATGGTTATTATACCCAAACCGGAAACGATGGTGGATTTCCTTTTTCTAGTTCAATTGACACACTGTTGTTTTGGTACAAGTATACTACGCCAGGAAATTCAAAAGCCATTATGTATTTAACCTACAAAAAAGCAGGAAATATTATTGGAGGAAAATCCTTAGAGTTAGAAGTATGGAACAGTAATTACAAATATGTTTCTTTCCCAATAGAAGTATTGGGAGCACCCGATACGCTAATTGTTTCCTTTTTTTCATTAAGAAATGATGTAGACAAAAATAATTTAGCGAATGCTGGTTCGATTTTATATTTAGATGAAGTGCAATTGGCTTCGCAGAGGTTGACCACAGGCATACCAAAATTTATCAATAAATACAGATCAGCGGTTTGTCCGAACCCAGCATCAGACTATGTTAACATTGAATTACCAGAACAGATAGTATCTGAAGATGTTTCTGTAGCCATTTTGGATCAACTAGGAAGAGTAGTTTTAACAAAAAGATTAACACAACAAGAAACACGTGTAAGTTTATTGGGTGTAAAACCAGGTTTGTATACTTATATCCTGCGTAATAGCCAAACCCTCATTCAATCTAGTAGGTTGAATATTCAAGAATAACTCTTGAAGGGTGAAACTTTCATTAGCGCTTAAACAAAACTAGTGTTAGGGATAACCATTAGGTCTTCCCTAATATTAGTTAAGTATTCATTTATTGTTCAACTGTTACTACCTCTTTCAACCTCCACAATTCACCTGTTCTGCTATTACTTTTAGCAATATACCCATCATAACATAGCTCTTGAAGTATGCTTATGGCTTCAAACTCGGGCAAATTGGTTAAGAAAGCAAATTCGCGTGTTGTAAGGGTCTTAAATGATTCAAACAAAGATTGCGGCTGTGTATCAATTTCATTTTTTACAATTTCAGGAATCATGGTTTTAATGGCTGCTTCAAAGTTTTGATACTCTTGAAACCCACTTAAGGTAATGTGATTATCGAATCTATCTGTTAAAATAAATGTGGGTAGAACTTCGATGCCAAAAGATTTAACCAAAGACAAATCCTCATCGAACATTTTTTCTGCTCTATTTTCAATGTCTCTCAAAAGTTTTACCACATCTAACCCCACATCAAAAGCAGCTTCCTTCAAGTGTTCAACTTTTACAATATTTTTATTTTCAAAAAAGAGCATTTCATTCAGTCGTCTCAAGAAAATAATTGCCTTATCTATGTCTTGAATTTGCGCAGCTTTAAAAGCTAAAGAAGGAGGAAAAGAAGACTTAAGCGGATCATTCAACCAAATATCACCATTTATAGGAGTATTGTATTTGATTGCGGCGTTTTCCCAATATCTTTTAGCATCTTCCGGGTGTTTGATACCACCTCTATCATAGCCCTCCCAAGAAGGAAGCAAGCCTGCCATACAATATTCTATTTCAATATGCTCGCCATATTCCAACTTGAGTTTCCTTAGCTGAGGTTGAATAATCCAACACGTTGAACAAACCGGATCAGTAAAATACAGGATATGAATTTTTTTTGTTTTTGGTTTTAGGTTGGAATACTCCTCTTTATTGGCAATAAGTGGCACCTCAATTTTGCCATTTTTTTGTAAATGAAAATTCAGAAATTCAGCCTTTAATTTCCTTCCCAATTTGAGGTGCTCTTCAACTACTGGTGACCTTAATTTGTAAAACTTATTAAATGCATCTGCCAAAGTTTTTTCTGATATAAGTAACTCGACAATCAATTTTGCATCAACAAACGCATTGGTAGTGCCTGCACTCGTAAATGGAAGCGCCAAGTGCCCTGCGTCACCTATCAAAACAATATTTTCTTTATGAAAACTCTTGAGCATATCAAAATCACGAGTATTCCAAACATAACTTGTAGTAAAGTCGTTTCTATTGATAATCTCTTGCACATCATTCGGAAAATCTTTGAGAAGTTCCTTAGAAAAATTAAACAGTTGATTTGGACTCGAAGAAGTATCTATTTGATGAATGGTAGAATTGAATTGCATATACCAAACAAGCTCTTCCGTAGAGGTAGGAATATACCCAAATGATAGACTACTATTTTCATCAACATATTTGGTAAATGTTCCTTTTTTGTTAATCACCAATTTTGTGAATTTGGTTACTCCCAAAATTTCCTTTACCTCAACTGCAGTGTACTCCGTTGGACCAAACAATGCTTTTCTCACAACCGAATTACTGCCATCGGCGGCAATAAAAACATCTCCGTATTCTATCTCACCATTAGAAAAAACTGCAGCAATTGCTTTTTCATTTTCATATAAAAAATGAGAAAATTCTCTACCGTATACCACCTTATCAGATGGTAGAATATTTAACAAGAACTGAATTAAATCTGGTCGCTTAATACACTGCCAAGGTTGCAGTTTAATGTACATCAAATCTTTCCCACAGGGTCTCTTTAAATCAAAAATATCAACCAAACTTCCTGGTAAATCAAGGCCATCACAATCCCCTAAAAGGTCTTCCAAAATTGTTAATCCATCAGCATGCATAAGAAAGGCATTTCCTTTTGGAGAAATGTTATTATTCTTTTCGCAAACCAACACATCTACCTCATTCCTTTGTAAAAGAATTCCCGCAGCTAATCCGGCTAACCCACCACCAATTATTACAACCCTCATAACTTATTCATTGCGGTTTTCATTCTACTCATCGCTTCATTTAGAATATCCTCCGAAGTAGAAAAACAAATTCGTACGTATCCTTCTGCTCCTTCCCCAAACCATTGTTTTAGCCCAGGAACTATAGCAACCTTAGCCTCATCAAGGATATAGCGATGAAGCTCTTCACTTGTTTTATGAGTTTGGGTAATATTTGGAAATGCCACATAACAAGATTCAGGCAAATGGCAGCTTATCCCTGGCATCTCATTAAGACTTGAAACTGTTAAGTCTCTCATTTTTTGTAAATGCTTTACAAAGGCATCAAGCCAATAACCACAATCATTTAAAGCACTTATTGCCGCTACTTGAGATAACATATTTACGCCATGAACAGTAGATTGGTGCAATGAATTTTGAAAGAGTAAATCGAAATGTTTTGGATTAGAACATAATAACATGCCTATTCTGAGTCCAGCAAGTCCATACGACTTACTAAATCCATGCACAGTAATAGTTCTATCGGCAATAGAATCACTCAAAGAAGCCATGCTTGTGTAGGCGTTTGGTGTGAAAATGATATCACTCCATATTTCATCTGAAAGGATGATTAAGTTGTTTTTCTCTGCAAAATCACCAATGCGTGTTAACTCGCTTTTTGTAAAAGATTTGCCACTTGGGTTGAGTGGGTTACAAAGGCAAATCATTTTGCATTTTGGACTCACCATTTGTTCTAACAAATCCATGTCGAGGGTTTGCTGAACTGGGTGAATGGGAAATGGAATGGCTGTAGCGCCCACTGCTTCTATGGAATACCTGAATAGGAAGTCTACTGGATCAAAAATGATAGCCTCATCTCCCTGCTTCAAAAAGGCTTTACATACCAAATAGATTCCAAATGCAGCACTATCACAAGGCAAAACATAATCTGGGTTTATGGTGAAAGCTCTTTTATTCGAATAATATTGGGCAATGCTTTCTCGTAAAGCAGGTAATCCTTGGGTCGGACCATAACTTAAGTAACGGTCTTTTATGTACTTTGAAATGGCATCTGTAATTTCTGGGGCACAAGGAAAATCGGGATCTGCAGCAGTTAATGGAATAACTCCTTCTGCTTGGGTTGCCCATCTTAAATTGAAGGCCCTTTGCTTTAAGATGTGCAAATCAACAGTATTAGAACTAAACATGGGTACGAACTGAACTTATTTAATTTTTTGGATAGAATTGGGTAATGGCAAAATGTTTGAAATTTTATCTACAAGCAAGTCATTAAGTGCAGATTAAAAGAATTAATTGTTAAGGTTAAAGGCAATTTAAGGCAATAAGTTTCAAATGAATTACCCATCTTGTTCTTTTGCTTTTTTTGTAGCATATAATGCTTTTTATGTACATTCTTGAGGCTGATTTTTAAAAAAACACCTCCATATATCATTAAAATATAGCCTTTCAAAACCTCTTGTTTAAGAAATCTTATAAAAGAAAATTCCTGATTTTATACAATTAAAAACGTTTTGTCAGAGGACTAATAAAAGGCCTATTATTTTGACAATATGAAATTGAGTACCGATATGCGTCCTGTTTCTACTGATAAAGTAATTCCATTGGGTTTGAAAATCAATAGTGGAAGTAAAACTATTAAAATAGTGAGCAGTTCCAATACCCTTACAAATAATTTGGATGCCTATTTATTCGATAAAAATACCAATACACTTACCAAGTTGGATGAAGGCAATAGCTATGACTTGCTGGTGGATGCCGCTGATTTAAATACCACTGGTGAAAACAGACTTCAGGTTGTTTTTAAAAATGCTGGTGGAACAAATGGTTTAAGCAATTTAAAGACAGCAGAAAATAATTTCACCTTATATCCAAACCCTGCTACCACAGCCATTAATTTAGCGCTTACTACAACCCATGAAGGAGAAAACCAATTCAGCATTTTTGATGGAACAGGTAAAGAAGTAAGCAACGGAAGCCTTGATTTTACTGCGAGTCGCAACCATACTATTCAAATAGATACACTAAGCAACGGAATCTATTTTGTAAAGATTGGAAATGACAAGATTTTACAAACTATTCGTTTTGTTAAATAGTAAAATCTATATTTTAAAATGATGACTTATTGTGTGATTTCTTGCTGATTTTTGTCCAATATTTGTCTTTAGGTGTTGATACCACCAATGGCAAAATCAATTCATAAATTTTTACAAAAACAGTTTTCCATAGTCGTTTAACTAAGTTTAGCCAAAGTAAATACTAAAGCTATAGGCTGTTTTCAAATGGATTGCATTAATTACCAATACAGGAATTTCTTGTTCGTTTCCAATCACTGTTTGTTCAAAAGAACCACCAAAATAGGTAAAGATGTTTTCTTGATTGTTGATGATGGTAATCAAATC
>CAILJQ010000165.1 GCA_903834625.1 uncultured Bacteroidota bacterium
CGGTAAACCCATGTTGAGTGTGATTATTTCTGATAACTTGATAGCAGAGAAAAGTTTGCACGCAGGCAATATGGTAAAAGACTTGGCCAAAGAAATTCAAGGCGGTGGTGGTGGTCAGCCATTTTATGCAACTGCTGGTGGGAACAATATAGCCGGACTTGATGGCGCTTTAGAGAAGGCAAACTTGATGTTTAAATGAACCTTAACGTAACTTTTACAAAATAAAATCGTTATACACCGCAGTTGCGTATTACATTTGCGACCGAAAAAAAACAAACTTATATGAAAAAAATTACCATCCTATTTCTAAGCACTTTGGTATTGAGTTTCACCTCTTGTAAAAAAGATGAAACAACCACAAACAACAATAACAACAACAATACAGGAACCCCTACCTGCAGAGTAAAAACTGAGTTAACAGATGATGGAACCCTTTCTACCTATTATTATGATGCACAAGGTAGAGTAACCAAGTATACCGAAAATGATGGAACAGATTCAACAGAAACAATTTATACCTATACAGGCAATGTGGTTTCTATGAATGATGGTTCTGGTTCGGTTCAAATGGCATACCTCAATGCAGCTGGATTGGCAGATAGCATGGTTTATAAAATGCCTCCATTGGTGGAAGTAACCAATCGTGTGAAATACAATAGTGCTGGCTTACCTGTTGAATATGTAGCTTCAGGAACCGTTTTCGGTACAGAAATTCAACAAGTAATTACCATGGAATATGTGAATGGTAATATATCTAAAATGACTGCTAACGATGGTACAAACGAAACCATTACCAATTATACTTACTTTTTGGATAAAGCAAATAAATTGCAAAGCTTTACCAAAGCCTCGCAGTTTATGTACGACAATACCCATATGGTTAAAAGCATGATTTCTGACGACAATACATCGTTTAATTATACCTACGAGTTTGATACTGATGGTAAAGTCACTAAAACAACAGAAACAGACGAAAAAGCGGCCACAACAGTTACCATTTATAGTTGGTTGTGTAACTAAAAAATATTTGAATCTGAAAAGGTCCGCACAAAACAAGTAGCGGACCTTTTTTTTACCCGAAATTTTGAATGAATAAACAAGAAAAAATAATCTTATACATTTTAACAGCCATCAATTTTACCAATATCATGGACTTTATGATCATGATGCCCTTGGGACCACAATTGATGCGTGTTTTTGATATTGGGCCGAAGGAATTTGGATTGATTGTGTCTAGCTACACTTTTAGTGCGGGCATCTCTGGTTTTATTGCTGCCTTTGTGATAGACAGGATTGACCGCAAAAAAACCTTAAGTATTTTATATGTTGGTTTTATTGTGGGTACTCTTTTATGCGGTATTGCCTGGGATTATAGGTTATTGATTGCCGCACGTGTTTTTACAGGAATTTTTGGAGGTGTACTAGGTGCCACGGTATTGGCTATTGTAAGTGATGTGATACCATTAGAAAGAAGAGGTCAGGCCATGGGAACCATTATGACCGCCTTTTCTGTGGCCTCTATTTTTGGCGTGCCCTTTGGCTTGTTCATTGCAACCAACAGTGAGTTGGGTTGGCATGCACCCTTTTTGTTTTTGGGCATTTGTGGTATTCCTATTGGCTTTTTGATACATAAATATATTCCCACCTTAAACGCGCATATCCAACCAGAACGACACAAGAAGCCTCTTGAAATACTTAAGGCTATAGTGGCGAATAATAACCAAATAATGGCTTTATTGCTAATGGTCATTTTAATGATTGGCCATTTTAGCATCATTCCGTTTTTAAGTCCTTACATGGTTGCCAACGTTGGATTTAAGGAATATGAATTGCCCTATATTTACTTTATAGGAGGCTTACTCACTATTTTCACTTCACCGTATGTAGGTAAGCTAGCCGATCAAAAAGGGAAGTTAAAAATCTTCATCATTTTTGTGGTCTTATCTGTATTCCCCGTGTATGGAATAACGCATATGCCACGCATTGAAATGGTATGGGTATTGACTGTAACTGCAGCCTTTTTTGTATTCTCTGGCGGAAGATTTGGTCCGGCACAAGCCATGGTAACGGGTGCGGTTGATCCTTCTTTGCGTGGTAGTTTTATGAGCATAAGCTCTGCCTTGCAACAAATAACTGCAGGATTGGCATCTTATGCTGCAGGTTTTATAGTAGTGAAGCAAAGTGATGGAACTTTGGTAGGTTATGATACTGTAGGGATAATTGCCATTTGTTTTACACTAACTACTATTTTTATCGCCTCAAAATTGACATCTTTTGATGGGAAGAAATATTGATAGTCTGACTATTATCATTGTTTAAGCCAGCTTGTTTCACAAGTTTTGTTAGGCTACAATATCAGTATTGTATCATTAATAAAAACCACATGAAACAGTTCTTTTACCTTTGTTTGGGTCTTGCTTTTTTGCTGTCATCTTCAGTTGTGAAGGCGCAAAGTAATGCCACAGATTTTCAAGTGAAAGATTGTGCTGGAATAGACCGACACTTGTTTGCCGAATTAGATGCCGGTAAGGTAATTGTGTTATCTATGGTGCACCCATGTATATCGTGTGTATCACCTACCAAAACTGCTATTGATGTGGTGAATACTTATGCCACCTCACATCCTGGAAAGGTGTTGTTTTATTTAACAGATGATGTGGGTAATACCCCATGTACCTCACTTAACAGTTGGGCATCAACCTATGGCATAACTGGGGTAACAATTTTGTCTGACCCAAAAGTAACTCAAAGTGATTATGGCAGCAGTGGTATGCCTAAAATTTTGGTATTGGCAGGAAGCAACCACAAAGTAATCTTAAATAAAAATGATGGCATTAATTCCACTGAATTGAATACATCCATTTTATCTGGATTGTCATTGAGCGCACTGGATGATTTGAGTGGATTAAGCAAGTTTAATTTGTACCCAAATCCTTGCACAGATAAGCTGCAACTGAGCATAGAAGTTAACTCAATGGTGCCCATTCAATACCAGCTTATAGATTTGTTAGGCAAGGTGGTTTACCAAAGCAAAGAATCCTATTACCTACAGGGCAAACATACCATAGACATTCCTGTGAAAGACCTTGGTCAAGGAATTTACTTTTTTAAATTAATAGTGAACCAAAGTTACAGCATTCAAAAAGTTTGGATCACGCAATAGAGGTTGAGGTTCGAAAGGTTTCGGGCTTGGCGTTCGGGTAGGTTTCGGAGCATAAAACTGTCTGCCAGCACTGAACTTGATACGAAGCACAAAGCTTCATCCCGAAGCATCGGGACCACTGAACCGCCAATTTCTTGTAGGTGCTGTTATAGGGCGTTTTTCTTTCTGTCGTCATTTTGCTTTATAGATTATTTTAATGTCGTCACCACTGAAATATGCTCTGTCGTCCTGCTTTTCAAATACAATGTCTTTGTCGTGAGTTACTTCTAATGTTTTATTGTCGAGCCAAGTTGCCGAAATACTTTTTCCTTGTCCAGTAAAATACAAAATCGAACCACCGCCTTGTCCCCACATCATTAGTCCGCTTGTATGAACATATTGTTTGTTTGTATATTCCTCATTTACGCCAAACTTTTTCAAGTTGTCTGGCGCAACTGCATCAACAAGGTTTATCATTTCAAATTCAAACTTTGGTTTAATTCTCCGTTTAGGTTTTTCACGGTCTTTCGAAATTTGAGTTAGAAATTTGTCGAGCGTTGCCTTCCGCTGTTTTAAAGTCTTTTCGTCTGCACCAAGTCCTTTCCATACTTCGAGGTCGTTGCCTGTTTCAATAATTTCCTTTACTTGTTTATAAACTGTCGGGTCAAGGGATTTTGTTTCCCATTGTGCAAATGCAAGTCCGAACAAACTGTTGTTTCTGTCGTCATAGTCCTCAAACATTTCGGCACATTCGTCCTGAATTTGTTTAGATATTTCAATTGGATTTTGTCCTTGATTGTATAAGTCAAAGAAGTTCTGATATATGTCTTGAAATGTGTCGTTACCGTCTATTCTGTTGCTCCAAGTTCCCATTTGTCTGTCTGTTTGTTGTCGTCCTAAAGTGCCCTATAACGTTTTGCAGCTACAAGAAGTTGGCGATTTCGGAGACGAAAACTGTCGGCCACCACTGAACTTGATACGTAGCGCAAAACTTCATCCCGAAGCATCGGGACCACTGAATCGCCAATTTCTTGTAGGTGCTGTTAGTGGCTGCCGTTCTATTCATTTGGTGGTATATATCCATACATTTTTGTCTTATCTAAATCGTGATTTCCATTTGTGCTAATTTCCCAAGTCATTAAGAAGTCTGGGTCAATTACAACTTCTTTAGTTGCTCTTAATCTATACTCTCCTTTGTCAGCCTTATTTATTGTGTCTTTGTCGTAAGGCATTTGAAAAATGGAATTGTCTTTCCTTTTTATTCTAATAAGTCCATCGTCTGTTAATTCAGATACAATAC
>CAILJQ010000166.1 GCA_903834625.1 uncultured Bacteroidota bacterium
AAAATAGGATAAATAATTTTTTCATAGTATGATTGTTTTTGTTGGTTAAACTTGCAGCTAACGTTTTGCAGCTACAAGAAGTTGGCGATTTCGGAGACGAAAACTGTCTGCCAACACTGAACTTGATACGAAGCACAAAGCTTCATTTAACCACTGAACCGCCAATTTATTGTAGGTGCTGTTGAACTGAAACCTTACAGGAATTTCTATCTTCATGGTTCAATCTAAAACAAATAAATGATGAATCAAAAAAAAGTTTAAGTGAGGCTGCTCAAGGTTATTTGAGTAGGCTAGAAGGCAGCATGACGGTGGGGAATTACTCCATCAAATCCATACGCAGTTATGTGCGTGAGGTGCGATTTTTACTGGAGTACTATCCAGATGAAAAACCAGATTGTATAAGCCAAGAACAGATAGAGGCTTACATTTTGTATTTGAAGAAGACCTTTAACTCAAGCCATGCCAAATGTAGAAGTGTGGCGCAAAGTGTTTCGTTTTTCTACAAGCAAATTTTAAAGAAACCTTACGAGTTGCCCTCAAAACTGTATCCGAAAAAGGAGTTTAGGCTGCCCAATGTAATGCGCGAAGATGAAGTATTGCAATTGCTCAATGCCTGTGAAACCATTAAGCAGCGTGCCATTGTAGAGTTAATTTACAGCAGCGGCATTCGTTTAGAAGAGAGCAGCCTGCTAAAAATAACTAGTATAGAAAGCCAACACATGCGCTTAAAAGTGGTTCAAGGCAAGGGCAAGAAGGATCGTTACACCGTCTTGTCTCATGCTTGCTTAAATACCTTACGCAGCTATTTTAAAAAGCACCGTCCACAGGTTTATTTGTTTGAAGGTCAAAAGCCAGGAGAGCCCATGCATGTGCGGAGCATACAGCATGCCTTGCACCAATGTATGATAAAGGCGCAGTTGGCACATAAAGGATATAATACACACACCTTGCGTCATTCGTTTGCGACCCACATGCTCGACAATGGCTCGGATATCCATACCATCAAAGAGCTATTGGGTCATAGCCGCATAGAAACCACCATGATCTATTTGCACCTTCAAAGCAAGAAGCGCTATGGCTTGGTGAGTCCGCTGGATACTTTACATAAGAAAAATCCATTAGAATTTATTTCTGTAAACCAGAGTTCGTTATGTCAGAAATAAATCAAATGCAAAGTCCCAAGCCCTCGGTTCAGCAAGTATTGCAGCGGTTTAAAGAATGGCCAGAATATGCACAACGAGGGTCGTATAAAGTACTTAGTAAGATAGAAACATGCAGGCGTGTAGAGCAAGGTTATCATTATTACGGATGCAATGAAAGGAGCTGCAATTACAAAGAAAAGGTATACCACAGTTGCCGCAACAGACATTGCCCCAATTGTGGCAATAACAAGAAAGAAGAATGGATAGAAAGTAGGATAAAGGAGTTACTTCCATGCAAGTATTACCATGTAGTATTTACCTTGCCCCATCACTTAAACAGTATTATTATGGGCAATAGAAAAGAGTTGTTCGATGTATTGTTTGAGGCATCTTCGTACACACTATTAAAGTTTTCCAAAGACAGCCAATACATAGGAGCGCAGCCGGGCATCACCAGTGTGCTGCATACGTGGGGACAGCAACTGAGCTTTCATCCGCATGTGCATTGCATTGTAAGTGGAGGAGGCACCAATGCTGCCAATGATTGGATACCAGCAAAGAAAAGCAAGTATGGGAGTTTATTTCCTGTGCAGGCATTGGAGCCAGTGTTTAAAGCCTACTTTTTAAAGCAACTCAGGAAACTAAAAGCAGATGGAAAGTTGCGCTTAACCTACGAGCAAGAACAACATTGGAAAGCGCTCTTAAATCAATTGTTTTCTGTCACATGGATACTCTATGCCAAGCAACCCTTTGGCGGACCGCAGCAGGTAATAGAATACTTGGGAAGATATACCCACAAAGTAGCCATCAGCAACCACCGCATCAAGGAAGTAGATGAGCAAGGCAATACCACGTTTGAATACAAAGATTATTCAGATGGCAACAAAAAGAAAGTAATGACCCTTTGTGCCAAGGAGTTTATCCGAAGATTTGAGCAACATCTCCTGCCCTTTAGGTATTGCAAAATACGCCACTATGGCTATTTGGGTAACAACAGACGCAAGAAAAAAGTAAATGAGATATTGGCAAAAATGAACTTGCCTCAACACCCAATTGTGTTGCAAACAAGCTATGTGCAAAGGCTCATAGAAAAGCTAGGGAAAGATCCGTTTGTGTGTCCTTGTTGCGGGGTAGGGCGTTTGGTAAAGATATCCATAGACAAAGAAGTTCAGGTGAAGTTGGAATAAACGGGGAGGTAATTTTTTAAATAGAAACGGCATCTTTTTTTTGAACGACCCAAGGTCGTAGGGAAAAGCTATTGCCCTAGGTGAGCAAATTGGATAGAAAATGAGCTAAAAGAAAGGCAAAGCATAAAACAATGCCAAAGTACAGCTTGCATAAGGTAAAATAATCAACCATAAGAAGTAAATTTTAGTCAAATGCAACCTTGAAAAATAAGCAAACCTAAAAAAGTAGCTTACTTTACACCCAAAGGATGCGCCCTTATCAGCCTACTCGATTTCAGTCAACACAGAGTAGAACAAAAAAGCCCCGTGAGGCCATCCACACGGGGCTTTTTCACGACCCTTTTTCGTCTACTCTGCTAAATGTTAGCTGCTGGTTTATTGTTTTACAATCTTATCCTTATAAACTCCTTTATCAGTTTTCAATTCTACAAAATAAACTCCACTACTAAAATTAGAAAGGTCTAATTTAGGGTTGTCA
>CAILJQ010000167.1 GCA_903834625.1 uncultured Bacteroidota bacterium
CGATTGTCGCTAAAATCATACCCCACGCGAGATTCATCAGGCACAAATTCTACTTCATAAAACAAATCACCATTCACAAATTTGTATTCATACTTTCTGTGGGCAGGAATATCAACCACAACACTATAGATATTTGTGTCGGCTAATTCTCTTGTTAAGGGAGTGGTGGCTGAGTTCCAATCTCCATTTGGGTAACCCGCTAAGGTTTGAAAATCACCAGCAACATGTATACCATTAGGGCTTATAGTTTGCCCTTTCATATTTACTGAAAACTTAACTTTTTTGGCCAACAATTGGGGCAAAATTGCCATGAATATCACGGCTAGGAATATTATTTTTTTCATAAGTACAGGGTCAATTTATTTAAAAACTACAATCTTTTTTACTGCGCTGCCTTTTTCGGTTTTTACAGTTAGAAAATACAGGCCATTGTTTAACTCAGATACATCAATTTTTTGTTGGTTCAAACCGGAATAAACCAAAGCTCCATTTATATCTGTAAGCGCAATTTCAATATTTCCTTGATTAATCATATCGCCATGTAAATTCAAATAATCTCCCGTCGGATTTGGATAGGCATCAAATTCTAATGCCGCATTATTTTCGATACCATTTGAGCTTGAAGTAAATTTATAAGATGCAGATACCAATGATTCACATCCACTGGCATTGGTAACTTTAACCTGGTATTTTGCAGTAGTAGTTGGAACATAGGTTTGTGAGGTGGCTCCAGAAATAGGTGAACCATTTTTATACCATTGGTAGGTAGTTGCTGATGTAGTAGTTAGGGTGGTTCCATTCTCAATGGTTATAACTGGTGTTGGAGCTAAAGTACTATCAATATAACATTTGCTATAACGTTGGGCTTTGGCAGCACCTCCAGTAATGGTTTTGGTAAAAAGAACTGTTCCGTTAGAATCAACCTCATATAAAATACCAGCTTTTCCAACACACACTATCATATTTCCATTCGGCAGTTGTTGCGATCCACCTTCATTTGAAGTTACTCCATTTACTGCATGACGCAATGAATAAGAACTTGGTGAAAATGCAGCACCAGCAGTTTTGTTATAACTTCCATCATCATTTATGGGTGCAAATACCAAATCAACCGAAGACTTAGTGGTTGACACCCCATAATTATTAAAACCAACCAAGGCTCCTGCATTTGGGCAACCATTAGGAACCCAATGAGCATCATGAACTACATTTAACACCTTTGTTCCAGTAACTCCGTAGGCTGCAGGATTTCCCCAACGATAGAGAAAATCACCACCCTTGCCATATTTTCCACCTGCATGTGAGGCAGCCTCGGCAGTTGTTGTGCTATGGTCAATGACATAAATTTCATTTAAGTTATGCGAACTAAAAGTTACCTGATCTAATTCTGCATTATAACTTACACCGTTCACATGCATCCAATCTTTTGAATTGGAATAATTGATATTTAACAATTCAGGATGGTCGCTTATGCTAGCATAATAATTTGCTTTACTAGCATCTACATTTTGAACCAAATGGTCCCAAGCGTGCCATTCCCAAACAACCTCACCAGTATTTAATCCGGTAGGTTTTACTTCCACAATTTTATCTGGCCACATTTCAATGGAATTTGTTGAGCCAGCAGCAGAAGCTTGAGCTGCAGTTTTACGTTCATATGCTATAAGCAAAACATTTCCATTAGGCATAGGATGAATATCATGGTGCATACAATAATCAGTTGTTGAATACACATAATCCCACAATATGGTTCCATCGTAACTTACCTTTTGAACTTTTCCTGTAATTGGACCACCTGTAAAAGAATTTCCTGTTCTGGTAACACTTCTTATTAAATATCCTCCAGGCAATAAGTACCCAGAATAACCAGTTGAGCCAGTTAATGTCCAAGTATGATAAACATTACCTGAAGTATCCCATAAATAGGCGGAAGTTGTTTTAGGAGTGATAAGAGTGTAACCAGGCCATTTTTGGGCAAACATAACCTGAACAAGCATTGCAAAAAGCAATGTAAACGTGGTGCGTAGTAGGATTGATTTCATAAATTAAGGAATTGTTATTTTATTTTTAATTCTTTTCAATGATAGGATGAACGAGGTAATATATGGTTTAATGGAATTTTGTAGGATTTGCGTTTTGACCAAAACCTGACCCAAAAAAGGCAAAATGATATAATCTTGACCAAAGAATCAAGGTCACAGAACTCATTTAATAGCTCAATGAATTTATTCTATTAAATGAAAATTGGTTTTAAAAGGAGTGTTTCTTCAATTTTTCCACTATTTGGGCAACAGCAGGGCAAATAAGGGTGTTCTGAAAAGTAATTTTCAGTTTTTGAATTTGGTCGCGTTGTTGAGTATGGGGGTATTCTCTACAAGCATTTGGCCTAGCATCATACACGTTGCAGTAATGGTCTGAACCTAAGAAAGGGCAGGGTTTATTTTGAAAAATGTAATCACCATCTTCATCTATTTTGAGGTAATTTTCAGTGAAGGTTGCTGGCCTTAATTTCAATTGTTTGGCAAGCCGGTCTATATCTTTATTTAAAAGTAATGGACCTGTAGTTTTGCAACAATTTGCACAAGCCAAGCAATCAATATTTTCAAAAACCTCATCGTTTAAATTTTGAATAATCTGATCTAATCCGCTTGGTTTTTGTTTACGTAATTTTTCTAAAAACTTTTGATTTTCGTTTTTATTCTTTTGAGCAATATGAAGGAATTTCTCGTATTGGGGCAACATATTATTGTGCTTCCTTTTTGAGCTCATGGCCCATTTTGTCTCTTTTGGTATCTAAGTATTTTTTATTGTGAGGATTAGGTTTTACAGCCAAAGGAACATTCTCTACTATTTCAAGTCCATAGCCTATTAAACCGGCCCTTTTGGTTGGATTATTGGTCATCAATCTCATTTTTTGAACGCCCATTGCTCTCAATATTTGAGCACCAACACCATAATCGCGTTCGTCCATTTTAAAGCCCAATTGAAGGTTGGCATCAACGGTATCTAACCCTTGTTCTTGAAGTTTATAGGCTTTAAGCTTATTTACCAGCCCAATGCCCCTACCCTCTTGATTCATATATAAAATCATGCCTTTGCCCTCTTTTTCAATTGTCTCCATGGCTTTGTACAATTGATCGCCACAATCACATCTCATAGAATGGAAGATATCTCCAGTGATGCAAGATGAATGTACTCTTACCAAAACAGGTTCATTCTCATTCCAACTGCCTTTTTGAAGCACAATATGCTCTTGACCATTATCTGTTTGTTGAAAGGCAGTAAGTACAAAGTC
>CAILJQ010000168.1 GCA_903834625.1 uncultured Bacteroidota bacterium
ATTTGTTAAGTATTAAATATACATTTGTTAAATACAGCCTTAATCCTTCGCTTTAAATGATTAATATTAAATGCTTGATTTATAGTGCTTAAAACAATTGTAAAATACTCGTTTTTACATGTGTAAAATATTACTAAACACCTGTAAAATCAGTTAATTTGGCAGTTCCAAAACAATCTACCACCCTTTTGGCTTATTAATACTGTGAGAAACAAAGAACTTAAAACCATTACCATCATCAATAAACCACTCAATGAAGTTTTTGATTTTTTCAGTAAGGCAGAGAATTTAAACGCCCTTACTCCTCCCGAGTTACATTTTAGTATATTAACCCCACTACCTATCGAAATGTATCCAGGTAGGTTGATTGATTACAAAATTGAATTAATGGGCATTTCATTTAAGTGGAGAACAGAAATAACTGAATGGGTACCTAATCAAAAATTTGTTGATCAACAACTCAAAGGGCCATATAAAACTTGGCATCACCAGCATTTATTTAGAGATTTAGGTGATAAAACCGAAATGACAGACATTATCACTTACCAATCTATTGGGTGGATTTTTGCACCTTTTATTCATTGGCTCTTTGTAGATCAAAAAGTGAAGGAGATATTTGCCTTCAGAGAAAAAGTATTACATGAAATCTTCGGACAATCCTAAATCAATTAAAAAGTGTGAACATTGCAAGCAGTGGACAGACGGTGAAAAGGCCTTTTGTGGGCATTGCGGCGAGATTTTAGACAAGAAATACCGTGAAGAAAGGGCTGAGCTAGAGAAAGAGCAACAAGAAGGTACACCTTTGATGAAGATGGTAAAGCTCAAAAAGGCTGAAAATAGTGCCTTCTGGCGTTTAATTGAAAAAGGAATTCAAAGCGGACAAATGGTTTTGGTGTTTTTCATTGCCCTTGTTATTGTAATCTTAGGTTTATTGCCCGGCTAATGAATCAGAAAATCCTCCTCTCAGGGATTTTACTTTTTGCCATTAACAAATGGGCTCAGCACTTCATGCAAGTGCCGCACTGGTTTTCCTCTTATGTTGATGATGTTATGTTCTTACCACTGCTATTAGGTTCGGCCCTATGGGTTCAACATAAAATTGTGGGTATTCAATTTACTTTTAGTAAACTTCAAATTTGGGGAACATGGGCAATACTTTCCCTTGTTTTTGAGGGTTTCTTCCCTTTGCTTATATCAACTTATACTGCAGATGTTTTGGATATATTTATGTATGCCTTTGGGGCGCTATTTTTCCAAATATTCCAAAACCATTAGCAGGTAAAAGCCAAAGAATAAGTAAAACTCAACTCTGAGCCCGGACCCAAACTATGGATCCCTTCCTTTTGAGATATATCTCCTTCAAAGCCTACATTGTCTGCAATTCCTTGCCACGGCTCTAGGCATAAAAACGCTTCTTGTCCGGGTTTTGTCCAAATACCCATGTATGGAAATCCAGCAAAATTCAATTTAATGGCATAATTGCTTTCGGTCTGAACCAATTTGAGCCACTGACTATTCAGACTTTTCAATACTATAGCATCCTTTTCAAACAATTCTTTATTCAAAGGTAGCAACTGAATGTCATTTCCTATATTCTCTGTCATATCGCTTATTAAACCGTCAACCAGAATATACCTATCCAATGATTCCTTCTTTTCAAACACAATGGCATACTTACTTAAATCGGCCTCAGGAAGCTTAAATCCTGGATGAGCTCCAACCGAAAAGTACATATTTTCTGTACCTGTATTCAATGTGGTGTAGGTAATTTTTAGGGTTTCATCAACCAATTCATAGGTAATAAAGAATTTATAGGAAAAGGGATATTTTTCAATCGTAGCTTCCGTTGGTTCAAACATGAACCGAACCACATCTTTATATAATTCTATTACCTCAAATTTCTGATCTCTGGCAAAGCCATGTTGGCCCATTTCATAACGTTTACCGGCTATTTCAATGGAATTATTAGCTAATTTGCCCACAATAGGGAATAAAACTGGTGCATGTCGAGGCCATACCAAAGGATTGGCATCCCACATAAATTCAAAACCACTTTTTTTATCGATTACTGAAAATAATTCCGCACCAAAAGCCATTATTCCAACCTTCAAAAGCTCAGTTTCTAATTGGTAATGTGTTTCCATGATTTTTATAGGTAGTATTTAGTTTACTAAAATAGATTTTCAAAGTTGAATGGTGATAACCTCTCATAGAATTAAAGGCAAAAAATAGAAAAATGTCTAATTTTGAAGTGATTAATATAAATGAATCAGGTACTCAGAATTTTCTTCGTCATATTAGTAACACTCATCATTGTGGTGTTTGTAACCGATTTTGAATCGGTGGTAGGCGGATTTGAGTCGTTAGTTGATGGTGTTTCCTCTTTATTAAGTCCAATAAAGGGCGTATTTAAGTAGAATTTTCTTTGGCTATTTCAGGATTTTAAAGGATATTCGCATCCACAGAAAAGCCGTGGTGGTGAAATTGGTAGACACGCCATCTTGAGGGGGTGGTGCTCGCAAGGGTATAGGAGTTCGAGTCTCCTTCACGGCACAAGGTGATTCCATTTGGAGTCACTTTTTTTTTGCCATTTCCTCCAAATTTTGGCAAAAAAAAGCCTTGTTGTTTCAACAAGGCTTTTCAATTTCGTTGGGTAAAGAATTAATCTTCCACAATCATGGTGCGCTCAGCGTTTGGCGATTTAATCTTAACCAGCTGGGTATTTACTTTAATACCAACTTTACGCAATACGGAAGCTACTTTATTTCTTCTGCCTTTTCTTTTCAAACGGGTGGTTGCCATAATTTTAATTTTGTGCAAATATAGAACTTTTCTGCTTTTTACAAATTAATAACCCAAAATATTTAACATTGAGTCTACATTTTGTTCAGTGGCAAAAACCTCATATTTCAAATTTCCTTCATCATCTAAATCTATGAGTATATGCTTTGGAGCAGGAATTAAACAATGTTGAATTCCGCCATATCCACCTAAACTTTCTTGGTATGCACCCGTATGGAAAAATCCCATATGAAGCACCTCTCCGTCTTTTAATTTAGGCATAAATACTTGGTTGGTATTGGTATCTGAATTATAAAAATCCTGACTATCACAAGTTAAACCGCCTAAATTGATTCGTTGAAATTCATGATCCCATTGGTTAACCGCTAACATGATAAACTTTTGGCCAATTCCCCAGGTATCAGGTAATGTGGTAATAAAAGAGCTATTGATCATGTACCAAAGTTCTTTGTCGTTTTGTTCTTTCTGACCAATAATTGAATACAAACTTCCACCACTTTCTCCAACAGTGAATGAGCCAAATTCCGTTAAAATATTAGGCACTGGCACCTCTCTATTGTCACAAATTGCCTTAATATAATAAACAATTTGGTCGATCATATAGGCATAATCATATTCTACTCCTAGCGAGGTATAGATTGGCATGCCGCCGCCAATATCAAGGTTTTCAAGCTCAGGGCACACCTGCTTCACATCACAATACACATTCACCAAACGAGTTAATTCACTCCAAAAATAGGTAGTATCTCTGATGCCTGAATTTACAAAAAAGTGGAGTACGTTTAGACTAAATTTTGGGTTGTGCTTTATTTTTTCCTCGTATAAATCAACAATTTTTTTGTGACTCATGCCAAGCCTAGAGGTATATACCAGAAAGTTAGGCTCTTCTTCTGTGGCAATCCTAATACCCAAATGCATGGGCTTTTTAGCATATTTATCTATCAAATCAAATTCATCTACATTATCTAAAACGCAGACCAAATTTTCAAAACCACTTTCTACTAAAGAAGCCATGTTCTGCGCATATTGCTCAGTTTTATACCCATTGCAAATGATGAATTGATTTTTTTGAAATTTCCCATTTGCTGCTAGTTTCTTGATAATTGACAAATCAAAGGCAGAACTGGTTTCTAAATCAACCCCATTCTCCAAAACCCTATTGAGTACAAAGCTAAAGTGCGAGCTTTTGGTGCAATAACAATAATTGTATTTGCCTTGGTAATCATATTTCTCAAAGGCCTGATTAAATAGATTTCTCGCTTTTT
Organism: uncultured Bacteroidota bacterium; assembly: GCA_903834625.1. GTDB lineage: Bacteria > Bacteroidota > Bacteroidia > UKL13-3 > UKL13-3 > B1. The sequence continues at coordinate 4,068 of CAILJQ010000168.1, forward strand.
CTATCTGCGAGTCGATTTTAGGCAAATAATTAAACTTTAATGGCGTTCCAAACTTTTCTATCAATTCATTCAAATCAACTCCATGAAAAAACAACTGATTGTCCTTTACGTCGAAGCCGTGGCGAGGGAAAAAGAAAGTTTGATGAATCAGGTCAGTATACCTGTTTTTAATGTTTAATGTGTTCAACTCAATAAATTTGTGCAATTTTAATGAATTGAAAAGGTTATTTCACATAAATAATTTGTAAACAAAATTAAGTTGAATTGTGGGTTTCATCATTTGACCTCAAGGAGCTTTTCGCCTATATTTGTCGCACACCATCCCTAGGAGGTTTTGTGAAAAATGTAAAAATAATAAGCATTGAATCAGATTTTGGAGCAGGAAAAAAAGGAGCAAAACTTGGTCCGCAAGCCCTACTCAAAGAACTACCCAACAGCCTAACTACCCAAATTCAACAAGAAAGAATCACGGTAAGTGATTTAAACGAAAATCAAGAAACAACATTTGCTTTGCATATTGATTCCATTATCGAAACCTTAAATAGGTCGATAAAGTCAATTACAGAAGCAGTTGAATCCAACCAATTCCCATGGATTGTTAGTGGCGACCATAGCAACGGACTTGCTGCCATTAGTGCCTATAAGAATTTGTATCCCGAAAAAAAATTAGGAGTAATATGGATTGATGCTCATGCCGACATTCATACGCCTTATACCTCTCCTAGTGGGAATATGCATGGAATGCCATTGGCGGCTGCTTTAGGAATTGGAATGCCTGAAAAACCCTTAAATAAAATAGATAAGTATACCCAGGCTGCTTGGAAGCAAATGTGTGAATTAGGTTCGAAACGAGTGAGCCCTAAAATACAATCCAGCGACTTAGTATTTATTGACATTAGAGATTTAGAATCCGAAGAAATTGAGATTTTAGCAAGCTATTCTATTCGACATTTTACCCCAAAAGACAGACTCACTTTAGGATTGGAAGCAATCATTTTAGAAGCTAAAAACGCATTGTCGCATTGCGATCATATCCTTGTTTCGTTTGATGTTGACAGCATGGATCCATCTATTTCTTCAGGCACAGGAACTCCAGTACATGGTGGACTTTCAAAGCAGGATGCCATTCAATTGTTATCTCATTTTTTGGCATTACCTAATTTGTTTTCTTTTGAGGTTACAGAAATAAATCCCTTATTAGATCGTCACAATCCTATGGAAATTTCGGCAGCAGAGGTACTCGCTGAAGCGTTCAAAAAAGCTGGATTTTTAAGTTAATAAACTTAAGCTTCTAGCTCTTTTAGGAACTGTAAGGTATCTACCCCATCGGCATAATCAGACAATCCTGGGTCTTGTGATTTTCCGAAAGGAATCATGCTGTCTGTTAATTTCCCAACCGTACATTGAATATGGTCTTTATGCAATTCCAAAAATGAATGAATATCTGCCTCACTTTCAAAAATCTGAAACATCAACACGCTTAAAGGAGATGCTAATGCATCATCTTGCTTAACAATTAAGAAACCATTGTCTAAATGTGGGTCTTGGTTCATTAAAAATAAGGCCTTATGGTAGGTATAATTGTTTGCATACTTGTTATGGTTGATAATATCTTTATACCTTTCAAAAGCTAAAAACATGGGTTCAAGATTATAACCTTTAGGCACCAATAGTTTTGAAACATTCCTACACCCCATTCCAAAATACAAAAACACATCGTCGGCCAATTTATCCAAATCTTCAGCCGTTTCATTGCCCGACAAAACAGCTACACTGTTTCTAGTTCTTCTTAATAACGAAGGTTTGTTTCGGAAATAATATTCAAAATACCTGTTGCTATTATTACTTCCAGTGGCAATAACCGCATCAAAAACTTTAAGTGAATGGTCCTCTACCATTTGAATATACTTACTAAACGAAGTATTTATTTCCAATAATTGAGCAATGACCCATTTGATGAGTACAGAATCATCGCTACTGGGTTTAACTAAGGCTATGTTTCCTGAAATTAAAACCGATAATAAATCATGAAAACCCACCAATGGAATGTTGCCAGCCATAATAATAGCAACCTTTTTAGGGTTAGTAGGTTCAGATAAAACATAACTGGCGGTCCATTCATTCAGTTTTTCTTGGGTTAATAGGTCGGCCCAAGCCCCAAACGACTTTAACTGCATATCAATGGTAAACCAATTATTGTAAAGGTAAGCCTGCTGTAAAACAGGACTTTCTGAGTTTAGAGACCTAAAAATGTCCCCCAATTTTGAAAATGCATCTACTCTTTGTGAATAATTCATACAATTTAGACTAATTCTATTTTTTTGAAAGCGTCAACAAAACTAAACTTGCAGTAGTTATCATCCTATTAAAATTTTAGAATTATGGCAATTATGATCACTGACGAATGCATCAATTGCGGTGCATGCGAACCAGAATGTCCGAATAACGCAATTTACGAAGCCGGTGCCGAATGGGCATGGGCAGACGGAAACAATTTAAGTGGTACTGTCTCTGTTGGTGGCGACACTATTGACGTTACAAAGAGATTTGCACCTAAATCAGATGACACCTATTTCATCGTTACAGATAAATGTACCGAATGTGTAGGTTTTCATGAGGAGCCACAATGCGCAGCAGTATGTCCTGTAGATTGTTGTGTTCCTGATCCTGATTTTGTAGAAAGTAAGGAAGTGCTTCTAGAAAAGAAAAACAGAATGCACATTTAAAAAAAAAAGCTGCCCCTTAAAAGGCAGCTTTTTTTATGCAAATAAATCTCCCGATTCATAAGAAAAGAAACGGGTAACCTCAGGAACATTGCTAGGTTTGCTTCTTGAACTTATTAAATTTGAAATGCTATGCGCCTTCATTGCTTCTGAACTAATGGGTTTCAGAAGGCTCAAATGTATATCATTTGTCTCGGTTGAATTAAGCCAAACCATTGTACCCTCTTCACTTAAGATAACGGGCATTCTAAGCTTTGAATGGATGCTTGCCATTAACTCGTTTGCCTCGCAGGTAAGGATGGAAAATGTTTCATACTTTTTATCTTCAGCGGGGTTCGTCCAATCTTCATAAATAACAGCCATTGGAAAATACCCCCCTTCTTTTGGATATATATAGTGAGGAATTTTTCCATAAACTTTTGAGTCTTTCCATTCAAAAAAACCTGTAGCGGGTAAAATTCCTCTTCTTTTTTGAGCAGCTAATTTAAAGGAAGGCTTCTCTAGAACGCTTTCTGCACGAGCATTTAGAGTAGATGTGCGTAGCTGGGTAGCTTGTTCAAAATTCCTTACCCAAGAAGGTATTAAACCCCATCTGAATAATTGAAATTCATTAGGATTATCATTAGTTATTATGGGTAATAATGGAAATTCAAACCCATTAGCGTGATAAGATACTATATCAGAC
>CAILJQ010000169.1 GCA_903834625.1 uncultured Bacteroidota bacterium
AGTCCAGGGATAGGATCACCTGGTTTTAAATTTTTTGCGCAGGATGCTAGCAAACTAATCGCTAATATACCGAAGGCAAATTTTCCAATTGTATTTTTCATAGGAGTTTTATGGTATGCAATATTAAATTAATTTTAATGTAAAACCTATTGGATTTAAGTTGTTTAACTATAAAAAAGTCTTTTCGATCGCGACATTTTAAAAGCTAGCTCACCTACTTGTTTTACCAATAACTTTTTATCACTTTTAAGTGGTTGATTTTAAATTTTATTCAGCTACTTCAGTAATGTAATTAAAGTTTACACTTCCTGCTTGTGGATTGTATGTTTTTATGATAGTTCCATAAGTAACCTTTACTGCAGAAACATTTCCAGGGATGCTTAATTTGGTTTGAAAATTTTCATTCATGGCAAGACGCACTTTTAAGTACTCTACCTTTCCGCTCACATCACTTATTTTTAAAGTGTTGATAATTCCTTGCATGTCTTCCATTCCTGAAACTGAAAAGTCAATGGTTTTGGAATTTTCCCAATTAAACGCATCATTCGTTTTAATTTGATTAAATTTTTCAACCTTGGCCACTTGGGTTGAAGGAGTGGGCGCCTGCTCATTCATGAGATCCTTCTTACAAGAACTGGTAAATGCGATGAGCAAAATTGCTGGAATTATTAAATTTTTCATGGTTCGATTTTTTTCTTTACAATATTTAGTATGACAATCTTTCAACCGAAATGAAATGTTTTATAGTATGAGTAGATTAATGCGCTGTTTAATAGTGGTTTATAATTGATTTTGCTTGTTGTTTGTTCTGTGCCAATTTTAGTTTATGTTTCAAAATGGGATTTTTTAGAACTACTTTTAATCTATTTGGGAATAAAACGAGAAGCGTTTTAAAGGTAAATATCTCAAGAGGATTTGGTACCTTCGCAGCACTAAAACAAAACCCAATGGCAGGTACCGAATTTTATGGCGCCGAGGAGCGCAAAGAAATCAATGATGTATTAGAAACGGGCATCTTTTTTCGTTTCAACCACGATGCACAACGTAACAATATTTGGAAAGCGAAAGAATTTGAAGCCGAGGTGGCTAAATTAACAGGTGCTAAATATGCCCATGCAGTAAGTAGTGGAAGTACCGCTGTATCTTGTGCATTGGCTGCGGCAGGTGTTGGTGCTGGAGATGAAGTAATTGTTCCACCATTTACCTATATCGCTTCAGTGGAAGCTGTAATTTTTGCAGGTGCATTGCCTGTTTTTGCAGAAATAGATGAAACCCTTTGTTTGAGTGCCGAAGGCATTAAGAAAGCTATTACGCCGAAAACTAAGGCGGTTTTGTTGGTTCATATGTGTGGTCAGATGGCCCAAATGGATGAAATCATGCAAGTAATAAACGATCATAAGTTAATCTTAGTTGAAGATGCTGGTCAGGCCATGGCTGCAAGTTACAAAGGAATCTCTACAGGTTTATTTGGTGCAACAGGTTGTTACAGTTTTGATTTTTTCAAAATTGCTACCGCTGGTGAAGGCGGGGTAATGGTAACCAATAATGAAAATGCCTACAAGTTAGCTGATAATTATTCAGACCACGGTCACGATCATATTGGCAATAACCGTGGAATGGAAAACCACCTTGTATTAGGGTTTAATTACCGTATTTCTGAGTTACATGCCGCAATTGGTTTGGTTCAAACACGCCGTGTGCCAATGATTCGTGAAAAGAATAACCAAATCAAAAAACATTTGATGAAAGAATTAGGAGGCATTGCAGGAGTTAGTTTTGCTACTCTTCCTGATCCTAATGGAGATTCTGCAACATTTTTAAATATGTTCCTTCCTAATACCAGTGCCGCACAAAAAGTGGTAGATGAATTTAATAAAAATGGAGTAGGAGGTTTTAATTATTGGTTCACCAATATGTACCATTTTATTAACCAATGGGATCATATTAAGGAGGGTAGAGTTGCTGCCAAAACCAATGTACAATTGTTGGGTGCTCCTCAAGATTATGCTAATATGAATTTACCTAAAACCCAAGAAACCATTGGTAGATTAATTTCATTTAGTATCAAAGCTACCTGGTCAGAACAAGAATTGGCAGAGCTTATTGCTAAAATGAGTACTTCTATTCGCGCCGCATTGGCTCAAACCGCTTAATTTAAGTTGCATGGCGCATAAGAATTTTAAGAGCATAGAAAAAACAGTTTTTGGTAGAGGAAGCTTCAACCAATTGGCAGAAATAATTGCCCCCAAAAGAGCCCTGAACCAAAAGTACTTTGTGTATATAGTTGACAATTATTTCAAGGGAAAAGACTTAGAAAATCGTTTACAACAACTACCTGAAGACCTAGTTTATTTTGTAGATGTGGATCCACATGAACCAACCACCGAACAAATTGATGAATTAAGAGATACCATACTTTCTTCAAAAGGCTTGCCTTCTGGCGTAATTGGCATTGGTGGAGGAAGTATTATGGACATAGCCAAAGCATTATCGCTTATGTTATGCAATGAGGGTTCTTCTGTTTTATACCAAGGTTTGAACTTAATTAAAAACCCAGGTGTATACCATTTAGGAGTTCCTACTATTTCTGGTACTGGTGCAGAGTGCAGTATGACTGCCGTGTTAACCGGTCCAGAAAAAAAACTAGGACTTAAGTGTGATTGGACCATTTTTGACCAAGTGATTCTTGACTCTGAATTAACAGAATCTGTGCCTGTAGATAAGTGGTTTTATACCGGAATGGATACTTTCATTCATTGCATTGAAAGTAGAGATGGTATGCTCAATAACGCATACAGCATGGCTTACGGAGAACAGTCTCTAAAATTATGTAGAGATATTTATTTGAGTGAAAACGCCGGTCAGTCGGCAGAAAATGACGACAAATTAATGGTTGCTTCTCTCATGGGAGGGCTGAGTTTAACTTATTCTGAAGTGGGTGTTTGTCATGCTTTAAGTTATGGTTTAAGTAAAATTTTTGGCGAGAAACATTGTTACGCCAATTGCTTAGCATTCCAGCATCTTGGAGATTATTATCCAGAGGGTGTTGCCGAGTTTAAAACTATGTTAAGTAAACACAATATAACTTTGCCACAAGGTTTAAGTAAAGGATGGACAGATGCAGAGATAACTGCTATGGCACATGTTGCCTATAACTTGCCTCATATGTGGAATCACGCCATTGGAACAGATTGGAAAGACAAGGTAAGCATACAAACCATTGAAGATTTATTTAGAAGATTATAAAAACAAACATGACCAAAATAGTAAAAGTTGGAGATATTGAATGTGGCAATGATGAGTTATTTCTTATCTCAGGCCCTTGTGTAATAGAAGAAGAATCTATTATGATGAAAACTGCCGAAACCCTCAGGGAAGTAGCAGAAAAATTAAAAATAAAGATTATCTATAAATCATCTTTTCAGAAAGATAACAGAAGTAGTCTCAAATATTATGATGGTCCAGGTTTGGCTTCAGGCATCAATACCTTGGCTAAAATTAGAGAGCAATTTGGCTTTCCTATTTTAACAGATGTGCACTACCCAGATCAAGCAACAGCGGCAGGTGAGGTGGTTGATGTGATTCAAATTCCAGCATACCTTTGTATGCAAAGTACCTTGTTGGTGGCCTCGGCTAAAACGGGTAAAGTAGTAAATATCAAACATGGTCAGTTTTTGGCACCAGACAATATGAAGCACCCTGTGGCCAAATGTGAGGAAAGTGGCAACGACCAGATTATTTTAACCGAACGTGGTTACACCTTTGGATACAATGATTTAATTGTTGACCCTAGAAGTTTTTACCATTTAAGAAACATCGGTTATCCGGTAGTTTTTGATATAACGCATTGTGTGCGCAAGTATGGTACTCCAAGTGCCGATCCAAAAGGTGGGGCTCGTGAATTTTTACCTGTATTAAGTAGGGCAGGAGTAGCAGCTGGAGTTGATGGCGTTTTTATTGAAACCCATCCTGAACCAGCGAAAGCCCTTTGCGATGCAGCTTCACAATTATGTGTTTATGATTTGGAAGAGTTTTTAAAGCCACTCATTGATATCCATCAATTAGAGGTTAGTTATAGAAATAAATAATTAATCAATGATGAAAGCCAAAACACTATTCATTGCTTTTCTTTTAGTTTTGAGCACAAATTTGAAGGCTCAGTATGAACCAACTCACAAAAGTGATAAATCAACCGGGGAGGATAAACCCGTTAAAGCCTTTTATGCGGGTTTTGGTTCAAGTTTGTATGGTAAATATGGATATTTAGGTGGTAGCTTTGGAGCGCGCATTGCTCCAAAAACTATAGGTGAATTTAATGTTGGATTAGGAGGTTGGGGAGGAAAAGTAGGCTTTGCTCTTACTACCAATGTGAGCAACAAAAACTCTTGGTGTCCTAGTATTGGTTTTGGAAGAAATGGTGGTATCCAAGGTGTTCAATTACCCGTTACTTTGGTACCCAAAGCAGGTGGAGATGAAATTTCTGTAACTACTGGAGTTAATTTAGATCCAATAAATGTGATCCATTTGGGCGTGCAAAAGCAAATAGTCAGCAAAAAAGGTGGTCGTTTTATTTTTGAATTCGGCTATTCTTTAGCAGTTAGTAATACAAGTTATAGCTTATCAGACAACTCCTTTACCTATAATGGAGTGCTAGTTCCTACATCTGCTATGGATTTTGCCGCTGCGCAAAAAACTGTCTTCAAAATGCTTAATCCAGCAGGAGTCATGTTTAACGTGTCCTATGTCTTTGGCTTCGGAAATTATAATTAAGGGCATTTAGCAAATTTCAATTTAAAACCTATTTTTGCCCGATAGCATTAGATATATTATTAAGAAATGGAATTATACTTAGATTCAGCAAATCTCAAAGAAATTGAAGAAGGCTTTAAATTAGGCTTTCTGAATGGTTTAACAACCACGCCAACCTTCATGCAAAGAGAAGGTATTACCGATATTGACGGTATGATTGTAAAGCTTTCTAAAATGGTACCAGTGCTTCAAATTGAAGCTTTAGGTGATACTGCTGAAGAAGTGCTTGCAGAAGCCAAACGTCAATTGGCACTTGGATTAGATCCTACAAAAACTGTTTTTAAAATTCCTGTTTCACTAGAAGGTGTTCGTGCTTGTAAGATGCTTCGTAACGAAGGCTTATTGGTAAATGTTCATTTAGTTTATACATTACAACAAGCTTATATGGCTATGCATGCAGGTGCAACTTATGTTTGTCCGCTTGTTGGTCGTTTACAAGACCAAGGCCATGATGCATTGGATCTTGTGGCCCAAATTGTTGATGCGGTTGATCATTATGGATACGATACCAAAGTAATGTTCTCTTCTGTTCGTACTTTAGAGCATGTGAGAAATGCCCTCAATTTGGGTGTGCACACCATTACTGTTCCTCTAAAAGTGATGAAGCAACTTACCGAAAATCATTTTACTACAGTGGGTACTGACCAGTTTATTAGAGATACCAGGTTAATGACCGTTCGTGTGAAAGAGGCAATAAATGCAGTTAATCCAGTAGTTGGTTCAGATACAAACCTTGCTGAGGCAATTATTAAAATGACAGAATATGGCTTTGGTGCAATTACCGTTGTTAACGCAGATGGAAGTTTGAAAGGCGTTTTCACAGATGGTGATTTACGAAGAAAGATGATCAGCGATGGAAGAGACGTTTTGTCAAAAAAGATGGGTGATTTTGTTTACGGTGATGCCGTTTCTATTGAAGGAAGCGCCTTGTTAAATGACGCAGCCTCTTTATTTAAATCAACAAAAGTAGATACCATTTTGGTGACCGAAAATGGCAAACCCATAGGAATGATTGATATCCAAGATTTGGAGGATTAATTTACTCATTCTTTAACATTTAAAAGAAGGCTGCCGTAATTGGTGGCCTTTTTTTTGCCTTTTATCAAATTAATTATTGTTTTCTAACTGTTTGGTTTATTTTGGTTTACCTAAAATAATACCTTATGAAA
>CAILJQ010000170.1 GCA_903834625.1 uncultured Bacteroidota bacterium
ATTTCGTATGTGGTAGGTAACTCCGTTAAATAAGGTGCTTTTATTGGTAGGTTTTTTTTCAAATTCCTCAAAGGTTCTGGCCTTTGGGTAATCTATTAAAAACTCGTCGCTAAAGTTAAAGGTAACAATTTGTGTGCTGGTATGGTTGGTATAATGTTCTGTTTGGTAGTAACTGGCAATGGCATGGCTGCTTACTTCTGTAGTTGATGGATAGGCATAGGCTTGGTTTGCCAACAACAAGGTAGTAACCAAACAAGGCGATATGCCTACTACACTGTTTAATGCAAACAACCACCATTTACGAAACAAGCCTAATTGTTCAATGGCTTTATAAAACACCACTGAAATAACCAATCCCGTTAGGAGTATAAGTAATAATATTTGTGCGGTCTGAACCAAGAGCCTGTCGGATATCAAATACAATGCCATCGGACAAGCCGTCAGGCCGAAGAAGCTTAAATTGTATATCCAATGCCAATTTTTGTATTTAAAGGTAATAGGAACATGTGGAGGCAATACCACCAATACATTTGATTTACTTAAGCGTTCACGCTCGTAAGCATAATCTTCTGTGATGTTCATTGGGTCTTGGTTCAGCAATAAACATAAATGCGCGTAGGAGGTAGGAAGTTCTTTTTTGAACAAGTCGGGTTTCTCAAAAAACATCTCTACAGATTTGGAGAAAACAAACTGAATATCGTCTTGGTTTTCGCTCAAGCGCATGGCAGCTGTTCCATCACTTTTGGCCAAACATTCCTTTCTAATTATCTCAAACCAAGTATCTAAATAACTGCCAAAATGGAGGTCGTATTTTTTACCATTCATTACAGTTCTTACCAATGCTTGCGCGTATTGGGCTAGACTAATATTCTTGCCACTGTGCGCTTGCAAATGGTCTTTGGCAAAGTCTTGCCAAGAGAGCGAAATGATTTTGGTTTGGTAGGTTGATCCAGCTACAGCTTCGCCACTGCTTTTAACCATAAAGGCCTCTGGATAGAGGTTGATATAATCATATCCATACAACCAAAATTCTTTCAAGCCAAAGGTGAGCTGAACCAAATTAGCAATCACCAAAACCCTTATTTCATCTGTTATTTCAAGGTCTTCCTTGCCCAGAATATCCACATTTAAATAGATGGAATGTACCCTGTTTACAAAGCGTTTTTTGCCCTTATCACTCAGATCCCTGTAATACAAATGGTAATTGTTTAAGAAGGAATCCCACAAGTTGAAAAAGGCTTGATTTTTCATGCTACAATGGGCTGTGTTGGATGGGAATCATAGGCTACTTTGATGGGTAAATTCTTATGAGTTGAATAGTCAATACTAGAATTGAATTACCTCCACCACTTTACCAATCAAGCTGGTTTGCGTAGCACGTTCAACCAGTACTTTTACATACTGACCTTTCTGGTAGTTTTCTTTAGGGAAAATAACCACCGTATTTTGGTCGTTTCTACCTCTTAATTCTTGATCCGATTTTTTAGATAAACCCTCAATTAATACTGTTTGAATTTTACCAACTTCTGCTTCATTTAACACCTTGCTATTGGCATGTTGAATTTGAATGATTTCATTCAATCTTCTGTGCTTTACATCAGCAGGTATATCATCTGGGTACCTTCTTGCAGCAAGGGTTCCTGGCCTTTCGCTGTATTGATACATGAAAGCAAAATTGAAGTGTGCATTTCTAAAAATATCTAAGGTATCTGCATGTTCTTCTTCTGTCTCTGAGCAAAAGCCTGCTATCACATCTGTAGAGACACCACAATTAGGAATCACTTCTCTAATTTTTGCTAAACGTGTCATGAACCATTCTCTGTCATAGGTGCGGTTCATGAGGTTTAAAATTCTGCTGTTACCAGATTGCAAAGGGAAGTGAATATAGTTACAAATGTTGTCGTATTTTTTCATGGTATACAATACCTCATCTGTAATGTCTTTGGGGTGGGAGCTGCTAAACCTAATACGCAAATCTGGAGCAATGTGGGCTACCTTTTCAAGCAATTGCGCAAAGGTGCAAATCACTTCCCCTTCAGCGGTAACTTCTTTGTATGAGTCAACATTCTGACCCAATAAAGTTACTTCTTTATATCCTATATTGTATAGATGTTTGGCTTCATTTACAATAGACTCGGCATCTCTGCTGCGCTCTCTACCACGGGTAAAAGGAACCACGCAAAAAGAGCACATATTATCGCAACCACGCATGATAGAAATGAAGGCAGTAACCCCATTAGAACTCAACCTTACTGGCGTAATTTCTGCATAGGTTTCCTCACGCGAAAGCAATACGTTTACCGCTTTCTGACCTTCTTCTACTTGGGTAATCAACTGCGGAATATCACGGTAAGCATCTGGTCCAACCACTATATCAATGATTTGTTCTTTTTCTAACAACTGTGTTTTTAAGCGTTCGGCCATGCAGCCTAAAACGCCCACAATCATTCCTGGGTTGGTTTTCTTTTGGTGTTTAATCTCACGCAATCGGCCCCATACGTGTGCCTCTGCATTGTCGCGAATAGAACAGGTGTTCACAAATACCACATCTGCTTGTTGAATGTCTTGGGTGGTTTTAAAGCCTTTGTCGGCCATAATAGAAGCCACTACCTCGCTGTCTGCCAAATTCATGGCACAACCATAGGTTTCTATGTATAAGTTTCTTGTTGCCGTCTCTGGGGCTTGGTCTGCTACAACTCCTCGCATTTTCTAAGTTTTTAGGGCTGCAAATATAAGACTATTTCTGACAGAGTGGCAGGTTTTTTTGTAAATTTCAAGAGGTTTTTGAAAGGTCAAAAAGCAGCGAATGAGGGAAAGTTGGCATTCAATTTCTACCCTAAAAGGATTGTTTCCAATAAACCGGATAACTTGAAAGACCTTGTAAATGGTTGGTTAGGGACGAGCTGAGAATGTTTTATCTAGCCTTTTTCTGTTAAGCGCATTTGGGAGAATCGGATTTAACAGTCATAATTGTGGGTGTTTTTAAATCGCTTGGGATGCCTTACTTTTGGGCAGGCAAAAAATGTTAAAAAAAGTCCTATTCGGTTCGAACCAAAAAAGAAAATGTACACCCCATGATGAAGATTTTAATTACTGGTAGTAATGGCCTTTTGGGTCAGAAATTAATAGAAAGATACAAAGATTCTAGCGTGATTACGCTGATTGCAACAGCAAGGGGAGAAGATCGTTTTGCCAACAAAGGCGGATATATTTACGAATCATTGGATATAACCAATGCAGCAGAAGTACAAAGTGTATTGGGTAAACATAAGCCAGATGCGGTAATTAATACGGCGGCCATGACCAATGTAGATGCCTGTGAAAGCGAAAAAGAAGCCTGTGATGTATTGAATGTAACGGCAGTAGAATATTTGGTTCAAACCTGTAATGAAATTGGCGCCCATTTGGTGCATGTTTCTACCGATTTTATTTTTGACGGCACCCACGGTCCGATAGACGAAAACGAAAAACCTGCTCCTTTGAGTTATTATGGCCACAGCAAATTAAAAGCGGAAGAAGTGGTGATGAAAGGAGCAAAGAGTTGGGCCATTGCTCGTACGGTTTTGGTATACGGAATTGTGAGTGATATGAGCAGAAGTAATATTGTGTTATGGGCTAAAGGTGCATTAGAAGGAGGCAAACCTATTCATGTGGTATCCGACCAATTTAGAACCCCTACTTTGGCAGAAGATTTGGCGCAGGGATGTGGTTTAATAGCAGAGAAAAAAGCCACAGGTATTTATAATATTTCGGGCAGTGATTTTATGAGTGTGTTTGATTTGGTGTATCGCGTGGCAGATTTCTGGAAGCTGGATAAATCATTGTTAAACATATCTACCAGTGAAGGTATAAAACAACCTGCTAAACGTCCGCCCATTACCGGATTTAGAATAGACAAAGCCATCAAAGAATTGGGCTATAAACCCCATAGTTTTGCAGAAGGATTGGCCGTACTTGATGAACAATTAAATAAACAAAAATGAAATACGCTTTATTAACGGCAGCAGAGCCTGCAGGATTTATGTTTTGGTTTTTAACCGAACTCTTTTTTGCTGCGGTAGTGGTATTTCTCTTGTACCATTTTCTCATTAAAAATCCCAAAATAAACAAACCCCGGGAGGAGGATGAAAAATAGGTTCAAGACATTTCTTTTTACCTATTTTTATTTTACCCCACAAGAGAAAAGAGGACTAGGAGCTTTGTTATTGCTCTTTGCTATCCTACAATCTCTGGTTTGGGCTTTTCGCATATGGGCTCAGCCAGCACCCAATTATTTTAAGCAGGTTTCTTTTGAGGTGTTGCAAGACAGTTTAGTCATACAAGCAGCATTTACGAGCGAGGAAGAGGCAGATTCTCCAGCGTATTTTTCAGGCAATCATAGGGCGGCTCTTTCGGTTCGAACCGAACAAAAAGACAGTACCTATGCCAAGAAAAAATATACAACTCCAAAGATACTTGAACTCAATACTTGCGATAGTTTGGAATTGGTGGCCTTGCCCAAGATTGGTCCTTACATGGCACACAAAATACTTCAGTACCGAAGCCAATTGGGAGGCTTTTATAGTTTAGAGCAACTCACAGAAATTTTTGGATTTCAAGAAGATTGGTTGTTTGATTTAGAACCGCGATTGCGTGTTGATCCAAGCCTTCGGGTGAAAGTTGATGTAAACCAAGTTAGCTTTGAGCAACTCAAAAAACATCCCTATTTTAAAATTACTTTGTCGCGGGCCATTGTGCAGTATAGAGCGCAACATGGCGCCTATGCAGCGTTGAGTGATTTGAAGAAAATTAAATTGGTGAACGACTCTATTTACCAATTGATTTTACCTTATTGTGATTTGAAGCCCTAAGTGAAGTTGCATGTGGCAGGTTTGCAGTGCTTTATAACAAACAATTCTTGTAGGAAATTAGGAGGTAAATGACGTATAATTGCCAACGAAAAATCTACCTGAACATATGTTGAGTTTTAACGAAACAGAAAACCAAAGAATGATTGCGCAAATGGTGCGCGATTTTGCTGAGAAGAATATCCGTCCGAATTTAATGGATTGGGATGAAAGCCAATATTTCCCCATTGAAACCTTTAAACAAATGGGGGAGTTGGGGTTGTTAGGCGTATTGGTACCACAAGAATATGGTGGTGCTGGCTTTGGTTATTTTGAATATGTAACTGCCATTGTTGAATTGGCAAAAGTATGTGGCTCGGTTGGCTTGAGTATGGCTGCGCACAATAGTTTGTGTACCGGACATATTATGTACTTTGGTAACGAAGAACAAAAACAACGTTGGTTGCCAAAGTTGGCATCTGGCGAGTGGATTGGTGCTTGGGGATTAACCGAAGCCAATACAGGTAGTGATGCCATGCGTATGCAATGTGTGGCCAAACAAGATGGCGACCATTGGGTATTAAACGGTACCAAAAATTGGATTACACATGGTATTACCGGAAACGTGGTGGTGGTATTGGCCAGAACAGGTGAGTTATTAGATAGCAATGGCATTACCGCATTTGTAGTTGAGCGCGGAACACCTGGATTTAAAGGTGGCAAGAAAGAAAATAAATTGGGCATGCGTGCCTCTGAAACAGCTGAATTGATTTTTGAAGATTGCAGGGTTCCTAAAGAAAATATCTTAGGTAATATTGGGGATGGATTTAAGCAAGCCATGAAGGTATTAGACGGAGGAAGGATTTCTATTGCAGCACTTTCTTTAGGCATTGCCAAAGGTGCGTATGAAGCTGCCTTAAAGTATTCAAAAGAAAGACATCAATTTGGTCAGCCTATTAGCAACTTTCAAGGTATAGCCTTTAAATTGGCAGATATGGCAACACGCATTGAAGCAAGTGAGTTGTTGATTATGCAAGCCGCTGATAGAAAAAACAAACACATGAGCGTAAACAAAGAAGGTGCCATGGCCAAATATTACGCCAGTGAAGTAGCAGTGATGGCCTCTACAGAAGCCGTTCAGATATTTGGGGGTTATGGATATACCAAAGACTTTCCGGTAGAGAAATTTTACCGCGATTCTAAATTGTGTACCATAGGAGAAGGAACCAGTGAGATTCAAAAATTGGTTATCTCAAGAGCGGTTTTAAAAGACTAATCTATTCAGCTTTTTATTGTGGGTGCACCAAACATGAGCAGGGTTAAGGTTTGTCATTTCTCCTCTGTTCACCATGTTTGGGATACCCGTGTATTTTACCGTGAGTGTAGTTCTCTGGCACAAGATTTTGATGTAACACTCATTGCCATTGGCAACGAATGTGTTGAAAAAAACGGTGTTCATATTATTGGCATTCCTAAGCCTAGCAGTTTTTTACAAAGGTTTTTATTTACTATTTGGAAGGTGTTTTATATAGCGGTAAAACAAGATGCTGCTATATACCATATCCACGATGCCGAGATGGTTCCCTTTGGAATGATATTGGGCATTCTTGGGAAGAAGGTAATCTATGATATTCATGAAAATACCTTAGGCGATATTCAGTTAAAACCTTGGTTAAGCGCTGGTCAAAAAAAATGGACGGGATGGGCTTATCGTTGGTTTTTACAAATAGGTAAGCAATTTATGCATTATGTGCCAGTGGTGGCCGACCCAAAACTACTGCGCGATTTTTACGTATCAGAAGAGGAATGCACCATCATCCAAAATTTTGCAGATATAGATGAATTGGCACCTTATCAAGTAATGGATAGGGGAGGATTGGAAGGGAATCACCTTTTTTATGTAGGCATGATAAGGGATATGTACTACACTATCGATCCGTTTTTGGAAGCCATTTATTTGTTGCAACAACAAGGGAAAATATGTGAACTGCATTTAATAGGTTATTTTGGGGTAAATGCTGAAACAGGATTTACTCATTTGCCTTATTGGAATGCAATTGCGCATCAGATTCACTTTTACGGATTTTTGGATCAGCCCAAAGCCTACGAAATTTCCAAGCAATGTAAAGTAGGTTTATGCATCAAAAATCAACCAGATAACATGTTGGTTTCGCATGAAAGAAAACTCTTTGAATACATGTGTATTGGCCTACCATCCATTTTCTGCGATTCGGCCATTTACTGCAACTTAAATAATGAATTTCAGATTGGCATACCAGTTGATGTGCAGCAGGCAACTGCCATAGCTCAAGCTTTGGAAGTTTTGTTGGGCAATAAAGCACTTTTGACTACATATGCTGCCAATAACATAAAGGCAGTCAGAGAGAAATACAATTGGCAAATGGAATATGCCAGGTTAAAGAGCTTGTATCAGCAGCTTTTGATTAGCTAAATTAAGGAAAGCCTTATACAAATTGAGTTAAAAAGCTATTCCCGTTATGGGAATATTATTTTATTTTTCCCAATGTGGTAGGTTCTTTGCGACATTCAAAACTTCCATTTACATTATTTTACTGCTAATTAAATAAATCAATCCGTTCGTTTGTCATAATGTTAACTCGAGGCATATAGTACTAAATATCTTTATAGTGTATTATAGTATACTAACCTAACCTATACTCAAACATTATAAGACATTTATGAAACATTTTTTACTACCTATTGTAAATCTTCGCAGGAGGATTTTTGTATTGGTTTTTGCGCTTACCTGCCTGGTAAATCTGAGCATTGCGCAAACCAATGGTGTGTTGTTAAATGGAACAACTGATTATGTTCTCTTGCCCAATTCAAGTACACTTAAACCAACGAACAATTTTACCATAGAGGCTTGGGTTTATTCAAATGCTACATTAACGGATCCAGCTCCGTTTTCAGCACCACCCACACCTCAATATGAGATAATTAGTTCTGAGGCGGATGGCGTTTCTACTATACAAGGCTATCATTTGGTTGTATACAATGGAAAATTAAGGTTTTGGACACATGATTACTCAACTGTAGTTGATGGTGCAAGCACCTTAAGTGCAGGAAACTGGTACCATGTAGCCGTTTCATTTTCTACCACCGATGGAATTAGGTTATACGTGAATGGCACGCAAGATGCGCATATGGCAACGGTATCTGGACCAATTTCTTACCCAAATAGTTACGCCCCAGTTATTGGTAGACTTGCAAGTAGCTCACATTATTTTTGGAATGGTGTGATTGATGAGGTTAGGATTTGGAATGTGGTGAGAAGTGCTTCTGAAATAAGTTCTAAAATGAATTGCCAATTTCCTTCTACCTATACAGGATTGGTTGGATACTACAAATTGAATGAAAGTTCTGGTACTACAGCTGCAGATAACAGTGGTAATGGATTAGATGGATCTTTAGGTGGCAGCGCTTCCTGGACTACTGGTAATGTTTCTTCTAATTGTACCATCAGTTCAAGTTTAACAAGTTTAGCTATTAGCAGTGGATCTCTTTCTCCGGCATTTTCTTCAGGAATTACCAGTTACAGCGCTTCAGTTTCTCATATTACAAATAATATTACTGTTACCCCTACAGTACCAGCTACCTCTACCGTTCAAGTAAAGGTAAATTCTGGTTCTTATGCTTCTGTAACAAGTGGTTCTGCTTCAAGTTCATTAAACTTAAACGTTGGTTCAAACACTATTTCTGTGAGAGTAACAGGTGAAGATGGAGCAACAACTACCACCTATACAGTTACAGTTTGTAGAGCAGCAACAGCTTCTATTACTTCAAATAACTCACCCATTTGCACGGGCTCAACGGCAACATTTACGGTAGATGGAAGTCCAAACGCCTCTCTGTCTTATAATATAGATGGTGGTTCAGCCACAAGCACTACCTTAAATGGTTCTGGCACCGCAAACATTGATGTTACGAGTGCAACTGCAAATACTACTTTAAATATTTTATCTGTAACCATGTCGGGTTGCTCTGCCAACTCATTAAGTGGAAATTCAGAAGTGGTAGTAAATGGAGTAATAGCTGGAAACACTATTGGTTCAGATGCTTCAATTTGTCACAATACCACAGCAAGCATTACCGGATCAACTCCTACAGGTGGCGGCGGTTCATATACCTATTTATGGGAAAGTGCCAGTTCATTAGGCGGCAGTTATGCTGCAGCGGCAGGTACAAATAATACTGCAGCTTATACAACAGCTACACTTACTACAAGTTCAACACAAACATATTTCCGCAGAAAAGTAACTTCAGGAGGTTGTACTTCTTATTCTTCTGAAACACATATTACCGTTAACGCATTACCTGTTATAGCCGAACCTAGTGGTTCAAGCTCAGTTTGTGCAGGCAGCACAGGTAATGTATATACAACGGTTGCAGGCTTTAGTAATTATGCTTGGTCGGTTACCGGTGGTAGTATTACCGCTGGTGGTTCTGCCACGGATACCTTTGTTACGGTAACTTGGGGTTCTGCTGGTACCGGACATGTATTATTAAACTACCAAGATGGAAATTCATGCACTGCTGCAGCTGCTTCAGATAAGAGTGTTGGCATTAACGCCAATCCTACGGCTACCATAGCCATAACAGAAACTTCTGGTACAGCAAACAATGATGCTACTATTTGTTCTGGTTCTTCGGCAACATTCAGCGCAACTGGTTCAAC
>CAILJQ010000171.1 GCA_903834625.1 uncultured Bacteroidota bacterium
ACAGATGGGGTGAAATTATTTTTCAAACAAATAACCCAGATGATTATTGGACGGGAAAAGACAGAGATGGAAACCTACAATTTGGAGTTTTCATCTGCCAAATTTCCCTTACTAAAATTAATAACAAAGAATTTTACTACAAAAAACTGATTACCATTTTTAACTAAACATGCCTTTAATATAAAGGTAATATAAAGGTAATATAATAGTATTAATTAGTAATTAGTTTTCGAAGTTTTAGTAAAACTTATTCGTTAATGCGTAAATTCAGTGTTTTCATTTTTCTTATCCTTGGTGTTTTAAATCAATCAAAAGGTCAGCCATGTGCAGGATCTTCATCTAATATCTGGCCAAATAAATGTTTCGAAATTGTAAGTATCTTAGTTGATGCTTGCGACGGAAACAACGAAGGCCAAAATGAAATGATTCGACTTCAAATTGGTTCGACACCTCTGCTAATTAGTGGCTTTTCAATTCCAGCTTATGGAGGTTCAGGATTTGTAAATTGGGGAGCAGGTTCAAGTAATCCATGGAGAGGATTTGCAAATTTTAACGCTTCCACCTTAACAAAAATCACTACAATAAATAATAGTATTGCTGCAAGTGGCCATTGCGGACTGCTTATTCCATTAAACAACAACCAGTATGTTCCATCAAAATCGAACTTGTTAATTATAACCAGCACATCTTTCAACCCTACTGCACAAAATTTCGATAATTTAATGGACACCCTTTATGTGGTGATACAAACAAGTGGAAATACAGCAGGCCATTTTGCCAACAATAGCAGTGGAACTCCATACGATAGAAAATTAATCATTAACCATACCATCTGTAGTGACACTGTTACCTATCAAAAGAACCTATTATTAAAACAAGATTTAACAAATGGTGCTGAAGATGGTGGTACGGTGAACTTTACTTTTGGAGGAGTTGATTCATATGTAAATTATGGATGTGCTGTACCCATTCCACCTATTACCTTCGACGCCGGTACAGCAGCAGGTACGTTTTGTAGTGGTGCACAAGTACAGCTAAATGGCACAGTAGTAGGAACAAATTGTTTTGTTTGGCGACTGAAAAACCCTTCGCAGGGTAGCTTAACAGATTCAACCATATTAAACCCTAAATTAAATATCAATTCTGGACTTACATCTGGAAGTATTGTAGTGTACCTTGCCCTTAAATACAATTGTGCCAATGCTAAAGATTCGGTTGTTATAAATATAAATACTGCAAATGCCCTTATTTTTGCTGGCAATGACACCAATATTTGCATAAACTCAAATTTATCATTGCTTGCAAATTCAACGGGAGTTGGGAATATACAATGGTCAACAAATGGTACAGGAAACTTTTCCAACCCCAACTCGTTCATATCAACTTATATGCCTTCCGCATCAGATTTAGGGACAATGTATTTAAAGTTAACGCAACAAACGACTTGTGGTCTCGTAGCAGATTCATTAAAACTAACTATCATCCAAGCGCCAAATCCCAATTTTACTTTTCCCACAGGAACTATTTGTGCGGGCTCTTCAGCGTTTAATTTAAATCCACAAAGTTTAGGTGGTGTGTTTTCTGGGATAGGGCTTTTAGGAACAAATCAATTTAACCCAACAACAAGCGGAACGTTTGCAATAAAATATTTAACGAATACAAGCGGGTGCAAAGATTCTATTATTAACAATATTTTAGTGACCCAGAAGCCTAACCCAAACTTTGCTCCATCAAATTTAAGCTCTTGTATAGGTTCTAATCCAATTAATTTGAACCCCTCACAAATGGGTGGTATTTTCTCTGGTACCAATGTTTCAGGTAACCAATTTCTACCAGCTCAATTAGGCACTTTTCCAATTAAACATGTTGTTACGCTTTTAGGCTGCTCAGACAGTAGCGTTCTATCAATTGATGTAATTGCATTGCCAGATGCAAGTTTTAACCCTTCCTTACTAAAAGTATGTGCCGGAGACCCTCCTATTGCCCTTAACCCCACAACTATTGGTGGCACCTTTTCAGGAACCAATCATTTACAAGGCACCAATTTTATTCCTCAATTAGCTGGTAGTTTCAATATTAAATATATTGTTTCAAAAAATGGCTGTATAGACTCTTCAAATCTTAATCTAGTGGTTGAACCAAAGCCAAATGCCCACTTTATAATGAACGATACCATGTTTTGTGAGGGTGACCCATTTGAATTACTTATACCTACTGAACCTGGTGGTAATTTTAGCGGCTTACATATAAGCGGAAATACTTTTAATCCTGATAAAGCAGGTAAATATTTTATCAAATACTTTTTGTCGCTTGGGTCTTGTAAAGATTCAATGATAAAAGAGGTAATTGTTTTAAAAAAACCACTAGCAGCATTTAAAATTGAACCAACAATAGGTAAAGTAAACGAACCTGTGCAATTTACGTTTACTGGACAAAATGCCAATTCGTTTGATTGGACTTTCGGGAACCCTGGTATAGGAAACTCAACGCTTGAAAGTCCAATATTTTCATTTAAACAAGCCAATAGAATTGAAATAAAACTAATTGTTGAAAGCAATGGCTGTTACGATACTATAAGTCAATTCTTAGACATAGAAGGGGCAGATACACTCATTTTACCAAACGTGTTTACTCCAAATGGCGATAGTATTAACGATTACTTTCAACCCATCAACATGGGTATAAACACTTATAACATCGAAATCTACAACAGATGGGGAGGTTTAGTTTTTAGCAGTAATTCTATATTAAGCCATTGGGATGGGACTTATAATCAGGAGCCTTGCGCAAGTGGCGTGTATTTTTATGTTTTAAATGCAAGCTCAAATACAGGTAGACAATACAAATTACACGGCACCCTTACCTTGTTAAGGTAAAGTTCCAAAGTTGTTTCAATTTTCGGTTCGAACCAAGAGATGGTGCGGATAAAGATAATAGTTGAATAAGCTTAATCTTCTATACCCAAACCATTGAGTATTTTCTCTTTATATTTATCTATGCGTGCTAACCTGGTTTTGCTTTGTTTGGCTTGTGAAAAGTGAAGTAAATAAGCTCTTTGTCGGCCTGGTGTAAGCTTATAAAAGGCCTCCTTTAACATAGGTTCATTGGATAAGGCCAATTTAAATTCCTCTACCATTTCAAATTGTTCGGTTTTTTTTAAC
>CAILJQ010000172.1 GCA_903834625.1 uncultured Bacteroidota bacterium
ATCAAACCTTCTAAGATACCAAAGTTATCGTTTAACACTTTTGCAATAGGAGCCAAACAGTTGGTAGTACAAGAAGCATTAGACACGATGTTCATATCTGCAGTGTATTTGTTGTGGTTAACACCCATAACAAAAGTAGGAGTATCGTCTTTAGCAGGTGCACTCATGATCACACGTTTTGCACCAGCAGCGATGTGTTTAGCAGCAGTATCCATGGTTAAGAACAAACCAGTAGATTCTACCACGTATTCAGCACCTACTTCATCCCACTTCAAATTAGCTGGATCTTTTTCAGCAGTTACGCGAATTTTTTTACCATTTACCACTAAGTGTCCGCCATCTACAGCGATATCACCTTTAAAAATACCATGGGTTGAGTCGTATTTTAACATGTAGGCCATGTAATCTACCTCAATTAGGTCGTTAATACCTACAATCTCTACTTGAGGGTTATTGATGGCAGCCCTGAAAACCAAACGACCGATGCGGCCGAATCCATTGATACCTATTTTCATTCTTATTGGGGGTTAATTTTCGTGCCGCAAAGATAATTATTTAAGGTGCTTTTAAAAAAAATAATGAAAAATCAGGAAATCAACAGCATAGCGGTCTTTTTTCGGTTCGAACCGAGGGTATAAGAATGGTTGTAGAATTTTCAAGGTATGTAAGTTTTGAAGAGTGCATCACTTGATAAACGCTCCTTAATTTCCTATATTTGAATTGTGCAAACTTCAAAAATCAAAAATGTCTTAACGCACCATAAGGCCTATATGCATGAGGCATTTGGATTACAAACCATTGCCATTTTTGGTTCAATGGCAACGGGAAAGGCAAATGACCAGAGTGATGTAGATTTGTTGGTGGAATTAAGCGAACCCAACTATTTAAAATTTATTGGTTTACAAAGATTTTTAGAAAGCAAGCTTGAAATGAAAATCGACCTCCTTCGCAAGGGTCCACATTTAACTGAAGAGTTCCTTAAATCTATTAATAACCAATTAGATTATGCTTGATTTGGTTGTCAGGGATAGGTTAGAACGAATTTTAGAGTCCATTTATCTAATTCAAGTTCGGACTGAATTGGTAAATAAACCCTCTGATTTGATAACTAATCCTGATAATATGTTATTGGATTCTATTGCTATGAGATTACAGGTAATTGGTGAACATGTTAAAAAAATTAATTCTTTAGACCCCCTGCTTTTCTCTGAGAACCTTCAAATTGACCCTGATCCAATAATTCGTTTTAGAGATTTTATTTCTCACCATTACGAAAAAACAGATTTTGAAATCATTTATGATATAATCAATAATAATCTACCGCCCTTGGAGGGGAAAATTCGTAAATTTCTTACTAGCAATTAACCTTTGTACATATAAATGAAGGTAGTCCTGCGAAATAATTAAATGACAAACCGTAACATAAGGTTATTGGGTGTTTCGGTTCGAACCAAATTAAACCTGCCTCTATACTGCATTTCACCTAATGCTAGGAGGAAAAAAAATGAAAGGTCGGTTTTGATAAAAATCCTAAATGAAAGGATTTAGCCTCCACTGGTTCTGCAACCTTCTAACGTCTTTAGAAACAAGTTCCAAAAATCCCACGAGGGTAAAAAAGCCTGGTTTTAAAATAGCGGTTCAGCTGGTTTTGAAATGATGTTAATTTTTTCAAATATTATCCGACCTTTCACTTGCAAACATAAATGAAAAGGCTGGGTTTACAAAGGGGAGGACCCTTTTCTCGCCATTTTACCTTTTACCTCAAGATTTCAAATCACCCATTGAATTGTTTAAGCATATGTTGCACAATTATATAAAACGCGTCATGCTTACGAGTCTTAAATTGCCGCAATACCCGCTATCGCTTTTGGTTCGAATGCCGATTACCGATGATGTTTCAATGATTTTTTCTTGAGATTCAATTAGTCTTAGTGTTTGGTTTTCAGCCTAATTTATGATTACTCGCTTTGTTTTTCTTTACTTTTCTCAAAAATAATTTTGCTTTAAATAAAATTTTGCTACTTTTGCCAACCCAAATAATGGCCCGTTCGTCTATCGGTTAGGACAAAAGATTTTCATTCTTTAAAGAGGGGTTCGACTCCCCTACGGGCTACAGACGCTAAGAAAGCTTCACAGAAATGTGGAGCTTTTTTTTTGTATTGACGTTTTGTTTTGGGCCCAAATTTTTATAAAGCGTCTGTATCCCGAAGGGGAGTGCCTGCCCCGCGGTCACGCTCCTCGCTAAACTGATCCTCCGGACCAGTTCTTAACGCTCGGCCGTCCTACGGGCTACAAAAAAGGCTTTTAGCAATTGGCTCTTGGCTTTTGGCAAAATTAAAAAGCTTGTTAGACTTTAGGTTTAGCAAGCTTTTTTTGTGCTAAAATATTAGTTGTAATCCCAGGTTTTATACAGCTGGAACATTCACTAACCTTTTTTATCCTGAATGTTTAAACAATAGCTTTCATCCTTTTATGAAATACCATTTGGGTATAATGAAATACAAAAACGCTATTTGTTTATATGAATTTGGTATGAATGAATAGCTGAGAAGGATTCCGTATTACCTATTTCATTTAAATGAATACAGAATTCAGATAATGAACTGCCATTTTGGTATAATGGAATACCCAAATGCTTATTGTTTAAATGAATTTGGTATAATCAAATAGGTGGGGAAGGATTCCTTTAAACCCATTCGGTATAAATTATTACTAAAAGCACATAATGAAATACCCATTTGGTATGAAGGAATACAAAAATGGTAATTGTTTACATGAATTTGGTATTGATTAATAGTAAAGTACTATTCGCTTAAACCAATTAAGTTAAATTGAATACCAAAAGCATTTAAAGAAAAGCCATTTTGGCATGATGAAATACAAAAATGGTATTTGTTTATATAGATTTGGTATGAATGAATAGTTAGGCACTATTCGTTTAAACCAACAGCCTTAGAGTGAATAACAAAATGAGAGTGCATGCGCACTTGGGTTTTGAACAAACCCAAAACGCAAAGAAAATTCTTAATGATTAAATAAAGTGGTATCCTTGTTTTAATCTGAAATTTAAACTTGTTTCGTTTTTAGTCTTTTACCATTCTACTCACTTTTATTGATTTCGTTTTTATGCTTGTAATGATTGGTACTTTTTATGGATGGACTTAAGTTTATTGTTTCTACCTCCTTGTTTAAAGATAAAACCATGGGAGAGGAAAGAGAGTTGCTTTTGGCTCATGGTAAAACCACGGTTCTAAATTATTTGCCCAAGCATAAAGAACGTGGACTCATCATTACCTTAACAGGATTTTCTGTGAATGGCTACAAAGACCAAAGAATGGTGGTGGTTAACAATGCCTTCAAGAAAATGGGCTTTAGGGTAATTACACCTAAAATTGATACCATAGATTTTTTGCTCATAGATCCCAAAAGCATAGACCAAGTAAAAGATATCATTCAAAGTATAACAGCAGATACCGTTTTGAACCCAAACAAATGTACCCCTGCTGTTTTTGCCCCTTCTTTTACTGCCGGAATTGCAGCCTTGGCCATTGCTGAAATGCCCGAGAATTCTGTTCGTTCCCTTTGCCTCTTAGGCAGTTTCAGCGATTTTGAAAGCACTATTGCCTTTGCCTCTAGCAATGAAAACAATGCAGATGATTATGGAATGCATATTCTCATGAATAGCTTTCTACGAGAGGAATTTAAACAAAAACCGCAGCTCCAAAAATTGGTTCAGACCGCCCTAGAGGACAATGGATTAAAACGAAAACTCCCACTTTTACCCGCATTACTTGCCCAAACCGATGCTGATACACTCCAGCTTTACAATAGGCTCAAACAGGATAAAGATTTTAGGAATACCATGATAATGGATGGAAGGTCAAAAATACCCAATTTTGAACAATGGAAAAGTCGTTTAAACTTATCAGAACATGCGCATAAAATTACCTGCCCTGTTTCCATTATTCATGGTACCGACGACCAAGTAATTCCTTCGCAACAATCTGTTCTATTGTATAATATCATCAGCAAAAACAATAGTAATGTTCATTTAGAGCTGTCGAATTTGCTAGATCATGGGGATATGAAATTGGGTTATAAAATATTTGCCGAAATTGCCCACCTTGCAAAAGCATTTCAGCATTTTATTAAACATGCCGCAGCGAAGACGGAAAAATAAACATCAGCAGCGCTACCTATGCCCAGGTAAAAGATAAATTTACCAGCGCCTATCGCGGAAAAATTAGGGCAAAAAATAAAGGTGAATTTGATATGTATTTTGTGGAATCCCCAATCAATTGAATTTATTTCAAAATATACCAAGATTTGGTATATTTGTCATTGAATCTGGCAAAATCATGGCAAAAAATACATCTATTTTATTGGGAGATTATTTCGATAGTTTTATTAACGAGCAAGTAAAATCTGGTAAGTTCTCCTCTGCAAGTGAGGTTGTACGAGCAGCCTTAAGAATGTTTGAGTTTGAAGAAACCAAAAAGGCTGAATTGATTAGTGAGTTGAAAAAAGGCGA
>CAILJQ010000173.1 GCA_903834625.1 uncultured Bacteroidota bacterium
ACTCATCAATGGAATAACCAGAATGGTAATAAGTCGTTCACGTTTATTCTCAATACTCCTACTTGCCATAATGCTTGGCACAGCGCAAGCCATACCGCTTATGAGAGGCACAATAGATTTTCCGTTCATACCAAAGGGGCGCATAACCCTGTCCATGATAAAACCTACACGCGCCATATAACCTACATCTTCTAATACTGCGATGAAGAAAAATAGCACAATTATTTGGGGTAGAAAAACGATTACTCCGCTCAAACCTGCAAGGATACCCTCCACCAATAAATCATTCAAGACTCCCTCTGGCAAGGCATTTTTAACATAGGCACTCAACCATCCAAAACCTGCCTCAACCCAATCCATGGGGTAACTGCTCCAACTAAAAACAGCCTGAAAAATGAGGAACATTAAGAGCAAGAAAATACCAATCCCATAAAAACGGTGAGTTAGGATGGCATCAAATTTTCGTGTAAGCGATTTTTTCAAATCGTCTTTTGGCTTTATTCTAGCTGCCTTTACAGCTGTATCAATAATATGGTAACGCGCAAAAACCTCTACTTCCTGAAATTGGCGTGCATCAAAATCATAATGCTCAAATACTTCATTGATCCTCGCCGATTTTTCGCTTAATAAGTCGCGCGCATTTATGGCATATTGCAACGCAGCATAGGCATTGCGTTTATCTGTAACCAAACTCAAATCATTAAGCATATTTGGATTTAGCTCATCGAGGCTGAAGAAGATTTGATGTGTTCTTGGTAAACGTTGGATGAGGGTGTCTTTTAACACATCAATGCCCGTACGTTTTCTTGCATTGATTGGAACAATTGGCACACCAAGACTTGCCTCTAAAAGTGGCAAATCATAGCTAATACCTCTGCGCTCGGCCACATCCATCATGTTTAAAGCCAAGATTGCCGGAACACCTAAATCGCACACCTGCGTAAAGAGCAATAGATTACGTTTTAAATTTGAGGCATCGGCTATAAAAATGACCAAATCAGGGAAATTTGTTTCCGATTTATTGCGAAGAATTTCATAGGTAACCAATTCATCTGCTGATTTAGGATACAAACTATATGTACCTGGCAAATCAATGATTTGAAGCTTCACATTGGGAGTGAGCATGGTTTCGCCCAACTTTTTTTCTACAGTGGTTCCCGGAAAGTTGCTCACCTTTTGGTTCAGACCGGTTAGGGCATTAAAAAGAGATGTTTTCCCACAATTGGGATTACCCACCAGGGCTACAGTGATTATTCTTTCCATGCCTTCAATTCAATTTCAACATGTGCTGCATCCTCTAAACGCAAGCACAATTTTGATTCACCTACCCTAATGGCAATGGGATCACCAAAGGGAGCAATATTCTCTAATTCAACCTCTTCGCCTGGTAATACACCCATCTCAAAAAGTTTAAGAGCCAACACGTCTCCGTTTACTTTGGTAACGGTGGCCAACTGTCCAGATTTGATTTGCGATAGGTTCATTGCTGCGCAATTTAGACTTTTTCTAAACAGACGCAAAATGATTTGTATCAGTCAAGGTTTTGGTTCGAACCGAAATGACTTTTGCTGCAAAATCAGGTTTCCCTTATTTAATCACTTGATGGGAACATCACCTTTGAAAGATAATGGCGTATTTGCGAGCCTAAAAAACAGGAGAACATCATGCTCATAAGAACTTTTGGGAGTGCCGTTTTTGGAGTAGGCGCCGTAACCATAACCATAGAAGTAAATACCGGACAAAATACAGGTATTGGATATTTCTTGGTTGGATTGCCAGATAACGCTGTGAAAGAAAGTTTGCAAAGGATTGAAAGTGCGCTAAAATTTCATGGGTATGAAATGCCTCGCCAAAAGATTGTAGTAAATATGGCCCCAGCAGATATTAGGAAAGAAGGAAGTGCCTATGATTTGCCGCTTGCTATTGGGTATATGGCAGCAACGGAACAAGTGGTTTCAGAGAATTTAGAAAAATACCTCATTATGGGAGAGCTGGCTCTTGATGGAACCCTTAAACCCATCAAAGGCGCATTAAATATAGCCATTCAAGGGAGAAAAGAAGGGTTTGAAGGGTTTATCCTGCCTATGGAAAATGCGCGGGAGGCAGCCATTGTAAATAACCTAAAAGTTTATGGCGCCAATCATATTGGAGAGGTAATGGATTTTTTAAATGGCGAAACCGAAAAACTTAAGTTGGTAGAAATGGATACCCGACGTGAGTTTGAAGAAAGCCTGAACAAAATGGTAGACGATTTTGAGGATGTACGGGGACAAGAAAATATCAAACGTGCCCTAGAAATAGCAGCAGCAGGTGGTCATAATGCCATATTGATTGGTCCGCCCGGTGCTGGAAAAACTATGCTGGCCAAACGCTTACCTGGTATCTTACCCCCACTAAACTTGCAAGAAGCCCTTGAAACAACCAAGATACACTCTGTTGCTGGCAAGTTAGCTAAGAATAGCTCCCTACTCTACCAACGCCCCTTTCGCTCACCTCACCATACCATTTCAGATGTGGCTTTGGTTGGCGGTGGCAATCATCCCAGTCCGGGCGAAATTTCTTTAGCCCATAATGGCGTGCTATTTTTAGATGAATTGCCAGAATTTAAAAGGACCGTTTTAGAAGTTATGAGGCAACCCTTAGAAGAAAGAAGAATTACCATATCACGGGCAAAGTTTTCAATTGAATACCCCGCAAGTTTTATGTTGGTAGCAAGCATGAATCCTTGTCCGTGTGGCTACTTTAACCACCCAGAAAAAGATTGTGTATGCGGACCAGGTGTGGTACCAAGATACTTAAGTAAAATAAGCGGACCTTTATTAGATAGAATAGACATTCACATTGAAGTAACTCCTGTGAACTTTGATCAATTAAGCGATAGACGTAAATCTGAAAGAAGTGAAACCATTAGAGAACGCGTGGTAAAGGCGCGTGCCATTCAAGCTAAACGATATGAACATATGGATGGCATTTATTGCAATGCACAAATGAGTAGCACCATGGCTAGAGAATATTGTCAATTAAGCAACATAGGACAAACACTCCTAAAGCAAGCGATGAACAAACAAAAACTTAGTGCCCGCGCATACGACCGAATCTTAAAAGTAGCCAGAACCATTAGCGATTTGGCAGGCTCTGAAGAAATAAAAATTGAACATTTGGCAGAGGCAATACAGTATAGAAGTTTGGATAGAGAGACGTGGGGCGGAGTGGCGTAAATTTTGAATAGAAAAAATGGTTTCTGAATCTCAGTGATGAGCGAAGGCTATGCCTTCGCTCGATTATCATGTAGCTTAAGCTACCGGAAAAATCATGTCAAATGCATACAAAATAACAGATCAATTTGCACCGTACTGTTTAACATTTCAGGTGGTACAATGGGCTGATATATTTACACGTCAGGTCTATAGAGGCGAAGCCAATACCCTACAGGAGCGAAGCATACGCCCAATAGGTCAATGAATTAAAGAAATTCTCAATATGGAAACATCCCAATTAGTGCACAAAATACCTGAAGAGATAATCAGGAGTAAAATATTTTTTATTAGAGGGCATAAGGTAATGTTAGATGTTGATTTAGCAGAATTATATGGCGTTGAAACCAAACAATTGAAAAGGCAGGTTAGAAGAAATATAGAAAGATTTCCTGGTGATTTTATGTTTGAACTTACTCATTCGGAAAATGAATCTTTAAGGAGCCAATTTGGCACCTTAAAACAGGGATCTCATACAAAATACCTACCATTTGCATTCACTGAACAAGGAATTGCAATGCTATCCGGTGTATTGAATAGTTCAACAGCTATAAAAATAAATATTCATATCATAAGGGTTTTCACAAAAATGCGTGAAATGGTAGAAACACAAAAGGACTTGCTTTTGAAAATTAATGAACTGGAAAGTAAATTAGGCAACCATGATAAAAGCATACAACAATTGTTTGCTTATTTAAAACAACTCATCCATCAGGAAAATGAACCCAGAAAGACAATCGGGTTTAAACCTTAAGACATGATGGTTTGACACAGGAGCTTAAGCTCCATTAATAGTTGGACGTAGGCGAAGCCTTCGCCCAACAGGAGTGAAGCATTGGAAAATTCCATGTTTTCTGAAGTAGAACCATTGGTCTGTAAAGGCATTGCTTCATCAAGCTAGAGTGATATATTTGAAATGATTTCAACCATTGAAAAAATTGAGAAAAAAACTTAGCCGATATATTTTGCTTATAGCAGTGGTAGTGCTAAGTAGCAATTTATTTGCGCAGCAAGAGTGGAAACTGGTAAAGGATGAAAACGGCATCAAAGTATATTCAAGAATGGTTCCTGGTTCAGCCATTAAAGAGTTAAAAACAGTTGCCAAAATAAACGCTAAGGCAGAATCCTTTGTAGCTGTTTTAGCAGATGTTACTGCACAACCTAAATATGTTTATAGTTGTTTAGAATCAAAACTACTTTCCTATACCAGCAAACAAAAACAAATTTACTATCAACACATTTACGTTCCTTGGCCACTAACTAATAGGGATGGCGTGTTTTTTCAGCAAATTCAACAAGACAGTATTACCAAAATAATTACAGTAAGTGCCAAGTTACTTCCTGCTTATATTCCCATCTATGAAGATAGGGTGAGGATACCAAAAATGAACTCTATATGGACAATCTACCCCGACCCCAATGGCGGAATAATTGGTGAATATTATATTAGCATCAACCCAGGTGGAGATGTTCCCAGTTGGATTGTTAATTTATTTATTGAACAAGCGCCCATTGAATCAGTGGCACAATTAAGAAAAGTGGTGGAATTGCCAGAATATAAAAATGCAAAGATGCCTTTTTTGTTACCACAATAATTTAAGGAATAGCTAATTTTTAACCACCAAATCAGTCACCTTAATTTTAACCATTCCACAAGAACTTTCTTGCTTCTCGTACTTTACACACACATTTAAAGGAAAGGTAGTACTTTCGTTAATACTAGTACCGTTGGGCAATCCTTCTATCAATACAAAATCTGAAGAATAAGGTTTTGAATCATTGCTAAAAGTTAACATTAACCCTCCACAACATGCACATTTTCGCATGTCATATCCTGTTATAATTGCTTTGGTATACCCTTCTTTGCAACAATTTGACGGCTTGTGTTTACATGACATAACCAGCAGCGAAATAGCGAGCAATAAGATTGCTCCGAGCGTTGTTATATTTTTCATAGGATGAAGCTATTGTAAATAGGTTAAATACTAAGAAAAGCAACAAGCAGCTTTCAAACAATCATTTTCCATTAATTTCACTTTTTCATTTGTTAAGCGGCAATCATGCATACTGAGCGGAAACCACTTACTATTTTAAGAGCAGTTTTCTTCCCATACCCAATTCCGACCTTACCTCTACCACATACAATCCATTTTGGAAAGCAGACATATTTAGAGTATTTGATTGAGGTGTAAGTGGTCTTTGTAAAACCAATTTTCCTTCTATTGAATACACAGACACTTCCACATGTTCCTCTGCATTCTGCCATTCTATGGTAAGGTTATCGCTTACTGGATTTGGATAAAGGAGGAAGTTCATTTCTTTGTATACAAACGGCAACCCGATAATTCTGTTAGATGTTTTATTGGACCTTGAAGAATTGATATTTTTTTGCAATGCGCACGATCTCGGACTAACAATTTCAACTTGATAATATACGTCACCAATAGGTGCAGTTAAATCTGTATAACTGTTGTTGCTTCCTGCAGTTGTGCCAATTTGCATCAAACTCATTGAATCGGTTCCTCTGTAAATATTATAGGTACTTGCATTAAAACCTTCATAAAAATTCCAGATTAAATTCCAGGAATTTCCTAAGCCTTTGTTAATGGTGAGGTGCATGGTTTTGTGGGCTGCTCCGGTTGAAGTTTCAAATCCACAGCTATCTACCAAACTAATTTTATACTTGTTTGATTGCACATCAGGAAACGATGCATTGTCTATAAAATAATTATGAAGTTGAAATGGCAAACTCGCTATTTTATTGTACTGGCCATTAACGTTTGTTTCCCTGTAAACATAATAGGAATCAACGGCTAATGTTGGTGGTATATCCCAAACCAATAAATTTTTATTGTTTGAATCTACTGAAACAATACACAACTCAGGGGCCAACATTTTGGTTAAGGTAACATACACGCTGTCTGTTGCTACACAGCCAACTTTATTGCTTACGGTTACTTTATACCCAATATTACTCATGGTAGTTATTGGATTAGGAATGGTAATTTGGTTCAAACCGATGCTTGGAAACCAAGTGTAAGTATAAGGCCCAAAACTATTTTGGTTGGTTCGAACCGAATCTAATTGTGTTGCCATACCACAATAAGCATCTTTATTATTGCCGTGATAAATCTCTAAAGGGAATGGTTCTAGCTTAACACTGTCATGACCCATACATCCATTTGGTGTAGTAACAATGACATGATAAATGATATCATCTTTTAAGGTAACACGTGGATTAAGGATAGTTGTATCATTCATGTTGGTTGATGGATACCACCTATAGGTAAGGTTGTTTTCAATGGTATTGGTTTTAATACTATCCAATTGATAAGTGCTGCCACATAAATGATTGTAATTTCTGTATATATCAGTACCCGCCTCCACCGTAAAGGCTTGCGTATAAATATGAACACTGTCTGTAGCCATACATCCATTCCAAGTTTCAGCAAGCAAATGATAATATTTTGACTCCATGAGTTTAATGGTAGGATGGTTACTTTGTGGGTTGTTAAAAAAAGCTGGTGGCGACCATAAATAATTGATCACGCCATTGGTATCATTGGTAGTTATGGTATCCATTTGAAAGATGGTACCGCAAACAAATGAAGGATCGTACAAATAATTGGGAAGGTTAACAATGCGCAAAGGATTCACTTGAATAGCTACAGAACTACTTGCAGTACAACCCGATTTGGTGATAGTTAAATTGTAGTTGGTGCTAGCTATTGGATAGGCATAGGTTTGGGCTGCCTGAGTATTTCTTAATCCAATTGAAGGTGTCCAAGTATAGGTATCTGCCATACCTTCATACATCAAAAACTTATTTGTCATTCCTTGCCCATAGGCATAACCACAAGATGGACTTGGAAAGCAAATAGAATTGATATCTGAAAAGTCTCTATAATCTTGTAAAGACCATGAATTACCACCATCTTCGGTGCTATAAATTGCCCCAACTGCACCAACATTTCCTGCAATAAAACCCTGCAATGCGTTGGTGAAAACAATTGATTTTGGGTTCCAAAAACTGGCATTGGTATTCACTATCCAATTCAATCCTCCATCCAAACTTTTTATATAGGTTCGGTTCGAACCAATGATATGAATGGTATTGGAACCAGATTTACAGATATCCAGTAAATTGTTTGTTGTACCCGTGGGCACTAAGGTCCAATTAACACCTGCATTGGAGGTCTTATAAAGTAAACCATTGTTACCAATAACGAATCCAGTTGTTGAGGAAAGAAAGAAAACTTTATTGAAAGAAATTAAGGTAGGCAAAGATTGGTTCGACCAAGTTAACCCACCATTTATGGTTCTTCTTATAGTTCCTGTAACACCTACCACATAACCTGTATCTATACTTGCAAAGAACACTGCTCGTAAATTGGTGCTACCCGCACTGTATGATTGCCATGAGTTTCCACCATTCGTTGTTTTAAGTAAAGTAGCATAGTCGCCCACAGCGTAACCCACAGAGGAATTATAAAAAAACACCGATTGCATGCCACTAGTAAAGCTCTTTATAACCCATGTTTTACCTCCATCTGTTGTTTTTTGAATTCCGTTACCTACAGCATAACCTGTCTCGCAGGAGGTAAAATACATTGAAGTTACAATGCTATAGGTATTTGATTGTACATTCCATTTTGGTGCTCCACTTAATAAAATGGAATCACCACAAGTAATCATTCTATTGCTGCCTGCGCTCACCTCCATGGGTGTGACAAAAACCAATGTACTATCTGTAATGCTACAACCATTAGAAGCCGTTATACTAACATAATATTTGCTGTCGGCAATTGGTCGTGCTAAAGGCCTTTCTATGGTACTGTCATTTAAGGTAATTCCGGGCCACCATTTATAATTTAATGGAACAGAATTATCAAAGCTACTCGACAAAATTTCTAAGTTTAAGGCAGTACCACATTGCACAGTTTGGTTTTGTTTAAGGTTTAAAAAAACAGGCATCACACCAATGGTTACGGTATCTCTAGCTATGCAAGATCCAGGAAATGTAGCTGAAACAATATAAGTGGTAGAGTCTTTTGGAAACGCAAATGGACTTTCGATACTGGCATTCGAAAGATGGGTTGAAGGCGACCAAGAGTATGAAATAGGTAGTTGGTATTTCCTAATATTACTGGCCAAACCACTTACGTAGGCAGTTTGCGCATTTAGAAAAAAAGCATTGGTGAGTGGCTGAGAACCTCCAATGGTACTTTCCTTCCAGGATAGTCCGCCATCAGTTGTTTTAAGATGCATGTAGCCATCTATTAAATGTCCGTTGAGTACATCGGAAAAATAAACTCCCACAAAACTCAAATTTGATGAAAAGGTTTTTTGCGACCAAGTTAGTCCACCATTTGAAGTTATCAATAACACGTTTGAAACAATAGCATATCCGTTGTTAGCATCTATGAAATAAACTTGTTTGAGGTGTGTTGTTACCCCTGAACTTAATATGCTCCACGAGGTACCACCGTTAATGGTCTTCAATATTTTGCCATTGCTTCCGGCCGCATAACCTACAGAGGGATTAACAAA
This sequence comes from uncultured Bacteroidota bacterium, assembly GCA_903834625.1. Lineage (GTDB taxonomy): Bacteria > Bacteroidota > Bacteroidia > UKL13-3 > UKL13-3 > B1. The sequence continues at coordinate 8,805 of CAILJQ010000173.1, forward strand.
TTGAACAGATAACAAAGTAAATCCACCACCAGAATCAAGTTTATTCCAAGAGTTTCCTCCATTATGCGTTTTGATGATATAGTATCCCCCATTCAGGTCGTCGCCTCCCACAGCAAAACCCGTATCGGTTGTAGGAAAGAAAATAGACTTAATGGTACCTAAGGAGGTTGGTATAGACTTGCTCCAACTTATCCCTCCATTCATAGTTTTTAGTAAAAAGCTGCTACCCCAATTGCCGCCAGCTGCATAGCCAACAGAATCGTTCACAAAATAGAGTGAAAATATAGGTTCAGTATTTCCAGTGCTTAAGGTTGCCCAAGTTTGCCCCCCATTGATTGTTTTTTTTATTCCACCATCATATGTAGCCTCATAGCCCGTATCAACAGAGGAAAACCATGAGGCATTGAAATAAATATTACCGCCACCAATACTTTTATTTTGCCAATCAAAAATGGTGGAAAGTTGAATTGAATTCCCGCAATAGATGGTGGTATTTGGAATGGTATGAATACTACATTGACCAGCAACTTGGTAAACGAATAACAATTGGAAAAATCCGAAAAGGCAACCCAATTGAATTGCATAAGTAAACCTATCCTTGACTTTCATAATAGCACTATTAATACTTGCAAGTTGGCATAGGATCGAACCAAATGATATGAGAAGGAATAGGTTTATTTTCAATAATTATCATTGGAAAAATTGAAGCAATCATTTATCTTCGATAAAATGAATAAAATGAACAGTTTGCGTGTAACTAGGATGGTAGTTATCACTTGTTTATTCTTATTGCCGCTCGCTTATTCGTATGGACAACAAAGAGAGATAGGTAGATTTGAATTGGTAGATTCAACCTATTATGTTGAAAAAAATGGACTCATGTCGAGCAATGCCAATTCGCTCAGTAAAACGGGAAGGCCCAATATATATGGCGAATGGCGAAGGGCTGGTATGCCTACATACCAGGGAACTGCTTTTTTAAGTAATTCCATATATGGTAAGGATACCATAGTTGGTTATTTAACAAGTGCGCCAAGTTTCCCTCTCAGCCATTTTGGTGGATGCGTAACCTATCAGGTGGAAGAAATAGCTATAAGGTATAAATATAAAACACCATTAAACGATTCTGCCTATTTGAAAGTGGTGTATCATTCAAATAAAGTAGATGCATCATTTGAATTTTCTTTACCAAAAACTAAAGGCGAAGATTATACTTATCTTAAGTTGTGGACAGATACTTTTGGGTACAAGAAACAACCGCCGTTTCATAACTATTATATAAGAGCCTCACATCCAAAACACCCTGAAAACACCTCTGATAGCAGCAGGTTAGAGGTTACCCGTATCATAACCGACGTGGCACAAATTAATTGTAATAAATCATTTGATTTCTGGAGAGACCTTGGTTATGTTAGGCCTATTGGATGGTATAGTTATAAAGGATACCATTGTTCTCATCGCAATGCCTATGAAGGCAAAAGGGCATTGGCGCTTACTGGAATCTCTTTAGAAAATGGGCTAATTGAAAGTTTCATTGAGCGAAATTTCATAGAGAATGAAAAAGGAGAAAAAAGAGGTGGCATGGCATTTTCTGGTAAAAAAGACACCTTAGTGGGTATGTATAAATTTATTAATAACAGGGGTGCTAATCAAAATGCAAAAGTCAGACTCATGTTAATGAAAAACAATCAAATGATTTTCGATTCTTCAATTGTTATTTCCAATCCAGCGTTGCCTTATTTACCTTTTAGTTTACCCTTTGAGGTTAATGAAATTCCTGATACTTTGAGAATCGAAATCTCTTCTATGGATTCAATGAAATATGGTGATACTTTATTAATAGATGATTTGAAATTAGCCTCATCGGCATTGTATACTGGCGAATCAGAATTAAGCAAAATAAACCCTCAAATTACTATTTATCCTAATCCAACCACCAAAGAGCTATACATTGAACCAACAAATGAAAGTTGGGAAATTGAGTCCATCCTTGGAATGGATATGATGGGGCAAAAATTATTTGAGTTTTATGCAGAGCCAACCTCACCAAAAGTAATATCTTTAGAAAACTACCAACCTGGCACGTATTTCATACAAGTATTTTTTAAGAATGGACAAAATAGTTGGCATAAAATCATCAAAGGATGATTGGTTCTTGTTAAAACATGAAGCAATCCTTAAATCAAAAGAAATAAAGTCTTAAAAGGAACCTAAGTATCCTTACCCTCTTTGTGAACGCATGTAATAATGCTGAAACACTTTCTACACCAAAAAGACTTTAGGTCAACAAAAAAGAAAAAGAAACGAGCCCAAAAAGGCCTAGGAACTCTTTCTAAATCCCATGATCCACAGTTGGGACAGTGGTTTCGTAAGGTGTATTTTACGATTTGGTTGCTCATACAATTAAATGCAAATTAAATTAATGTTTCGCGTAAAACCTGAGGGAACACAATAAATATGCGCTTTTTAGGAAAAAGTGATAAAACTATTAATTTGCACCTGCTAATTGAAAAAACAACGTGCTTTTTAAACAAATTATAGGTCAGGCCTTTATAAAAGAAAAACTCCTCTCTGTAGCGCAAACAGGAAGGGTAAGTCATACACAACTTTTTGTAGGACCAGAAGGTAGCGGCAATTTGGCGCTTGCCATTGCCTTTGCGCAATATGTTAATTGCACGAATCCTGGGAAAGATGATAGTTGTGGTGTATGCGGTTCTTGCGTAAAATTTGATAAGTTGGCGCATCCCGATTTACATTTTACGGTGCCTACCATTTCTCCGTATAAGCAAAGTAGAGAAGTGGTAGAAGATTTTAGGGAAGCATTTTTGGCGAATCCATACTTAAACGATTATGATTGGCTGCAAACCATTGACAGTAATGCAAATAAGCAAGGAAATATCACCACAGATGAATGCAGAGACATCATTAGCAGGTTAAGTTTAACCAGTTATGAAGCCAAATTTAAAACCCAAATCATTTGGCAACCAGAGTATTTAAAAACAGAAGGAAATATTTTATTGAAGCTTTTGGAAGAGCCACCACAAGGCACCTTGATAATTTTGGTTGCAAACGCAACAGAAAAGGTATTAGCAACTATTTTATCAAGAGCGCAAACAGTAAAAATCCCTAAACTTTCAGATGAAGATATCTCTCAAGCTATGGAGCATATTCACCACTGTCAGCCACAAAAAGCCAGTGATATTGCTCGTTTAAGCGATGGCAACTATAACCATGCTTTGGCTTTATTACAAGTTGAACATGATGGTTATTTTGAGCGTTACAGTGCTTGGATGCGCTATTGTTTTAGTGGTAAAGTAGATGAGTTACAAAAATGGACCGATGACTTAAGTGGTACTGGAAGAGAGTATGTAAAAAACTTCATTGGATATACCATTCAGATGATTAGAGCAGCCTTCATTTATAAGTACGGCGACCAGAAATTACTCAGGGTAAATGAGCAGGAATTGCAGTTCCTTGTCAAATTTTCGGCCTTTGTATCGGCGCGCAACCTGAGTGAAATCACCCAAAGCCTTGATGAGGCAGTAGTTGCCACTGAACGGAATGCCAACCTGAAAATCCTGTTTTTAAATCTTTCTTTGTATATTGGCAGACAATTGAAAGGTGCTCAAAGGGCTGCTTAACAATTTTTCACGTTTTTTTGCTTTATCTGTAAGAGATAAAGCAGTATGGTTTAACTGATTATTAAGAGAAGAATATATGGGTTGTGGATCAGGAGGGTGTAGCAGCGGAGGTTGCAGCACAGGAGGATGTAATAAATTAAATACTTACGATTGGCTGGCGGAAATGGAATTACCGCCACACATGAAGCCATTTGATATTGTTGAGGTAAGATTTAAAGGAACTCGTAAAGAGTTTTATAAAAGTGCTCACGTAGATTTTTATGTAAATGAATACGTGGTTGTTGAAGCTGAAAATGGCTACGATATTGGTAAAGTGAGCCTAAAGGGGGAATTGGTGAAGTTGCAATTGAAAAAATACAATCGCAACGAAAACGATACCGATTTTAGGAAAATAATGCGTAAGGCTACTGAGGCCGATGTGGCCAAGTACAAAGAAAACCAAGAGTTAGAAGTACCTACCATGTACAAAGCCAGAAGCATTGCCATGGAACTGGGCTTAAGCATGAAGCTGAGCGATGTAGAATATCAAGGCGATCGCAGAAAGGCAACCTTCTTTTATACAGCCGAAGAGCGTGTTGATTTTAGAGAGTTGATAAAAAGATTGGCAGATAGTTTTAAGGTGAGAATTGAAATGCGCCAAATTGGTTACCGCCAGGAGGCTGGCAGGTTAGGTGCTATTGGTTCATGTGGCAGAGAGCTATGCTGCAGTACTTGGTTAACTGATTTTAAATTGGTAAACACCAGTGCAGCGCGTTACCAAAACTTATCTTTGAACCCTCTTAAACTTAGCGGTCAGTGCGGCAAATTAAAATGCTGTTTAAACTTTGAGTTAGAATCTTATATGGAAGCCCTTAAAGAGTTTCCAAATGAGAACAATGTAACCCTTCATTTTGAAGATGACAAAGTGTATCGCTCTGTAAAAACTGATATCCTTAAACGATTGATGTGGTTTGCCCCGCAAACTGAGTTGGGCGGTGAATGGGTTAGTTTCCCCGTAAAAAAAGTAGGTGAGTACCTAGAAATGAACAAGCGTGGTGAAAAACCTGCTTTGGTTGTTATGGAGAAAAAACCTCTCAAAACTGAAACGGTTGAACTTGAGTTTAAAAACGATATGGGTACAGGAAGCCTTACCCGTTTAGACGAACGCGATCGCAACCGTAAAGGCCAGCAAGGTCGTAACAAAAATAAAAACAGGGGCAACCAACCTGGTGGACCAAGACCTAATAATGCTGGACCTCAAACCAATGCACCACAAAACAATAACCGTCCGCCGCAAAACAACAAACCAAATAATCCAAGACCTAACAATCCGCCTCAAGCGAGAACAGAAGGCAATCCAAATCAGGGCAATCCACCACAGGGTAATCCTAACCAAAATAGACCAAATCAGAATAGAAGACCTAACCCTAATAGGAACCGCAACCAGAACCCTAACAATCCCAATAACCCGAACAGAAATCCCAATCCTTAGATGAAATTTTCGGTAAAAATAGTATGGCTTAATTCCCTTTTGGCTTTGTTTCTCCTGAGTTCTTGCGACCCAGCCAGAATTATTGATGAGAATAAAGATATGCCAGAACAATATTGGCATTTCAAAAACAGGCCTTCCTTTGATGTAAACATTGCTGATACAAATAAGACCTACAATGTGTACTTGAATTTACGCGTAGGTAACGACTACCAGTTTTGCAATTTATTTGTGAAAGTTCATCAACTTAGTCCGGGAAAGGCAGAAAGCAGCGAGCGCAAAGAAATTCAGTTGATTGATGAAAGTGGCAACTGGCTTGGAAAAGGCTTAGGTGATTTGTATGATTTTCAAGCCCCTATTTACACACAAATTAGGTTCAGAGAAAAGGGTATTTACCGTTTTGAACTAGAGCAAAACATGCGAGTAGATACCTTAAGAAATATTTATGCTGCGGGTCTTCGTATTGAAGATTTTGCCAAAGCCAATGGACATTAATTCTGATTGAACCAACGATTGGCAATTTGTAAAGTATAATCACAAAATCCTGCCAGGTGTTTGTCGTACTGCGCATCTCCTAAACTATTTCCATTTTCATCTAACACTTCTTTGGTGAAATGCGATTCAAAAATTTTAGGCGAAACAATAGAGAGGTGTTGGCCAAAGCTGATCAATTTATTGACAATTTGCATGAGGTGAATAGCAGGAGCCTTACCTCCCTTGCCGGTAGAAACTCCCACAAAAGCAAACACTTTGTTTTCAAATAAATGCTGAAAAGGCTTATTGGGCAAGTAATGCAGCATATTAAGAATCTCAGGTGTGGTACTCCAATTGTATTCCGGAGACACCAAAATAATAACATGTGCAGCGTCCATTTGTGCGATGAGATTTTCCTGAAAAGTACTTAAGGCATTTGGGTTCAAACCGCCCTGAGCCATTAATGGAATATCGAAATGAATAAAGTCTACCACATGTGTTTCATGCGTTTGACTGAAATAATTATCCATGGCTTTTGCCACGCGAATGGTATTGTTATTTATCCTTGCTGAACCCGAAATAAGAAGTATTTTCATGTATTAATCAAACTTGCCTATAAAACGATACAAATTAAAGTCGGGATTGTTTAAGGCCACACTCAATTCTTCCTCTAACTCAGACACCACAATATCTCGCGTACGCTTGGCTTTAATGAGTACAAGGGCTTTTTGCGCCAATAAAAAAACTTTCTTTTTATTATTTACCGGAATGGCCATATGTTGTGAAATGGCTTGAGCTAAATTTTCTATTCCTGTAGAAGAGGAGGCAATGGTTTGCACCACGGGAGATTCCCATGAGCTATTTGCATTTTGGTGGGCCAAAGCACAAATATTTTTGTACATGGTATCTGCACCAGCCCTATCAGATTTGTTGATGACAAATATATCTGCAATTTCCATTACCCCGCTTTTTATGGTTTGGATATCATCACCTGCCTCGGGCACTAACACCAAAGCAGTAGTATCTGCCAAGGCTGCTATTTCAACCTCACTCTGCCCTACCCCAACGGTTTCAATAATTACATAATCAAAACTTGCAGCTCTCAATGCATCACATACTTCAAAAACCTTAGGAGCTAAACCACCTAAACTCCCTCTACTTGCCATACTTCTGATGAACAAATTTGGGTTCAAGAAATGTTCACTCATACGTAACCTGTCGCCCATTAGCGCGCCATGATTAAAAGGCGAACTCGGGTCTATGGCCACCACGGCAACCTTTTTACCAAGGTTGAGCCAATAAGAAGCAAGTGAATTGATAAGGGTGCTTTTACCAGCGCCGGGCGGACCTGTAATACCAATTAAAGGCGTTTGTTTGATAAACAACTGCGCTAAAATCTTTTCATAACCAGGCACATCATTTTCAATTTGGGTGATAAACTTGGCCAATTGCCTTCGCTCACCTTGTTGAATAGCCTGAATAAGATCTTGCATGGATTAAATTAGCAGGAAATTTTATTTACCCTGTTTGCGTGTCTGCCACCCTCAAATGGAGTATGCAAGAAGGTTTCTACAATCTGTTGAGCCAATTCTAAAGAAATAAATCTAGCAGGCAAACAAACAATATTTGCATCGTTGTGTGTACGAGCCAATTTACTAAGTTCATTCTCCCAGCAAATGGCTGCACGAATTCCTTGGTGTTTGTTGGCTGTCATGGCTACGCCGTTAGCACTTCCGCAAATAAGTATACCCAATTCAGATTCTTTGCCCTCAACTGCATTGGCTACAGGATGCGAGGTATCTGGGTAATCCATCGACTCTGTGCTGTGTGTTCCAAAGTCGGAAACAGTATGACCTTGAGCAGTTAAAGCTGCTTTTATGGCTTCTTTGTATTCAAATCCTGCGTGATCGCAGCCTATTGCTATTTTCATGAGTCAAAATTAGGTGCAAAGAGGCAAATAAAAAAGAGGCTACCTCTTTTGAAGATAGCCTCTTTTTGGTTGGATGACTATTGCTTAGTTTTTAACAAAAGAATAGCTGGTAGTATAAGTAACACCCATGTCTACCTCTATCACCTTAACTTTTAATGAGCTAGCATTTAATTCAACCACATCCATAAAAGTGGTATCTCCATCTATTATACGCAATTGTTTATCACTATTTAATAATGCCCAAGCGCCACCAGGTGACGTATCTGGATCTGCAGGATCACATTTAGTTGGACCTTCTTTCAAGGTAACAGAACCAGTTGAAAGGAATTCAATTAAATCATCTTTTTCACAAGGTGGCATTGCTGCGTACATGTCTACGGTTGGTGAACCAGCTGTAGCCAATGTTGCCGCAATCATACGCCAATCTTTACCCACTAAATAAGTTGAACCAGCTACGGTAGGAGTTGTAGTTGCTTCATCTTTACTACAAGCGCTGAACAACAAGGCGCTGCTCACAAGGGCGAATGCAAATAATTTTATGCTTTTCATATTTGTTTGTTTGAACACGAATTTAAATAAAATCAGGAACTAACAAGAAAAACTTTTAGCTCTTTTTCTTATTCTTCTCTACGGATTTTGCTACCAAAATACTGATTTCATATAATCCGTAAAGTGGCAAAGCCATCATAATCTGACTGGCCATATCTGGTGATGGAGTAAGTATACCCGCTAAAATAAGGATAACCACCAACGCATACCTGCGGTATTTACCCATTAGCCTACTGCTTAGAATACCCAATTTGGCCAAAAAGTAAACCAACATGGGCATTTCAAAAATGAGTCCACATGCAAAAGTGAGGGTAGTTAAGAAAGAAACGTATGACTCTAAATTAATTTCATTGGATACCAATTCACTTACTCGGTATGAACCTAAGAAGTTAATAGACAACGGCGCCAAAAGAAAGTACCCGAATAAAATACCTATAAAAAATAGCATGGTAGAAAAGAACACAAACCCACGTGCATAGGTTATTTCTTTCATACTAAGGGCAGGTTTAATAAACGCCCAAACTTGCCATAAAACAAAAGGAAAGGCAACAATAAATCCAGCTACAAAAGAGATGAAAAGATGTTGGGTAAACTGTCCGGTAATATCAATATTAGATAGTACAAAACCCATTTCTTTCACGCAATACATATCAGAATTGGTAAGCCAATAAGACAAATCACACATTTTTTGGTAAGTCCAAAAATCTGTGTGCATGGGACCAAAAAGAATGGTATCAAAAAGAAGACTCTTGTTAAAGAAAACAACGACAGCAGCAACCAATATGGCAATAACAGATCGAATGATGTGTTTTCTCAACTCATCAATATGGTCAAAAAAGCCCATTTCCTTCTCAGGAGCTATTGTTTCATCTAATTGGTCGAGCGCCATGTATTAAATTAACTTAATTGTTCTTCCAATGAATGGAGGTAAGTATGTTTGTAGGTTTCCAAATTACCCATTGAAAGGCCATTTATCTCTAAGGTATTTGCAGCAACTGAACCTATTTTCTCAAAGCTTTGGTTCAAACCGTTTAATAAGTTTTCTATTGCAGCGCAGTTTTCTGGCGAAACAGAAACTACAATTCTACCTTGGGCTTCACCAAACAAAAAGGCATCGGTTCTTAAATTTGCAGCCGATTTTGCGTTCACCACAAAGCCAAGATCTCTTACCATGGCACTTTCCAATAAACATATAGCCAAACCACCTTCACTTACATCATGCGCACTTTGGATCAAACCGGCGTCAATGGCTTTAAGCATTGATTGATGTAAGCGATGTTCTTCGTCTAAATTGAAATAAGGAGCTGGTGATTGAGCAATCTTTTTATAATGGGCCAAATAATGTGAGCAGCCAATGTCATTTTTAGATTCACCAATCAAATAAATAGCATCACCAGACTGTTTAAAGTCGAGGGTCATGTGCTTTTTGCCTGAACCTAATAAACCAACCATACCAATGGTAGGCGTAGGGAATACAGCATTGTCATCGCTGCTTTGGTTATAGAAACTTACATTACCACCTGTTACTGGGGTATCAAACTTTTTACAAGCCTCGCCCATACCTTTGATAGCGTATACAAATTGGTAATATACTTCTGGGTTATATGGATTCCCAAAGTTCAAACAATTGGTAATAGCTGCTGGTGATGCGCCTGAGCACACCAGGTTTCTGGCAGCTTCTGCAACAGCAATTTGACCGCCCACAAAAGGATTGGCATATACAAATCGGCTATTACAATCAACGGTCATGGCAATAGATTTATCTGTACCTTTTACTTTCACAACGGCTGCATCGCTAGGTGCATTGGTGGTTTGGTTAATGGTACCCACCATGCTATCATATTGGTTATACACCCAACGTTTGCTTGCAATGTTCGGATGACCCATTAAATACTTAGCAATGGCAATAGCCTCTTCTGCAGAGCAATCTTTCACGGTATTGATATCGAATTTCTCTATTTCTTTGAAGTATTTTGGTTCGGTATATTCCCTGTGATAAACAGGAGCACCTCCGCCTAATACCAAACTTTCTCCTGGAATATCGGCACGCAACTCGCCATTCATGTAGTATTGAACGCGGGCCGAGTCTGTTACCTCACCAATAACGGCATAGGTTAAATCCCATTTTTTGAAGATTTTTTCTACTTCAGCTTCATGGCCTTTTTTTACAATCACCAACATGCGTTCTTGACTTTCAGAAAGCAAGATTTCCCAATCTTTCATTCCTTCTTGGCGCATGGGTACTTTATCTAACCAAACCTTCATGCCCGTTCCACTTTTGGCACTCATCTCGCTGGTAGAGCAAGTAATACCTGCAGCACCCATATCTTGCATTCCAACTACGGCATCTGTATTTTCAAGCAATTCCATGCTTGCTTCCAAAATTAATTTCTCCCAAAAAGGATCGCCTACTTGAACCGAAGGCAAATCTTTGGCAGAATCTTCGGTAATGTCTTTAGATGCAAAGGCGGCACCATGGATACCATCTTTACCAGTGGCCGAACCGAAAATATATACCGGGTTGCCCAATCCTTCAGAAATGGCTGAAACTGTTTTCCCTACTTTGGCAATACCCACACTCATGGCATTAACCAATGGATTGATTTGGTAACAATCATCAAAATATACCTCGCCACCTACAGTTGGAATACCGAAGGCATTGCCATAATTACCGATGCCTTTCACCACGCCACGCACCAACCATTTGGTACGTTCGTTTTCAATGTTTCCAAAACGAAGGGAATTTAGCTGGGCTATGGGACGGGCGCCCATGGAGAAAATATCTCTATTAATACCTCCAACACCTGTAGCGGCACCTTGGTATGGCTCAATGGCACTTGGGTGGTTATGACTTTCAATTTTAAAGCAGCAGGCTAAGCCATCGCCAATATCAATGAGACCTGCATTTTCTTCGCCTGCCTTGGCCAACATTTTTTCGCCATCTTTTGGCAAAGTTTTGAGCCAAACAATGGAGTTTTTGTAAGAGCAATGCTCGCTCCACATCACGCTGTAAATGCTTAACTCAGTAAAATTGGGGGTACGCCCCAAAATTTCTTTGATTTTTTCAAACTCTTCTTCACGCAAACCTAATTGTTTTGCTTGTTCAACAGTGGCTAAAGTGCCAATGGGTTGTGTCTGACTCATGGTATTTTTTCGAAAGCGCAAATTTGCGCTTTTGTAGGGTGAAAGCCAAAATTTGGGGAGAAATAAATATGCCCTCAGTTCCTGAATGGCTATAGCAGGGGAACTTAGCTTAGGAGTTTCTCAAATGATTTAATTTTTTGGAGGCTTATATGTGCCTTTGCTTCTGCTGAACCCTTTAAATCATATGCCGTTAAGATTTGTTGCAATTGGCTCTTGTTTAGCTTTTCAAAAGCTTGTTTGGCATCTAGTAATACCAAAATGTGGGAGGCAAAACTATCCGACTTAATTTTGAGTTTGGTAATTTTCAAGGCCTTTTTTCTTGCAGATTCTAGGGCTAAATTCCTATTGCCTTGAAAATGAAGATTTACATGGGTACTAATCGCCCTTGAAATGGTTGACAAATCAACGCTCTCATCTATGGCACCCTTCAAATCCATAAAAATATCTGCATCGGCTAGCTTTACCAAGGTTTTTGCTGGGGTTCGGTATCCTTTTTCCACTTCCATTTTTTTAACTTCCATTTCAGCTAGGTCAAAAAGGTTTTTTTGTTTCGGTCTGAACCCAAGTTTATAATAAAACCAAAATGCACCAGAAGCAATACCATCAGAATTTCCCTTACCAATTTGATAGGGGTCAACGGTAAATCGGTTCAAACCGAAACGGAAACTGTATAACCTCAGCAATTGAGCAACCACCAAGGAAGATTCTCCACCTCTGTAAGGAGGCAAAACATTTACACCAAAGGCTGCTTGTTTGGCCAAGATCCAGCATCCACCATAAGCCATAGGCAAGCCATTTTTAAACAATAAATAGCCTACATACGATTGCAACGCAAACTTCTGTTCGGGAATCATGTAGTATAAAGCAATTTGGATTCCCCTTCCCATTTGAAATAATTCTGTTTCGTGGGTTTGGGCATAAGTAAATGTATCGGTTTCACGCAGCAGCGAAGCCATAGAACCTCTTGCCAATTGAACTAATTTTTCTTGCTCCTTTAGTTTCAATTTTATTTGTTGAGGTTTTCCCAATTCCATTACCTCATGGATACTTACTTTTTTCTTTATACCTGTTCGGTGCAAATGAATGGTAGCTTGCGGCAATCTTCCCAAACTCAATCCTAGCAAATGCACATCGAGGGAGAACTGGGTATATAACTCAAAATTTAACAACAAATTCTCACGATATGAAATAGAGCCATTCATTTGCAAGATGGCCTGAATGAAATAAGCCAATCTCTCACGCTTATCCTTAATTGAAGGGATATAGTGTTTTTGCCATTGCTTAAAATACCCCGCCTCACTGGGCATTAATTCTTGTTCAATGGTATTTAAGGTGAAATTGAGTTTGGTAACCAAATCAGATGATTCGCCGTCAATACCAGCTAATTCAAGCGTATGAAGATTTTGCTCCAACAAGTATTGGTTCAGCAATAAACCAAATTTGGCACAAACGAGAGAGCCTGTAATTCCAGAATTGTAAAAGGAGTTTGGATTAACTTTTACACTTTGGGTTACGGTTTGAACCAACAATGCCATCACTGCTTCGGCTAAACGGTATATTTCTGCATTGGCTGAATAGGCTAGAGTAAACAATAAGGCTTCATGTAACTGTATTAACTGCTTTTCTTTTGAGGGCAGTTGTTGCAGCAAACTTTCTAATGATTGTTGGGTAAGTGCTACTGCATTTATATCAAAATTTCGTTGGTTTATTATAAAGGTTTGAAAAGATTGTACAGCAGTATTCATAGGAAGTAGTTCTTAAATGGCTTACTCGAATGTAGGAGATAAAAAAGAAAGCACCAATGATTTCAATCAGTTGTTTCCTTTGGCATGGGCGGTGTAAATGTTACAGGAGCACTTCTGCGCTGAAATTTTTGGTACCGTGCATCAAACTCGGGTTGCTCCTCTCGTAACGCATATATACTTCAAGACCTTTATGCGAGGTGAAATAAGAAACTCCTTCCTTAAAAAGCACATTGGTATCTATGTGCTCTGGCAAACCTATCAGCATTAGTTCTAATTGTTCCTGGGGTGGCCTTTTCAATTCGGGCTTACATGATTGTAAGGAAAAGCACAACAGAAGTAATAGGAATAAATTAACTAAAAGCGTATATCGGGTAGTAAACATCAATTGAAAAAAGCATAGAGATACTGACCCAAAATTACTCCCTTTTTCCAAAGTGTAATAAGTAAGGCAAAGCCCATAACAGGAAAGCCAATTTTAAAATAGTTCGACTTCAAAAATTCCTCTTTAGTCATATAGTTTATCAGTTGTTATAGGTAAAAGTAATTATTCGCTTCGAACCAAAAAAAAAGTACATTTCATTTTTGATAGAAGGTATTATTTAACTGCTAACGGAATGAAAAGTTTCTATTCTAAGATTTCCTAACTGGCCGTGCTTTGTGGGTATTTTTTCATCAACGATTTCATTTCTTTTAGCAACTTTTCTTGCTCGGCTATCAACTCATCAAATGGCTTTTGAGATGGCAGATGATCATTCTACTATTTCTCAAGGTTAGGAAGTGGTAAAAACTGTAACGCCATTGCACCCTCTTTCCATATTTTCATGCCCAAATTATTGAGCATTTCTGCGTGATGGGGAACCACGCAAGCAAAAATATTGCAGGCATCTATCCCTTTTCCCTCACCATAATAAACACCCAAACAATTGGCGGTTTTGGTTCGCTTAGGAAACTCAGGACCTAGAACAACTTCTCCGGGTTTAGTAAATATGGAGGCATTCTCTTGAAGGATAGAAAGTGGCGTGAGGTTGTCTATCCAAATTTCTTGCCCAGAAAACCTGGCATGATAAAAGGTTTGTGTAAATGGTAAAATATTTTCAAACGCAGCACAGGTGATTGGAGCATCTTGCCAATAAAATTGAAAATGTATTTCTGTGAATTCTGGAGTTAAAATTTTGAAACCTTTCATGGCAAGGAATTGAACCTGAAAGATACCATTTGAAGTCGATAAAATAATATTTCCCCACTGAAAAAAATCATACAGTGGCCTAGTAAAGTAATATAGGTTACCTTACACCAAACAAATGAACTCCAATAGGATCTCCATCATCATGAATCAATACACGGTCATATTCTGGGATAACCAACCTCAGGTATTCCTGAGGTACCTCATAAGGAATAGTTTCTGTGTATTTGCCTTGTTTGGTATCATCAACAAAAGAGAATAAGGGGTGTTTTTCAATTTGTGCTTTCCTGCTGTTCATAAACGTATGGTTAAAAGATTACTTTTTTTCCTGTTTCAGATTCAATTTTATTTTTAATTGGCTTCAAATCTATCGCAAAACCGCATTCTGTACAAACCAAAATCTCCCTTTTTTGAACGCTCGAATTAATTTGATAAT